>JBBQLH010000058.1:0-25298 GCA_038327685.1 Solirubrobacterales bacterium
CGACGGCGCCTCATCAGCCTGCCGACCTGACCGGCACCCACCGCCGCGCCCGCAGCACCGATCCACGCAAACACCGCGATCACCGACCGCGGCGAGCACCTCTACGACCATCGCCAACTTGACTCGCAGCCGGAAAGCTAGCCCGCGGAGCCGAGCGCCCGGCGCTCCGTCCGCATCTCGGACAGGATCCGCTCGAGGCGGGGCTCTGTGCTCGTGTCCACGTGCGTCATCGCCGCGGCGACCGCGGGATGGACGCCGGCGATCTGCGCGTGCATCTCGTGCGCGACGGCGCGGTAGCTCGGGTGGCCCTCGCGGCCGGAGCGCAGCTCGATCGTGTGCATCGCCTCGCGCGCGTTCATGTCGAGGATGTAGCGGATGCGGAAGCCGAGGCAGAGCGCGTACGGCGCGGCGTCGCGCAGGCCGGCCGCGGCGAGGCGCTCGTGCTCCTCCTCCGAGCACTCGAGCGCGCGGGCGTAGAGGTCGCCGGCGCCGGCCTCGACGACCTCGCCGGGCACGCCGGCGCCGAGTTCGGGCGTGAGGCCCTGCCACTGGACGGTGAGCATGCGGTGGCGCTGGAGGTCGCGGAACGCGCCGTAGTCGGAGACGATCTCGAAGCGGTAGCGCAACGCCTCGAAGCCGCGGCCCGGCCGGTGGCGGCGGTTCGCGCGCTCGCCGACGAGGTCCGAGAGCAGCTGGGCGCGGTCGGCCTTCGACAGCCGCGCGACCTCGTCGCGCGTGCGCTCCTCGCTGACCCCGGCGGCCTCGAACAGCAGCGCGGCGAGCAGCAGGTCCTCGTCGCCGTCGACGTGCAGCAGGCGCACCGACGGACGGTCCTCGCCGGCCTCGGCGCGGTCGAGCCCGAGCCGCGCCGCCCAGCGCTCGCCGGCCTCGCGCCGGCGCTCGAGATGGCGCACCCACTCGCCGCCGCGCTCGGGCCGCTCGACGCGCGCGACGAAGCTCGGCATCACGGCCTTGATCGCGTCGAGGATCAGCCCGCCGTAGTGCCGCGCCTCGGGCAGGGGGTGGCCGAGCAGGTGGAGGATCAGCTGCTCGTAGGCCTGGCCCGTCGCGTAGATCCCCATGTGCGAGAGCGAGGCCGCCGGCAGCAGGCCGCGCAGCAGGTCGTAGGCCTTGGCGTTGACCGCGCGGCGGCGCGCGGCGTCCGGCTCGCCGTCGGCGCGCGGGAACGTCTCGTCGGCCCACGCGCGCACGATCGGCAGCGCCTCCGCGTAGGCGCCGAACAGCGAGTCCATCGCCGCCTCGTACTGCGGCCCGAGCGCCGGGTCGCGGTAGTAGCGGCAGCCGCCGCCGGGCATCGGCGCGTCGTAGGCGATGTAGCGCGTGGACTGCTCGAGATAGGCGCCCAGGCGCGGGCGCTGGAGGATCTTGGTGAGGATGTTCGAGGTCCATTCGCACGCGACGTGGGCGCCGCCGAGCTGGGCGACCGAGTCGTCGCCGTAGCCGACGAAGATGCGCTCGTAGAGCTCCGCGGCGCGCTTGCCCTCGTCGCCGTCGTACGCGCTGCCGGACTCGGGGAGGGAGTCGGCGAACTCGTCGAGGAAGAGCCGACGCAGCGTGCCGGGGTAGCGCGAATAGCGCGCGAACAGCGCGCCCTTGACCGTTTCGGGGAGGTTCGTGAGCGCGAAGACCGGCCCGTCGAGGTCCGTGAAATGGGGCGCGAGGCGGGCGCGCTCGGCGTCGCTGAGGTCGTCGGAGGGGTAGCGCATCGGGCGGCTGACAGTAGCGCCGGGGGCTGACGTGACGTTTGATTGCAGTCCGGCCTAGGCGGCCGCGGTCACGACTCGCCGTCGGCGACGTCGAACGCCTCGACCACGCGGTTCTCGAGGCGCGGAGCGATCTGGCCGAGGACCAGGTCCTTGAAGTGCGCGGTCTCGCGGTGGATGGCGAAGGCCTGCCGCGATGCGTAGCGCTCCAGCAGGACGTAGGTGCGGGCGTCGTCGATCTGGCGGTAGGCGTCGAAGGCGACGCAGCCCGGCTCGGTGCGGGCGGCTGCGATGAGCTTCGGCAGCAGCGCGAGGACCGCCTCTTCCTCGCCCTCCTTCATGGTGTGGCGGGCGATCACCTGGAGCTCGGGCATTCCCGGACCCGCTACTGCCTGAAGTCCTTGAGGCCACCGGTGCCGCCCGCGCGCGCGAACCACGCGGTGCCGGCCTCGAACAGCAGCCCGAACGACGCGATGACCAGGACGTAGGTCACCCACGGCGGGACGTAGTAGGCGACGACCAGGCACGCGATGGCGACGATGAGCGGTCCCAGGTATCGCAGGCGGCGGAGCGTCGCGCGCGTCATCCGCGGAGCGTACTCCCCGCAGTCTCCGGTCGGGCCGGGTGTGCACCCCCGGCCCTCCTCGGATCTGCGCTACTAGGCGCCGCGCGGGTGGGCGCGATCGCCGAGGTGCAGGCCCTCCAGCAGCCGCGGCAGCAGCGCCACGGCGCGCTGGAGCCGGCGATTGGTTACGTCCTGACACAGTCCTCCCGTTCGCGCATGCCGCCGCCGGGCTGCAGCGACCAGGCGCGCACCAGGTCGCGTACCTCCCGCGTGCGGCGGTAGGCGCCGCCGACGCCGACGCCGAGAGCCGCCTCCGCGCCGAGGTCGCGCTCGTCGACGCCGACGCGCAGCAGGCGCACGTCGACGCCGCCGTCCGCGTCCAGCCGCGCCGCCAGCGCGCGCAACCGGTCGTCCCAGTCGCGTGGGGCGACCCGCAGCCGCATCACGTCCGCCACGCCGACGAGCGCGCGGCGGTTCCGCGGATCGGTCAGGTCGAGCGAGACCTCCGCCTCGAGGCGGCGGCCGACACCGCCGGGTTGGGTGGGAGCGCCGCGCAGGCGCGCGGCGACGTCGCGGACCGTGGCCGCGGCCTGCGGCAGCTCGAGGTCGCCCTGCCAGCGCACCGCCGCACGCAGGCGCAGCTCGATTGGCCGGTCGTGATCGAACGTGACTTCGAGCGACCCCGCGCCTGCCGAGCGCGCCTCGACCGCGCCGAGCAGGGCGCCGAGCCGCCCCAGGCTCTCGCCGTCGATGCGGTCGTACCACGTCTCGCGCCCGTCGCGGCCGAGCCGGCGGCCGAAGACCGCGCCGACCTCGCCCTCCTCCTCGCCGCCGGCGATCGCGCCCTTGATCCCGGGGCCGCGCAGCGCCGCGGCGAGCTCCCCGTACGCCCCGCCCTCGATGTAGGTCGCGTCGGCCTGGGGCATCCGCGGCGTTCGATGGCGGTGGCAGAACGGGCACGCGCCGCGCAGCAGCCCGCCCGCCTCGCCGCGCAGAGACTCCCGCGGCGCCCAGCGGCGCACGAAGCGCGCCGCCGCCGTGAAGTCCGGGAATTCCCACGTGCTCCCGGACGTGAACTGCAGACCGCCGCCGTAGTCGGCGCCGAACCGCGTCCCGCCCGGCAGCCGGAGGCCGACCCCGGCGATCCCACCGGCGCTCTCGCCGTCGGTGAAGGAGACCGCGGCCGAGCCGTCCGAGCGGCGCTCGACGAGCAGCGCGTCGGTGCGACCGAGCCGCACCAGGAGCAGCCGGCCGCCGAGCCGCTGGCGGTCCGTGCGCGCGCGGACGAGGCAGGGCGCGAGCCCCGCCGCGCGCGCCTCGCGCGGAGTGCAGACGCCGCCGGCCACGAGGCAGATCCCGTGCCGCACCGCACTCGCCAGCCTGACCGCGAGCGCGGGCGGCGACCCGACCGCCGCGGCCCCCGCGAACACGGCGACCACCACTGCGAGGAGGGCGACGTACTCGGCGGAGGCCTGGCCGGCGACGGGGCGTGGGGGAGACACAGCGCATCCCACAGGTCCCGAGCCGAGCGGTCTCGCCCCCCGAGCCCCGCATACTTCGGATGGCTGGCGCGGCGCCTAGAGCAGTTGCGTGAGCGCCGCGCCCGCATCGCGCGCGACGTCGAGCAGCGGGCCGGGATAGATCCCCATCGCGATCGTCGCCGCGGCGAACACGACCGCGACGATGCCGACCTCGAGCTGGCGGCCGCCGCGACCGCTCATGGCGACCGCTCCGGGCTCCTCCGCGTCGGCGTCCGCCGATCCGCCCGCGATCGCCGGGCGCCCGCCGGGTGCCACGAGCGGCGCGGGCGCGTGCGAGACGGCGGGCGCCGCCAGCCACACCGCGGCGACGACGCGCAGGTAGTAGGCGAGCGAGAGCGCCGAGCCGAGCACGATCGCCACGCCGAGGAACGCGTAGTCGTTGTCCACGGCCGCGTCGATCAGGTAGATCTTCCCGAAGAAGCCCGCGGTGGCCGGGAAGCCCGCGAGCGAGAGCATCGCGATCGTCATCGGCCACGCCAGCCACGGGCGGTCGGCGCCGAGGCCGTGCAGCGAGCGCAGGTCGTCCCCGTAGGGGGTCTCGCGCTCGCGCGCGACCACGACCGCGAACGCGGCGAGGTTCATCACGGTGTAGGCGAACAGGTAGAAGACGACGGCCGAGACGCCGAGCCGCGTCGACACCACGACGCCGGCGAGCATGTAGCCCGCCTGCGCGACCGAGGAGTAGGCGAGCATGCGCTTGAGCGAGGACTGCCCGATCGCGCCGACGTTGCCGATCACGATCGTCGTCACCGCGAGGACGGCGAGCGCCGGCGCCCAGTCGCGCGCCGCGCCGATCAGCGCGGTGTCGAACAGCCGCAGCAGGATCCCGAACGCCGCCGCCTTGGTCGCGACGGCCATGAACGCGGTGATCGGCGTCGGCGCGCCCTCGTAGACGTCCGGCGTCCACTGGTGGAACGGGGCGACCGAGGCCTTGAACGCGAGGCCGGTCACGATCAGCGCGAGCGAGGTCAGGAAGAGCGGGTCGTCGCGCACGTCACCGACCGAGGACGCGATCGTGGCGAAGTCGGTCGAGCCCGTCGCGCCGTAGAGCAGCGCGAGCCCGTAGAGCAACACGGCCGATCCGAGCGAGCCGATGATCAGGTACTTGAGGCCGGACTCGAGCGAGTGCTCGCGCCGCAGCTCGGTCGCGCACAGCACGTAGAGCGGGATCGAGAGCAGCTCGAAGCCGATGAACAGCGTCACGAGGTTGACGGCGCCCGCGAGCACGACCATCCCCAGCACGGCGAGCAGCAGCAGCGCGTGGTACTCGCCGTGGCCCGCCTCCGCCGCGGCCAGCGAGCGCGCCGACAGCATCACCGCGGCCGTCGCGCCGACCGCGAAGATCATCAGCAGCGAGAGCGTGAGGTCGTCGATCGCGATCGCGCCCGCGACCACCGTCTTGTTCTCGCCCCACTGCCACACTGCGAGCCCGACGGCGACGCCGAGCGTCAGTCCCGTGACGCCCGGGACGAGCGCGCGGCGCACGAAGGCGGGCCGCAGCAGCCCGCCCAGCAGCACGACGCAGGCGCCCGCGGTGAGCGCGACCAGCGGCGAGAGCGCCGCCCAGTCGATGTGCGGACCCTTCATCGCACCACCTCCTGGATGGAGGCCTTGACGGCCGGCTCGGAGTCGCTCAGTGCGCCCTGCGGATAGAGCGCGAACGCGAGGACGGCGAGCACGAGCGGGACGATCACGAGCGCGTCGCCGACCGTGAGCTCGCGCGACATCGTGCGCTCACCGGAGCGGTTGTGCATCGTGCGGATGTACATCCGCAGCATGTAGACCGAGGCCATCGCGACGCCGCTGAACGCGATCACCGCCATCGCGAGCTTGGTCTGGAACAGGCCCAGCAGGATCAGGAACTCGCCGGCGAAGTTGGCGGAGCCCGGCATCGCGAGCGTGGCGAGCGCGGCGATCAGGAACAGCGACGCGAGCACGGGAGCGCGGAACGCGAGGCCGCCCATGTCGCGGATGTCCTCGCTCCCGCCCGCGCGCTCGGCGAGCAGCGCGATGATGAAGAACAGCGGCGCGACGACGAGCCCGTGGTTCACCATCTGCAGCACCGCGCCCTGCCCGCCGCGGCCCTCGGGGTCGAACGCGAAGATGCCGAGCACGATGAAGCCGAGCTGCGCGACGGACGAGTAGCCCAGCACGAGCCGCGTGTTGGTCTGCGTGAACGCCTGCGCCGAGCCGTAGACGATCGAGCACAGCGCGAGCACGAGGATCAGCGTCTGGTAGTCCTGCGCGGCGGCCGGGAAGAGCGGCAGCACGATGCGCAGGAAGCCGTAGGCGGCGACCTTCGAGAGCACCCCGGAGAAGATCGCCAGCGCCGGGAGCGGCATCGTGCGGTAGGCGTCCGGCATCCAGCCGTGGAACGGGAACGTCGGCATCTTGATCAGGAACGCGAGCGCGAAGGTGACGAAGATCCAGCGCTGTGTCGAGTCGCCGAGGTCGGCCTTCGCGAGGTCGGAGAGCACGAACGACACCGTGCCGCCGTCGGCCGAGAGCACCGCCGTCGCGACCGCGCCGGCCAGCATCAGCAGCGAGCCGACGAGCGTGTAGATGATCAGCTTGTAGGTCGCCGCCACGACGTCCTCCCGCCTGCCCGCGCCCCACTGCCCGACGAGGAAGTAGAACGGCACCAGCATCAGGTCGAAGAAGAGGACGAAGAGCGCGAGGTCCTGCGCGAGGAACGCGCCGAGCACCGCGGTCTCGGCGAGCGCGAGGTGGAACGTGAACAGGCGCGGGCGCGCGACCGGGCGCAGGAACACCCACAGCGCCGCCGCCGCGAACAGCAGCGCGGTCAGCGCGACCAGCCACAGGTTGAGGCCGTCGACGCCGAGCTTGTAGCGGATCCCGAGCGTCTTGATCCACGTGTCGTCGGTGACGTACTGCAGGCCGCGGGCGCCGCTGTCGAAGTCGGCGATCAGCAGGATCGCGTACAGGAGTGGGACCACCGTGCCGAGCACCCCGAAGGCGGGCGCGAAGCGGCGGCCGATCGTCGTGCCGAGCAACGCCAGCGCGAGCGGCCAGAACAGCAGGATGGAGAGGTGGATGGTCATCGGCTCAGCTCCCCGCCAGCAGGAAGTAGAGCCCGAGCGCCGTGAGCCCGAGCAGCAGCAGCGCGGCGTAGTAGCGCAGGTAGCCGGACTGGGCCGCGCGCACCGCGGCCGAGCCCGCCCGCACGGCGCCCGAGGTACCGCCGACGAACAGCCCCGAGATCACCAGCCGCTCGAACGTGTTGCGGCCGAAGCGCCCGAACCACGAGAACGGCCGCACGACGATCGTGTTGATGAGCTCGTCGAAATACCACTTGTTCACGAACACCTGGTGCAGCCCGGACAGATGCGCGCGCAGCGAGCCCGGCGCGTCCGGCCTGCGCACCCACAGGTGGTAGGCGAGCGCAATGCCGGCGAGGGAGAGCACCGTCCCGGTCACGAGGCCGAGCGCGGTCAGCCCGTCCGACGGCTCGAGCGTCTTGAAGCGTGAGTCGGCGAACGTCGGCTCGAGGAACCGGTCGAGCACGTGGGTGACCTTCGGGATCTGCAGGAGCCCGCCGACGATCGCGAGCACGGACAGCCCGCCCATCGCGAGCTTCATCGAGCCTTCGTGCTCGGCGATGTGGTGGTCGGGGCCGGGGAAGCCGACATCGGTGTCCTCGACCTCGCCCGTCGCCGGGTTGGTGTGCTCCGGCGCGTGGTAGACGTGGCCGGTGGTCGCCAGCACGCGGGCGGGCTCGACCGGCTCGCCCCAGAACGTCCTGAAGATCATCCGGAACGTGTAGATCGCGGTCAGCAGCGAGCCGATGAAGCCGAGCACCGCGAGCACGACGTGCCAGTCGCCGCGCGCGGCGACGAAGGCGAGGATGTCGTCCTTGGAGAAGAAGCCCGAGAACGGCGGGACGCCGGAGAGCGCCAGGCCGCCGATCATCATGCAGGCGAACGTGAACGGCATCGCGCGGCGGAAGCCGCCCATCTCGTCGAGGTTCTGGTTGCCGGCCATCGCGGCGATCACGGAGCCGGCCGACATGAAGAGCAGCGCCTTGAAGAACGCGTGCGTCATCAGGTGGAAGAGGCCGGCGGTGTACGCGGCGCTCGAGACGGCCATGACCATGTAGCCGATCTGGGACATCGTCGAGTACGCGATCACGCGTTTGAGGTCGGTGACGACGAGACCGATCGTGGCCGCGATCACGAGCGTCGCGCAGCCGACGATCGCGCCGACGTCGGCGGCTGCCGGAGCTTGCTCGAAGAGCGGGTGCATGCGGGCGATCAGGTAGACGCCCGCGGTCACCATCGTGGCGGCGTGGATCAGCGCCGAGACGGGCGTCGGGCCCTCCATCGCGTCGGGCAGCCAGGTATGCAGCGGCACCTGGGCGGACTTCGCGAACGCGCCCACCAGCAGACCGATGCAGCCGGCCACGAGGTCGCCGTCGTTGCGCGAGAACGCCTCGCCCACCGAGTGGAAGGTCTGCAGGAAGTCGAGCGTACCGGTGCCTTTGAAGATGAAGTACGTGCCGAGCACGAGCCCGACGTCGCCGACGACGTTGATGACGAACGCCTTGATCCCCGCTCGTGTCGCCGTCGTGCGCCGGTACCAGAAGGAGATCAGCAGGTACGACGCGGCGCCGACGAACGCCCAGCCCACGATCAGCACCACGAAGTTGCCGGCCAGGACCAGAAGCAGCATGGAGAAGACGAAGAAGTTCAGGTAGGCGAAGAAGCGCGTGTAGCCGCGATCCGACCCCATATAGGAGACGGAGTAGAGGTGGATCAGCGTCGAGACGCCCGAGACGACGAGCGCCATGAAGATCGAGAGCGGGTCAAGGAGCAGCGAGAGCTGCGCGTCGACGCCGGACGTGCGCGCGTAGTCCCACGCCACCGAGACGACCTGGCGCTCCTCCGCGCCGCGGCCCTGGAGCGTGATCAGCGCGCCGATCGAGGCCGCGAACGAGCCCGCGATCGCGAGCGTCCCGATCCAGCCCGGCGTCCGGCCGGGCCACACCGTGAACCCGAGCGAGATCACGACGCAGCCCACGAGCGGGCACAGCAGGATCAGCCAGCCGAAGGTCGCCACATCTAGCCCCTGCTCCGCGTGCTGGTCTGAGCACGGTCGTCTCTGTCGAACCGGACCGGCGGCGTCATCCTTGAAGTTCCCGCAGCTCGTCGACGTCGATCGGCAGCCGCCGCCGGTAGAGCGCGACGATCAGGCCCAGCCCGACGGCGACCTCGCAGGCCGCCACGACCACGACGATGAGGGCGAAGATCTGACCCTCCTCGTTCCCGTGCGCGCGCGCGAAGGCGACCAGCGCGAGGTTGGCGGCGTTGAGCATCAGCTCGAGGGAGAGCAGCACGACGAGCGGGTTCTTGCGGGTCAGGACGCCGCCGACGCCGGTGCAGAACACGATCGCGGAGACGCAGAGGTACCAGGTGATCGACATCGCTATCTCCCGGGCGGCCCGGCCGCCTCCTGGAGCGAGCCGCGCTCGGCGTCCGCGATCGTGCCGGACTCCGGCGAGCGCAGCAGATCGGCGACCGAAAGCTCGCGCGGGTCGTCGAGCCCGGAGCGGCGGCGGGCGAGGATGACCGCCCCGACCGCGGCGACCAGCAGCAGCAGCGAGGCGATCTCGAACGCGAGCAGGAACTTGGTCAGGAACAGCCTCCCGATCTCCCGGGGCGAGCCGAAGCCGGGGAAGAAGCCGGTGCCCTCTTCGTCGAGGACGCTCAGGCCCGAGCCGAGGACGGCGATGCCGATCTCGACCAGGAGCGCGCCCGAGAACAACAGCGCGATCGCCCGCATGCCCGGCCCGTGGCGCGGGCTCAGCGGACGGTCCTGGCCGCCGACGTAGGCGACGACGAAGACGTAGAGCACCATCACCGCGCCCGCGTAGACGATCACCTGCGCCGCGGCGACGAACTCCGCCCGCAGCAGCAGGAAGAGCGCGGCGAGGCCGAGCAGGTGGCTCACCAGGGCGAGCACCGAGTAGAAGGGGTTGCGCAGGACGACCGTGCCGAGCGCCCCCCCGAGGGCGACGATCGCAGCGAAGAAGAAGATGACCTCGGCCATGAGCGCGCGCGATCTTAGTGCCGCGTCGCCACTACTCGCCCGTGGTTCGCAGCGGGGTGCGGTCGAGCGGTTCGGCGAGCAGCATCTCCTTGGTGAAGATGAGGTCGGAGCGGTTGTAGTCCGACATCTCGTAATCGTGGCCCATCGTGATCGCGTCGAACGGGCACGCGACCTCGCAGTAGCCGCAGAAGATGCAGCGGGAGAGGTTGATCTCGTAGACCGCGGCGTAGCGCTCGCCGGCGGAGACGCGGTTCTCCGGCGTGTTCTCCGCTGCGACGACGCGGATGCAGTCGGCCGGGCAGGCGGCCGCGCACAGCGAGCAGCCGACGCACTTCTCGAGGCCAGTGTCCTCGAAGCGGTGGAGCTTGTGGCGGCCGCGGAAGCGCGGGTAGACCGGGACCTTCTCCTCCGGGTACTGGTAGACCATCGGGCCCTCGACGAGCCGCGCGAAGGTGGTCTTGAGACCGCGCAGGGTCTCGCCGAAGGCGCGGTAGGCGCCGCCCGCGCCACCGGGGCTGGGACCGCGCTGGACGGCGACGGCGTCGTCGCCTGGGCTCCAGGAGGACATCAGGTGGTCACCACCAGGATCGCGGTTACGAGGGCGTTGAGGGTGGCCAGCGGCAGCAGGATCTTCCAGCCGAAGGACATCAGCTGGTCGTAGCGCAGCCGCGGGAGCGTCGCGCGCACCCAGATGAAGAAGCAGGAGAAGACGATCATCTTCACCAGCACGACGATCGGGTCGACCCAGGTCGGCGGGTTGACGAAGGGGATGTTCCAGCCGCCGAGGAAGAGCGTCACCGTGAGACCGGAGACGACGAGCACGTTGAGGTACTCGGCCGCGAAGTAGGCGGCGAAGCGCCCGCCGCCGTACTCCGTGTTGTAGCCGCCGACGAGCTCGGCGTCGGCCTCGGCGAGGTCGAACGGCGGGCGGTTGGTCTCGGCGAAGGCCGCGACCATGAAGATCAGGAAGCCGACGAACTGCGGGATCACGTACCAGAGGTGGCCGTCCTGCTTGCCGACGATCTGGGTCAGCGACAGCGTGCCCGCCTGCATGATCACGCCGATGATCGCGAGGCCCTGGGAGACCTCGTAGGAGATCAGCTGCGCGGCGGCGCGCATCGACCCGAGGAAGGAGTACTTCGAGCCCGACGCCCAGCCGCCCAGCATCAGCCCGTAGAACGCGATGCCGCCGAACGCGAACGCGTACAGGATGCCGATGTTCGTGTCGATGCCGTAAAGGCCGACCTGGGTTCCGAAGATGTCGACGGTGTCCGAGAACGGGATCACGGCGATCGTCGCCACCGCGGTCATCATCGAGATCGCGGGGGCGATCGCGAACAGCCAGCCGATCGAGGTGCGCGGGCGGAACTGCTCCTTGAACACGAGCTTGCCGATGTCGGCCATCGGCTGGAGGATCCCGAACGGCCCGACGCGGTTGGGGCCGTAGCGGTGCTGGAAGCGCCCGAGCAGCTTGCGCTCTATGACCAGGATCACCGGCACGAGCTGGAAGACGACCGCGAAGATCGCGACGCCCTTGAGCAGCTGGATCCACCAGGGCTCGAAGTAGCCGACCTCGGCGACGACGCTCACGCGCCGTGCCCCGACTGGCCCGGGCCCGTGGGCGGGATCTCGAGCGGCGCCGACGGCTGCGCCTCGGCGCGGCCCTCGATCGCGGGCGCGACCTGCGTCGCGACGGCGCCCGCTCCGATCTCCGGGCCGCCGACGCGGTGGATCTCCACGAGCGCGTCGGTGAGCGCGTTGGACGGCTCGTCGGCGGTGCCCGCGGCGATGAAGACCGAGCCGCGCGGAACCGCGTCGCGCAGGCGCACCGGGCCGCGCACGCGCGTGCCATTGGACCCGAGCTCGACGCGGTCGCCCTCGCCGACGCCGAGGCGCTCTGCGTCGCGCGGGGAGAGCTCGACGACCTGCTGCGGGCGCAGGAACTGCAGCGCCGGCGAGACGTCGACCTCCTTGGAGCTCCAGAGCGAGCGGTAGGTGCCGAGGCGCAGCGCGCCCTTCGCGGCGCGCGGCGCGCGCGCGGCCCGCGGGATCTTGAGCTCGACCGGCTGCCACGGCTCGACCTCGAAGCGCGCGGCCGCCTCGTGCGCCGGCCAGCGCACGCCGCGGCCGCCGATCGCGTCGAGCGTCAGGCCCGCGTAGAAGGGGACGGCCTCGAACAGCTGGCGCGACGCCATCGGGCCGGCCGCGACGCCGAGGTCGTGCCCGGCGCGCGCCGCGACGTCCGCGATCACCTGCCAGCCTGCGCGGACCCCGCCGTCGGGGCGGGCGCCCTTGGCGCGGCCGATCGCCGCCCGCAGCCGCTGCAGGCGGCCGTCAGGGTGCACGAGCGTGCCCTCCTTCTCGGCGTAGGCCTCGGCCGGGAAGACGACGGTCGCGTGCTCGCGCACGGTCTCGGTGAGCACCGACTCGTGCGCGATCACGGCCTGGGCGGTGTGCAGCGCCCGCTCCCACAGCGCGCGGTCGGGATGCGAGCGCAGCGGGTCGGCGTGCAGCAGGTAGAGCGTGTGCAGATCGCCGCCGGCGAGGCCCTGCGCGATCGCGGTGGCGCCGCCGCCGGGCTCGGCGAGCGTCGCGTAGCCCGGGCCGTGACCGCCGGCGAAGCCGGCCTCGCGCAGCCCGCGGCCGTTCGTGCTCGCCGGGATCTCGAGCAGGCCCGCGCCCGGGCGCCCGGCGAGGCCGAGCCTTGAGACGAGGTTGAGCAGTGCGCGCGCCGCGACCTCGCCGGCGGCGCCGGAGAGCAGGCGCTCGCCGTAGACGATCACGATGTCCGCGCCCGCCGCGGTCAGCGCCTCGACGAAGGCGCTGACGGCGTCGGCGCTCGAGCCGGCGGCGCTCGCGGCCCCGCCGAGGTCGCCGATGTCGCCGGCCAGCGCGGCGTCGAGCGCGACGAGCAGCGCCGCGCCGCCGGTCGGCGCGGTGCGCAGGACGGCGTCGGCGCGCGCGTCGAGCGCGGTCGGGCGGGCGCTGGCGACGGCCACGCGGACGCAGTGGCGGCGCACGCCCTTGCGGATGCGCAGGTCGAGGATCGGCGCATCGTCGACCGGGTCGGCCTCGAGCAGCACGACGGTGTGGGCGAACTCGAGGTCCGGGACGCTCGCCTGCAGCGCCGGATCGGCGAGCGCGCGGGCGACGTCGAGCGGCAGCTCGCCGCCGGCGCGCGAGGCGAGGTGGCCCGAGCCGAGGCCCTCGCGGAACAGCCGCGCGAGCAGGAACGCCTCTTCGTTGGTGGTCTCGCCAGCGGCCAGCGCGGCGGCGCGCCCGCCGGCCGTCTTGAGCGCGCTCGCGGCAGCGTCGAGCGCCTTCTCCCAGCTCGCGGGCATCAGCACCTCGCCCTCGCGCACGAGCGGTTCGGTGATGCGCTCGTCGACGTGGACGTGCTGGTAGGCGTAGCGGCCCTTGTCGCACAGCCAGCCGTCGTCGACCTCGTCGTGGTCGCGGGCGAGCACGCGCATGACGCGCTCGTCGCGGACCGTGAACTCGACGTTGCACTGAGCGGGGCAGAGCGTGCAGATCGAGCCCGCGCCCTCGATGTCCCACGGGCGCGCGCGGAAGCGGTACGCGCGAGACGTCAGCGCGCCGACCGGGCACAGCTCGACGATGTTGCCGCTGAACGGCGCGACGTACGGATGCCCGTCGAACGTCCCGACGAAGGAGTGCGCGCCGCGCTCGAGCAGGATCAGCTGGTAGTCCTCGGCGATCTCCTGCGAGAAGCGCACGCAGCGGTAGCAGAGGATGCAGCGCTCGCGGTCGATCGCCACCAGCGGCGACAGCTCGAGCGGCTTCTGGAAGTGCCGCTTGGGCTCGATGAAGCGCGACGTGCCGGGGCCCCAGCCGTAGGTGATGTCCTGCAGCGGGCACTCGCCGCCCTTGTCGCAGACCGGGCAGTCGAGCGGGTGGTTGATGAGCAGGAACTCGACCACCGCGCGCTGGGCGCCGTGCACGCGCTCGGTCTGGGTGTGGACGACCATGCCGTCCTTGACCGGCGTCGAGCACGCGGTCTGGAGCTTCGGGATGCCCTCGATCTCGACCAGGCACATGCGGCACGCGCCGACGGGCTGGCCGAGCTTGGGCTCGTAACAGAAGACGGGGATCTCGACGTCGCCGTACTTGGCGCCGTCGACGAGCATGGCGTTCTCCGGGGCGGTGACCTCACGACCGTCGATCGTGAAGGTCACGTCCCGCGTATCCGGCCGCGGCATCGGGTCTAGACCACCACCGCAGTCGGGTCGACGCCGGTGGGCTCGCGCATCGGGCCGGGGCCGGCGTGGCGCCCGCGGTTGACCTGCGGGATCGCGGCGCCGAGGCCGTTCTCCTCGCGGCGCATATCGATGTGCGCCTCGAACTCCTCGCGGAAGTGCTTGATCATCGAGCCGATCGGCATCGCCATCGCGTCGCCGAGCACGCACAGGCAGTTCCCGATGATCTGCTCCTGGACCGAGGCCATGATGTCGAGGTCCATCGGCGTCGCCTCGCCGCTGTCGATGCGCTCGAGCATCTTCACCGTCCAGTTGGTCCCCTCGCGGCAGGGCGTGCACTTGCCGCAGGACTCGTGGCGGTAGAACTTCGCCGTCTTGAGCGCGACGTCGACGATCGGGATCGAGTCGTCGATGACGATGATCGCGCCCGAGCCGAGCATCGAGCCGGCCTTCGCCAGTGAGTCGAAGTCGTAGGGCAGGTCGAGCATCTCGTCGGTGCCGGGGAGCACCGGCGCGCTCGAGCCGCCGGGGAACCACGCCTTGACCGTGCGGCCCTCGGGCGGCCCGCCCGCGAGCCCGAAGATCAGCTCGCGCGACGGCACGCCGAGCGGGATCTCGTAGTTGCCGGGGCGGCGCACGCAGCCGGAAACCGAGACGACCTTCGTGCCCGTCGAGGTCTCGGTCCCGATCTTGGCGTACGCCTCGCCGCCCATCTCGACGATGTGCGGGACGTTCATCAGCGTCTCGACGTTGTTGATCAGCGTCGGGCCCTTGTAGAGGCCCTGCAGTGCCGGGAACGGCGGCTTGAGCCGCGGGTTGCCGCGCTTGCCCTCGAGCGAGTCGAGCAGCGCCGTCTCCTCGCCGCAGATGTAGGCGCCGGCGCCGCGGTGGACGACCATGTCGAGCGAGTGGTCCGAGCGCAGGATGCGGTCGCCGATGTAGCCCGCCTCGCGCGCCTCGGCGAGCGCGGCGTCGAGGATGTCGGCCTGGTGAAGGTACTCGCCGCGGATGTAGATGAAGGAGCGGTTGATGCCCGCCGCCCACGCCGCGATGATCATGCCCTCGATCAGCAGGTGCGGATTCTTCTGGAGCAGCTCGCGGTCCTTGAAGGTGCCGGGCTCGGACTCGTCGGCGTTGCAGACGAGGTACTTGTCCATCGTGCCCTGGGGCAGGAAGGAGACCTTCTTGCCCATCGCGAAGCCGGCGCCGCCGCGCCCGCGCACACCGGAGGCCTGCAGCTCGGCGAGCACGTCCGCGGGCTCCAGCTTCAGCGCCCTGCGCAGCTGCTTGTAGCCGCCCGCGTCCTCGTAGACCGCCAGCGTGTTGAGGCCGGGCCGGTCGAAGTTCTCGAACAGCAGCTTCACGACCCGGACTCCTCCAGCGGCAGCGTGTCGGCGAGCGGCCGCTTGCGCAGCTGCTTCTCGGGCAGCACCTCGCGGCCCTCGCGCAACGCGCCCACGATGATTTTGCAGTCGTCACGGGTGAGCGGGCCGACGTACTCGCCGTTGACCGACGCCATCGGGGCGATGTCGCATGCGCCCAGGCACTCGAAGCCGCGCACGTTGAAGTTCGGGTCGCCGCCGGCGGCCTCGAGCATCGCCGCGTAGACGTCGTCGGCACCGCGCAGCGAGCACGAGATGTTCGTGCACACGTAGATCGTGTTGTCGCCGGTGGGCACCGTGTCGAACATGTCGTAGAACGTCGCCACCGCGGTCAGGTACGCGGGCGTCAGCCGCATCACGCAGGCGGCCTGCTCGATCGCCGTCGGCGAGCACCAGCCGTGCCACCGCTGGACGGCGTGCAGCGCCGGGATCGACGCCGAGCGTGGGTCCGGGTACTTCGCCATGTGCGCCTCGATCTCGGCGCGCAGCTCCTTCGGGACGGGCGTCGTCGCGGGGTCGGGGACGACCGCCGGGTCCTTCGTGAGGTCGACGGCGTCGTCCCAGCCGGGGACGCGCGAGCCGTGCTCGAAGCGCTTGATCCGCGACGGGTCGATCGCCATCTAGTGCCCCCTCCCGCAACCATCGACCCGAGATGACTCACGTCGATCACCCGCCGCACGCCCTCTCGAGCCGATGGTCACGAGACGGGCCACTAGCGGTCGATCCCGCCCAGGACCGGGTCGAGCATCGCCAGCGTGGCGATCAGGTCGGCGATATAGAGGTCCTTGATCATCGGCTTGAGCGCCTGCAGGTTGACGAACGAGGGGTCGCGCATGTGGACGCGCGCCGGCTTGGAGGAGCCGTCGGCGCGGATGAAGCAGCCGAGCTCGCCGCGCGGCGACTCGATCGGGTAGTAGATCTCGCCCGGCGGCACCCGGAAGCCTTCGGTCACGAGCTTGAAGTGGTGGATCAGCGCCTCCATCGAGGTCGCCAGCTCGTGGCGCGGCGGCAGCGCGTACTTGCGGTTCTCGGTGATGTAGGGACCCTCGGGCAGCCCGTCGAGGGCCTGGTCGATGATCTTCACCGACTCCTTCATCTCGGCCATCCGCACGCGGTAGCGGTCGTAGTTGTCGCCGATGGTGCCGACCGGGATCTTGAAGTCGAAGTGGTCATAGCTCGAGTACGGCGCGGCCTTGCGCAGGTCCCACGGGTTGCCCGTCGCGCGCAGCAGCGGGCCGGTGACGCCGAGCCCGAGCAGCGTCTCCTCGTCGACGGCGGCAACGTTGCGCAGCCGCTGCAGCACGATCTCGTTCTTGTCGAGCAGGGCGGCGAACTGGTCCACGCGCGCGGGCATCCCGGCCGTGAACTCCCGGACCTTGGCGGCGAAGCCCGACGGGATGTCCTCGAAGACGCCGCCGACCTGGATGTAGCGCGTGTGCATGCGCTGGCCGGAGGACATCTCGAACAGGTCGAGGATCTGCTCGCGGTCGCGGAAGCAGTACCAGAACATCGAGATCGCCCCGAGGTCCAGCGCGCTCGTCCCGAGCCACACGAGGTGGGACATGATCCGGTTGAGCTCGAGGTGGATGACGCGCAGGTACTGCGCCCGCGGCGGCACCTCGAGGTCGAGGATCGTCTCGACCGCGCCGCAGAACGCCATCGCGTTGAAGTAGTACGCGAGGTAGTCCATGCGCTCGACGACGGGGATCGCCTTCCAGTACGCCTTGTCCTCCGCCGTCTTCTCGATGCCGGTGTGGACGTAGCCGATGATCGGCTTGATGTCGCGCACGATCTCGCCCTCGAGCGTGCTCAGCAGGCGCAGAACGCCGTGCGTGGCCGGGTGGTGCGGGCCGATGTTGAGCGTCAGCAGCTCGTCGTGGTCGGGGTGCTCGATGTGGGAGAGGTCGTGCGACTCCTCCATCTCGCGGTAGGGGAGGCGCGGCGTGCCGCGCGTGGTGTCGACGTCGGTCACTTCCACCACCCCGGAACCGTGCGCTCGTTGTGCGTGAAGAGGATCGGCTCGCCGCCCATCGGGAAGTCGCGCCGCTGCGGATGGCCCTCGTAGTCCTCGGGCATGAGGATCCGGCGCAGGTCGTGATGGCCCTCGAAGATCACGCCGAACATGTCGTAGATCTCGCGCTCCTGGTGGTCGGCGGTCGGCCACTCGGGCGTCACCGACGGCACCGTGGGCGCATCGATCGGCACGCGCGTGCGGACCGTGATGCGGTCGACCGCGGACATGTCGAGCAGCTCGTAGTGCACGCCCAGCCGCGGCTCCTCGGGGAAGTAGTCGACGCCGTGCACAGAGGCGAGGAAGCGGAAGCCCTGCTCGCGCAGCGCCGCGAGCGTCGCCGGCACGGAGGCCGGGGCCACGAGCACTGCGGCGTGGTCCCGGAAGTACACCGTGTCGAGGACGCTGTCAGCGTCGCTCTCGCGCAGCCCCTGCGCGATCAGCTCGAGGCCGGTCGCGTCAGGCACTCGTGCCCATCCTGCCGCCGCCGGAGACGTTGACCGCGTGCGCGGCGTCCTCGTCGGCCGGCGGGACGACGACCTCCTCGGTGCCGCGGCCGCCGTAGCGCGAGCGCCAGCCCTCGTCCGGGTGGGCCTGGATCTGGGCCCGCAGCTTGAGTACCCCGTGCATCAGGGCCTCCGGCCGCGGCGGGCAGCCGGGCACGTGGACGTCGACGGGCATGAACTTGTCCGCGGGCACGATCGCGTAGTTGTTGAAGACGCCCATCGAGGACGAGCAGGCGCCCATCGCGATCACCCAGCGCGGCTCGAGCATCTGGTCGTAGATGCGCCGCACGACCGGCGCCATCTTGATCGAGACGCGGCCGGAGAGGATCAGCAGGTCGGCCTGGCGCGGCGAGGCGCGGAACGCCTCGAAGCCGAAGCGCGCGACGTCGACGCGCGCGGCGACGAGCGACATCATCTCGATGGCGCAGCAGGCGAGCCCGAAGGTGGCGGGGAAGATCGCGTTCGAGCGCGCCCAGTTGGCCGCCTTCTCGAGCGTGGTGGTCAGGACCCGCTCCTCGACGTAGCGCTCCAGGTCGTCGCCCTCGAGGTCGCCGCGCAGCATGTCGCGCGCGCGCAGCTGGCGCGCGCGGAACTCGCCGTCGGCGTCGTTGCCGAGCGTCTCCCGCGTTATCTCCATTCGAGGGCTCCTCGCCGCCAGACGTACACGAACGCGACCATCAGCAGGACGATGAAGACGACCGTCTCGACGAGCGCGAACGTCCCGAACGCCTTCAGCTGGATGGCCACCGGGAACAGGAAGATGACCTCGATGTCGAACAGGATGAAGAGCATCGCCACGAGGTAGAAGGAGATGCCGAAGCGGAAGTTCTTCTGGACTTCGGACGGCAGGCCGCATTCGTAGGGGTCGCCCTTGGCCTGACGCTGCTTGCGCTTCGGACCGAGGAACGAGTTCAGCACCGCGAAAGTCAGGCCCAGGGCAGAGCCGAGACCGACGAAGACAAGCGCTGGCAGATAGCTGCGGATCACGCTAGGGCGGGTTTATAGCACCGCTTGTAACACAACGATACAAAGTGACAATTGCCGCATTACAAGACGCCTCCTGCCCGTAGCGCGAGAGCGGCAACCACGAGCGCCGAGGCCGCCATCACACCCATTTCCCGCAAGAGGATGTCGAGCACCGCGGCGTCCTGATCGGCCTCCGGCAGCTCGCGCGCGGTGGCGACGCCGCGCGCGTCGAGCACGGCCTGCGCCGAGGTCAGCCGCAGTTGCTCGGCGATGAACGCGACCCCGAGCGGGACGAGCCCGTAGATCAGGTGCAGCCGCGGCAGCTCCTTGCCGAGCAGGAGCAGGACGCCGCCGTCGAGCGCCTCGATCACGACCAGGACCTGGCCCACGCGCAGCAGCGGCCAGAACGCGCGGCTGAGCTCGCCACGGTGCCAGCGCCACCCGCCGAGCGCTCCGGCGGCGAGGTTGACCGCGACGACCGCCACCCCGACGACGACGTGCAGCCCCGTCATCCGAGCGAGCCGTAGTCCCCGCGGAACCAGATCAGCGGCTCGCGGCCCGGCGGGCCCAGCTCGGCGGCGTGGACGGCGCCGATGCCGATCGTGTGGTCGCCGCCGGGCACGAGGCGCTCGAGCGTGCATCCGACCCACGCCACCGCGCCGTCGAGCACGGGGATGCCGTCGTGCACGCTGTGCGCGGTGTCGGCGAACTTCGTGTCGTCCTTCGAGGCGAAGCGCCGCGCCAGGTGCTCCTGGTCGTCGGCGAGGACGTTGACGCCGAAGCGGCCGCTGCGCCGGACCTCCGGCAGCGTGCGCGCGCCGTTGTCGAAGCAGACGAGCACGAGCACGGGGTCGAGCGACAGCGATGCGACCGCGTTGGCCGTCATCCCCTGCGGGCCGCCGGGTGCGTCGACGGTCACGACCGCGACGCCGGTGGCGAAGTGCCCCATCACGGTCCGGAAGCGATCCGGCTCGACGGTCTTCATCTCACGACCAGCGTGCCGTACATCCCCAGCTCCTGGTGGTTGGAGAGCGCGCAGAAGAACCGGTACTGGCCCTTGCGCACGCGCGCGACCTTCGTGGCCCGGTCGCCGGGCAGGAGGCTCGAGACCTTCGCGACCACGTTCCCGCGCTCGAGCCGGAAGGTGTGGGCGAGCCGCCCGTGGTTGACGAGGTCGAACCGGATGCGGCCCGGGGCGGCCCGGATCAGCTGCGGGCGGTAGCGGAAGTCCTCGATCGTGACGGTGACACGGCCGCCGCGCACGCGCGCCTGCGGCTCGCTGCCGCAGGCCGAGAGCGCCGTCGCGGCGAGGACGAGCAGGAGCAGGAGGAGGGGGCGGCGCATCATGGAAGGCAGCGATTGTTCCGTATGCTCTGCCGCCTCATGCGCCGCCTCATGCGCCGCCCCCTGCTGCTCCTCGCGCTCCCGGTCGTGGCCGCGGCCGCGGTCGCCTGTGGCTCCGAGGAGGTCCAGGTCGCCTCCAGCAGCCCGGATTACAAGGGCGCAGAGATCTTCCATCAGCGTTGCGGGGGCTGTCATTCGCTCAACGTCGCCGGCACGCAGGGCTCCGCCGAGAACGCCAACAAGCGCGAGTACAAGGACGGGCCGAACTTCGATCAGCGCAAGGAGCAGTACAACCAGATCCTCTACGCGATCCGCAACGGCGGCTTCTCCTCCGGTCCGATGCCGCAGGACATCGTGGTCGGCAAGGACGCCGAGGCGGTCGCCCAGTTCATCGCGAAGAGCTCCGGGAAGCAGGCCAAGACGCCGCCCGCTCCCTGAGGCGGCGGCGCCATGCTCGACCTGAAGGCGATCCGGCGGGACCCCGACGCGGTGCGAGCCGCGCTGGCGCGCCGCGGGGACGGCTCGGACGCGCGGCTCGACGAGGCACTGGCGCTCGACGAGCGCCGGCGCGAGCTGCTGCCCGAGGTCGAGGGGTTGCGCGGGCGCCAGAACGAGGCCTCGCAGGGGATCGCGCGCGCCAAGCAGGCGGGCGAGGACGCCGCCGCGGCGATCGCCGAGATGCAGGAGGTCTCGCGCCGGGTCAAATCGCTGACGGAGGAGCTCGCCGCGGTCGAGGCGGCGCTCGACGCGGCGGTCGGCTCCCTGCCGAACCCGCCGGACCCGACGGCGGCCGACGCGGACGAGACCCTGCGCGAGGTGGGCGAGCCGGTCGTGCACGAGGGGGTGCGCGACCACCTCGACCTCGCTGACGGGCTGATCGACATGGAGGCGGCGGCGCGGGTGAGCGGCTCACGCTTCGCGTACTTGAAGGGCGACCTCGTGCTGCTCGAGCTGGCGCTGACGCGCTGGGGGCTCGACGTGATCGGCGGGCACGGCTTCGAGCCCGTCATCCCGCCGGTCCTGGTGCGCGAGGAGGCGCTGTACGGGTCGGGCTTCCTGCCCGACACCGAGCAGCAGATCTACCGCCTCGCCGACGACCCGCTGTACCTGGTAGGGACGAGCGAGGTGCCGCTGGCGTCCCTGCACGCGGGCGAGATCCTCGACGGCGGGCGGCTGCCGATCCGCTATGCGGGCATCTCGCCGTGCTTCCGGCGCGAGGCCGGGGCGGCCGGGCGCGACACGCGCGGGATCTTCCGCGTGCACCAGTTCAACAAGGTCGAGATGTTCTCGTTCGTCGAGCCGGAGACCGCGGTCGAGGAGCACGAGCGGCTGCTGGGGATCGAGGAGGAGCTGCTGCAGGCGCTGGAGATCCCGTACCGGGTGGTCAACATCGCCGTCGACGACCTCGGAGCGTCCGCCGTGAAGAAGTACGACTGCGAGGCGTGGATCCCCAGCCAGAGCCGCTACCGCGAGGTCACCTCGACCTCCAACACGACCGACTTCCAGGCGCGGCGATTGGATGTGCGGTACCGGCCCGGGTCGGGTGGGCCGCGATTCGTGGCGACCCTGAACGGCACCGCGGTGACGTGGCGCCACCTGATCGCGATGCTCGAGAACGGCCAGCGCGAGGACGGCTCGATCGAGGTGCCGGAGGTGCTGCACGCATGGGGTGCTCCGGCGGAGCTGCGGGTAGGAGCGCGGGCATGACCGAGACGCCGGATATCGCGCCGGAGGACCCCGACGTCCCCGACGATCCTCCGCCCGCGGAGGACTCGACTCCGGAGGTGCCTGACCAGCCGCTCGGGCCGCCCGCCGACCTCGACGAGGACGACGCGCCGCTGCCCGGGGTGCCTGAGAAGGAACCGCCGGCGTCGGCGTGAACGCGCCGCAGTTCCGTCCGGGCGCGGCGGCAGCATGCCCGGAATGTACGTTGCCCGTCTTGTCTGTTCGGACGCTGCGTGCGCCGAGGAGGTCGCGGGCGAGGCCATGACGCTCGCCGAGCTCGAGACGCTGATCTGCGAGTGCGGCTGCGGGCTTGCCGTGATGGGCTGGCCCGATGCCGCGGCGGAGTCGCGCGCTGACGTCGTGCTCCTGCGGGCCGCCTCGCATCGCCACGGCGCACTGTCCGACGCGGCGTAGCTCTCGCTCGGTTCGTCTGCGTGCCGCGGGCCTCGGCGGTGGACGCTTGACAACTTCGCACGAACGATATATCGTTGACGTATCGTGATAATCAAAAACAGGAGTACCCCATGCATAGGCATGACACTGAGAGTGGCCCGAGCGGCCACCACAAGCACCGGTGGCGAGCAGCGATGAGCGGCGGCCACCACGGACCCGAACGCGGCTGGGGACCCCCCCGCGGCGGAGGCGGCCCGCGAGGCTGGGGCGGCGGCGGGCGGCGGCAGCGCATGCGCCGCGGCGACGTCCGCGCCGCGATGCTCGTCCTGCTCGAAGAGCAGTCGCACACCGGCTACAGCCTCATCGAGGAGATCGAGCGCCGCAGCAACGGTGCCTGGCGCCCCAGCCCGGGCTCGGTCTACCCGACGCTGCAGCAACTGGAGGACGAAGGCCTCGTCCGCCCCGAAGAGGGCGAGGGCCGCACGCCGTTCACCCTGACCGACGCCGGCAAGGCGTACGTCGAGGAGAACCGCGAGGAGCTCGGCGAGCCCTGGGCCAAGCCGGCCGCGGGCGTCGGCGAGGAGCGCCTCGAGCTCCGCGCGCTGATCGGGCAGATCGCGGCCGCCGCGTACCAGGTGTCGGCCGCGGGCGACACCACCCAGGCCGCCCGCGCCAAGGAACTGCTCGCGCAGACCCGCCGCGGCCTCTATCAGATCCTGGCCGACCAGCCGGGAGACCAGACGGAGGAGTAGTCCCGTCGCGCCGGGGCGTCAGCCCCGGCGCAACGCGTCACCGCTCCAGCAGGTCCCACCGGTTGCCGCACACGTCCTCGAAGACCGCGACGGTGCCGTAGGGCTCACTGCGCGGCTCCTCGACGAAGCGGACGCCGGCGGCGAGCATCCGCGCATGATCCCCCGCGAAATCCTCGGTCTCGAGGAAGAACGCAACCCGCCCACCGGCCTGCGCACCGATCGCGGCACGCTGAGCGCCGTTCACGGCCCGGGCGAGGAGGAGCCCCGTCTCCCTCGCACCCGGAGGGCGGATGACGACCCAGCGCTTCGCCTCGTCGAGCTGGGTGTCCTCGAGGAGCTCGAAGCCGAGTACGCGGACGTAGAACGCGAGTGCTTCGTCGTAGTCGGCGACGAGAACTGTCACCAGGCTGAGGTGTGGCATCGCTTGATCATCGCTCAGCCCCGGCGACTCGGCGCACGGAAGGGGCGGGATTCGAACCCGCGGACGAGTTGCCCCGTCTCCGGTTTTCAAGATGCGGGGTGGTGGTGGCGGATTTGGCTCTGGGACTGGGTTTACGGTGCGTGCGACGCGGCTGTGGGCCAGTCGTTGGGCCAGTAGGGCCGCCGTAGGCAAGCGTAGGATTGGATGCGCACACAGCGAACCCGACCGGTGATGGCGACGACCGAACGCAGCAAGATCGAGCAGCACCTGAGCCCGGATGACCCACGGGTCGCCCGAGCGATCTTCACGCTGCGCGAGGCCGCAGGCTACCTCGGCGTGCCCAAGTCGACGATCCACGAGTGGGCGCGACCGTCGGGTGGCCGGTCGCCACTGATCATCGTCTTCCCGCGGCACGGTCGGCAGGCGACGATGCCGTTCCTCGGCTTCGCCGAGGCCTACGTCCTCTCCGCCTTCCGGAAGGCCGGCGTGCCGCTTCAGCGCATCCGTCCCGCCGTGAAGGTGCTCTCTCAGGAGATCGGCCTCGATCACGCGCTCGCCTCGAGGCGCCTGTACACCGACGGCGCCGAGGTGCTGTTCGACTACGCGACCGAGCGCCGCGAGGACGATCTGCTCGCGCTCGTGGCGCCACGGACGGGCCAGTACCAGTTCACCGAGCTCGTCCGCGACTACCTGCAGCGCATCAGCTACGGCGATGACGGCTGGGCGTCGCACGTGGAGCTGCCGATCTACGGGCGAGCCGGCGTGGTCGTCGACCCGCACGTCGCGTTCGGCCTGCCGATCCTCACCGACGGCGGCGCCCGTGTCGAGGATCTCGTCGACCGGTTCCTCGCCGGCGACGCGATCACCGATATCTCCGACGACTTCGGCGTGCCCAGCGGCCAGGTCGAGGACGTCATTCGCGTGGCGACGCGGACCGCGGCATAGCCGCAAAGGGTCCGGTCGCCGTCGGATAGTTGCTGGCGATGCCGGAGTCGCCGGAGTTCTTCATTGATCGCAGCCTCGGGCGGCGCGTCGTGCCTCAGGCACTCCGCGCGTCCGGGCTCGTCGTGCACACGATGGCCGACGTCTACGGCGAGCGAGTGGGGCAGGGCCTGCGAGACGAAGTCTGGCTCCGCGACGTCGGCGAGCGCGGCTGGGTCGTGCTCATGAAGGACGACGCGATCCGCCGGCGACCTGCCGAACGCGACGCGCTCATCGCCGGAGGCGTGCGCGCGTTCTGCTTGACGAACGCCCAGCTCCGAGGCGAGGAGCAGGCCCGCCGCCTGGTCGAGAACCGGCACCGAATCCTCCGCCAGGCCGCGCAGCCCGGGCCCTACATCTACGGCGTCTACGAGCGCCGCATCCAACGGCTATGGCCACGGTAGTGGCAGGTCAAGCACGAAACCAAGCGATCGAACCAAGCAAGACCACAAGAATGGGTTGAGAACAAGACAGCATCGAAGGAAGAACCGAGAGGTCAACAGGACGAGATCCATGGAGAGGGGGAGTCACCTCAAGATCCAAAGCTCTCCGCCGCAAGGCAAAGAGAGGACGTCCCGCTCGCCGTGGAACTTCGGTGGCGGTCTCCTGAGTGGATTATCTCAGATGGCCGAGGCGGCGACCTCGGGCGCCGGCGTGTCGATGATGGTGTGAACGGTGGTCTGGCGCTCGACGGCGAGCGCGAG
>JBBQLH010000059.1:0-25067 GCA_038327685.1 Solirubrobacterales bacterium
GGGGCACCAGCACCGTGCCACAACGGCGGCACCGGTCGTCGACCTCGTCCCGTGGTTCGACGCCGGCGACCACACCTTAGTCGGCGAGCATCTGCGTGGCCGCGGTGCGGGCCGCGTACCTGGCCAGACCGTCGAACGGGCCCGACGCTCGCACGACGCCTTCGCCGTCGAGCACCTCGATGGGCGCCAGTCCGGCAACCCGGGCCGTCTCGAGGTGACCGGCGTCGTGGCCGACTTCTCGCACGACCCCGCCGACCTGCCGCGGTTGCTCGACGCCGCGCGCGACGGCGCCGACGTCGTGCTCGGCTCCCGCTACGTCCCGGGCGCGAGCGTCGAGGGCTGGTCCGTGGACCGGCAGATCCTCTCGCGCGCCGGCGGCCTCTACGCCCGCGCCGTGCTCAGCTCTGACGTGCGCGACCTGACCGGCGGCTTCAAGTGCTTCCGCGCCGACGCGTTGCGCATGATCGGCCTCGACGACCTCGCCTCGGACGGCTACGCCTTCCAGGTCGAGGCGACCTTCCGCGCCGCGCGAGCGGGCCTCCGGATCGAGGAGCTGGCGATCGTCTTCCGCGAGCGGCGGGCGGGCCGGTCGAAGATGTCCCCCGCGATCGCCGCCGAGGCGATCTGGCGGATCCCCGAGATGCGCATCGCGGCCCGGCGCCGCCGCGCGCCGGCGCCTGCGATCAGCACGCAGCCCGGCTGAGATGGACTACCGCGCGTTCAAGCTCGTCAACGGACTGGCGGGCCATTCGCTGGACGGCGTGTTCAAGCTGCTCGCCACGGACCTGGCCGCGGTCATGATGGCCCTCGTCGCGCTGGTCTTCCTGGTCCGCTGGTCGCGGCGGCGGGAGGAGCGGCGGGCGGGCGCGCTGCTGAGCACGGTCTCGGCGGCGCTCGCCCTGCTCGCCGTCCAGCCGCTCTCGCACGCCGTCGCGCGGGTGCGCCCCTACGCGGCGCATCCGGGACACGCGCACCTGCTGATCGCGCGCTCGGCGGACTTCTCCTTCCCGAGCGACCACGCGGTCGGTGCGTTCGCGCTGGCCTTCGGGATCTGGCTCTACGATCGCGCGCTGGGGCGCTGGCTGCTGATGCTCGCGGCGATCCTGGCGTTCTCCCGCGTCGTCGCGGGCACGCACTACCCCGGCGACGTGCTGGCCGGCGCGGCGATCGGCGTGGCCGTCCCCGCCGCGCTGTTCGCGCTGCCGGCCACCCGGCGACTGCTCGAGCGCGCGGCCGAGCGGGCCGGCGGGCTCTGGGACCGCGTGCCGCCGCGCGCGCCGGTGGGCGGCTCCTCGGGCGCGAGCCGTCCCTGAGCGCGGGCGAGCGTCAGCCCCGCGACCACCGCGAGGGCGAACGCCATGATGTGAATCGCCGCGAAGGCGGGGGCCGCCCCGAGCGGCTCGCCGAAGACGAGCAGGCCGATCGCGATCGCGACCCCGTTCGTGGCCCCGGTCATCATCGCGATCACCGGGCGCGACGTGCAGCGCCGAGCCGAGGACGCCGGCCACCGCGCCCACGAGCCAGAGGCGGGAGCGCAACAGCCCCGTGAACGTGATCAGCGGCCGGCGGAGATCGACCGACGGGGCGCCGCGCGAGCCGGCGTGCTGGAGCAGGTAGGAGCCGTTGAGCGCGACGGAGGCGAGGACGGCCAGTCCGAGTCCGAGGATCAGCACCATGGACCGCAGCGTCGCGGCCGATCATGAGGCGACCATGAAGCGTTCTTCACGCTTTGCCGGCTTTCGGTCGATGCACTCTGCGTGCGCATCAGAACGACCACCGTGTTGAAGTCCTTCTCGACCTGGGTGGTCGTTGTCGCCTTCGTGCTCGCGTTCGTCTCGATCGCTGTCGTAACGACCTTGCAGCAGAGGGCGAGCACCGCCCGCGACGCCCAGGTCACACTCGGCCAGGTCGAGCGCGACGTCGACGCCCTTCAGAGCATCCCGTTCGACGCCAATGGACAGGGCGCCGCGGCGCAGGCGAAGGTTCGGGTGCCCCTGCGGGAGAGCGAGCACCGGATCGAGAACCGCATCGCCCAGCTGCGCCGCGACCACGCCACCACCCACCTCGCCGACGCGCTGGTGCCCTACCGGGCGAACATCGCCACGCTCGACCAGATCGAGGGCCACGTGGCACGCGGTGAGAACGCCCAGGCCGACCGGCTGGGACCGATCGCCGGAGCCACGCAGGCCCGGATCGGACTCGAGCTCAGCGAAGCGGGGACGGACTACCAGCGCCGCGCGTCACGGGCGCTCGAGCTGGCGATGCTCGGCTCTGCCTTCATGATCCTCGCGCTCGTCTCGCTGTTCGCCGTCTTCTACCTCCGCTCGCACACGGCCCACGCGCGGGCCCAGCGGCTGGCTCGCGAGAACGAGCGGCTGCTGGTCGAGGACTCCCAGCTCCAGGTCATCCAGCGCCTCGCGCTCGCGGCCGAGTACCGCGACGACGACACCGGCCAGCACACGCGCCGGGTCGGCGAGCTCGCGACGCGGATCGGCGAGGCGCTCCTCATGCCGGACGACAAGCTCGTGCTGCTGCGGCAGGCGGCGCCCCTGCACGACGTCGGCAAGATCGCCATCCCGGACAGCATCCTGCTCAAGCCCGGACCGCTCACGGCCCCGGAGTTCGAACGGATGAAGACCCACACGACACGCGGCGCCGCGATACTCAGCGGGCACGGGTTCGCGCTGCTGGAGATGGCCAAGAAGATCGCGCTGACGCACCACGAACGCTGGGACGGCGCCGGCTACCCCGCCGGGCTCGCCGGGCCCGCGATCCCGTTCGTCGGCCGCATCGTCGCCATCGCCGACGTCTTCGATGCACTCACCCACATCCGGCCCTACAAGGACGCATGGAGCGTGGAAGACGCGGCGAGGGAGATCACTTCCCAGAGCGGGCTCCAGTTCGACCCCGACATCGTCGCGGCGTTCCTGCGCGTACTGCCGGCCCAGACGCCGGAACCGCCCGTCCTGATCACGACGTAGGCGGCGGCTCACCTGGCCCAGGCGGGCGGGAGCTCGTGGCGGTGCCGGAGGCGGGTCGCGGCGGCGGGGTCGTCGGCGTCCTGGACCGTGAGGCGGGCGGCCTCGAAGAGCATCATCACCAGCGCGACGTCCTTCGTCTCGGTGGCGTGGGGATTGCGTTCCATGCGTTCCTTCGCGCCCGCTTCGATGCGGTCGACCTGGACCAGCAGGCGCAGGCAGGCGCGCGAGAGCTCGCTGTAGCCGCGGGCGTCGAGACGCACCGCGGTGCGGGTGAGGTGGGCGTTGCCGTGATCGAAGCCGCCGGCGGCCGAGGCGGCGCGGGCGTAGGCGTCGATCGTCTGCAGCGAGGAGGCGACGGCGGCCTGCTTGGCGATCGGCGGGGCGGCGGCCCACGCTTCATCGGAGACGCGCGGGCGGGCGTTGGAGCGGTAGTGGTGCTCGACGGCGCCGCGCACGCGGGTCTGGCGGACGAGCTCGATCAGCCCCATCCGCTCCAGGGTGCGCACGTGGTAGGCGACGGTCCCGAGCGTCGCGTCGAGCCAGCCGGCGAGCTCGACCGGGCTGGCGGTGCGCTCGTCGAGCAACGCGAGGATGCGCACCCGCAGCGGATGGCTCATCGCCTTCACGTATCGCGGATCGTCGATGGTCGTGATCGGCGGCATCAGTCAAGCAAGCGTAATTGGTCGACGAGTCCTTCTTCTTCCCGTCTGGACGGACGTTGCAGATCCGCGGCTCGGGCTCAAGTCCGTAATCTCGTCCGCACGTGTCCGCTCCCGATCCCCTCGACCAGCTCTCGTCGGAAGAGCTGCACGACATCGCGGTGCGCCACGCGCTCCGCCACGTCGATGCCGGCTTCTTCTGGCAGCTGCTGAAGATCCTGCCCGCCGCGGAGGTCGCGGCCGGCGAGCCCGAGGAGGCGGAGCTCGACATCTTCACCCTGCGCGGCCATCTCGACGACCTCACCGACTCCGGGCGGGGTGAGATCGCTGAGTCGCTGCGCCCGTTCTACCTCGACTACCTGCACCGCCACGAGGTCCAGCCACCTGAGGGGGAGAGCCGTTGAGCCGCCGCTACGTCCACACCTGCCTGCGTGTCCGCGACCCGGCGGCATCGGTCCGCTTCTACGCCGCCCTCGGCTTCGAGCCGCGCGGGCGCCTGAGCTTCTCCTCCGCCTACAACCTCTACCTCGGGCTGCCCGGCGACGGCGACGTGCTCGAGCTGACGGTCAACCGCGGGCAGGAGGAGCCCTATGACCTCGGCACGGGCTACAACCACATGGCCGTCTCGGTCGACGACATCCACGCGGCGCTCGCCGACCTCGAGCCGCTCGGGGTGCAGCCGGAGAAGCCGCCCTACCACCCGGGCGACCGCGACGAGCTGCCGCTGATCGCCTTCGTCGCCGATCCCGACGGCTACCGCATCGAGCTGATCGAGGGCGAGTTCTCCACGCCACAGGATCCGGAGGATTGATCGCCTCAGACGCTGCCGATCGGGGAATCAAGGAGAACCATCCCCGATCAATGGAGTGCAGCGAGGCCCGCCCACAGCAGCCGCAGTGCAGCGTCGCGTTCAGGGCGACGCCGTCGAGGGCGCGACCCGAGGTGGGCAGCGCGCCGTGCTCGTGCTCGTGGGCGTGGCAGCGGGGTCCATCGCTGGCCCCGTTATACCCCCACCGGGTAGATGACGCCGCGGCTCAGTAGCCGCTCGGCTTGGACTTCGTCGCCGCCGGGGTGCTCGACGCCTTCTTGCCGCTGCTCCCACTGTCGCTGCCGCAGCCCCCTGCGGCGAGCAGCGCGACGACCGCGAGGAGCACGCTGCCGTGCCTGAGCTTGTCGATCATCACGGCGTGGTACGCAGCGGGAGCCCGCCCGGTTGGATCGCGGGCCGAACCCGGCGGCCTGCGGCTGCGTAGCTCCTCGTCCAGCCCCTATCGGAGGAGAGGACGATGCGGAGAGCATTCGGAGTACTGGTCGCGCTGGTGGCGTTGGGCGCCCTCGTCGTGCAGTCGAGCTCGGCCCATTCCCATTCCTCGAGCCGGACCCTGCTCGAGTTCGACACCATGGCCCCGGTGGTGGAGCCGTTCACCGGCTCCGCGCACCCCGTGCGCGGCACCAGCGGTGGAGGGGTCCCGTGGGAGCTCGATCGCGCCTCCGGCGAGCTGCGCTCCGACGGCCGGCTGCAGATCAGGGTCCGAGGCCTCGTGCTGGCCCGCCGCGCGCCCGTCCCGCCCGCCGGGCAGGGCACCAACCCGGTGCCGCAGTTCCGCGCACGCGTGAACTGCCTGACGCCCGCCTCGCCCGACCAGGGCGTGAACGTCGACACCGGCCCGGTCCCGGCTTCGCCGCAGGGCGACGCGAGGATCAAGACGGAGATCGCGCTCCCCAAGCCGTGCATCGCGCCGATCGTGTTCGTGACGTCCCCGACCGGCGCGTGGTTCGCCGCCACGGGCCGGTAGGCCGAGCTCAGTAGAAGACCGTCTCGGTGAGATGGGCCGGGCGCTCGCTGTAGGGCGGCGCCTGGCCCCGGTTCCAGAGCCAGTTGTCGAGCGTCCGCGGCGGCACGCCGAGCGGTTGCGCCAGCCGCTCGCAGGCGTGCACGGCGCACGCCCGGATCTCGCGCTCCATCGCGCTGCCGGGCGCGAGCGGGTGGCCGGCGTCGACGAGCGCCGCGAGCTCGGGCGCGTAGGAGAGGACGCCGTCGAGGCGCAGGACGTGGGGGAGGAGGTTGTCGGCGAAGACGGTCAGCGCGTCGATGTCCGGGTAGGCGGCGACGCCGGCGAGCACGAGGTCGTTCGCGGTGATCTGCGCGCGCTTCCAGAACCCGCGGTCGTCGAAGAACGGCATCGCGGCCGCCAGCGCTCGTGCGAGCGCGTCGGCGGAGCCTCCGGCCGCGTCGAGCGCCTCCAGCGCCGTCCGGTCGCCGAGCCAGCCGCCGAGCTGGTTGAGCGCCCGGGCGTAGAGCTCCATCAGCGGGTGGGCGCCGGGCTGGTCGAGGACGGCGGCGACCGCTGCGGGGTCGAGCCGGCGGAGCTCGTCCGCGGTCCACGGCTCGCCGCGCGTGCGCGCGTGCTGCGTGAGACGGCGGGTGATCGTCGTGGTTGGTGACTCGCCCGGCCGGCGCCGGAGCGTGGGGAACCAGCCGGAGCCGAAGTTGACGGCGTCGAGGATGAGGACGGAGCGCGCGACATGCTCCGGCGAGGCGTCGAGCAGGTGCAGCCCGGCGTCGAGCCCCGCCACGCCCGGCGCCACGGCGGCTGCCTCCACCTCGATCCCCACCCAGCGTGCCGACCGCGCGATCGCGGCGCAGTGGCCGCGCACCTCGTCGTAGACGGCGGCGGCCATGGCCGCAGCGTACGGCGCTGCGCTATCACTGCGCGCGCCATGTGCGACTCCCTCCGCCGGCCGCTCGCCGTCGTGCTCCTTGCGGTCGCCTGCGTGACCGTGTCCGCCTGCGGCGGCGGCGGCCAGGCCGCGGCGCCGACGGTCGTGGTCGCGCTCGACTTCATCCCGAACGCCGTGCACGCGCCGATCTACACGGCTGTGCGGACCGGGAGCGACCGCCGCCACGGCGTCCGGCTCGAGATCCGCAAGCCCGGCTCGGGCCCGGACTCGCTGAAGCTGGTCGCGAGCGGCAAGGTCGACCTCGGCGTGCTCGACATCCACGACCTGGCGATCGCCCGCCGCCGCGGCGCCGACCTCGTCGGGATCGGCGCGCTGATCCGGCGCCCGCTGGCGGCGCTCATCGCCCAGCCGGGGATCAAGCGCCCGCGCGACCTCGAGGGGCGCACCGTCGGCGTGTCCGGGCTGCCGTCCGATCCCGCGTTCCTGCGTGCCATGCTCGAGCACGACGGCGCCGCCTACGACAAGGTCAAGCAGGTCACGATCGGCTTCAACGCGGTCAGCCGGATCCTGAGCCGGAGGGTGGCGGCGGCGCCCGCGTTCTGGAACGCCGAGGGCGTCGCCCTGCGCCGCCGCGGGCTCGCGATCGAGGAGCTGCGCGTCGAGGACTACGGCGCGCCGCCCTACCCGGAGGTGATCCTGATCACGGCGCGCAAGACGCTGCAGCGCCACCGCGACCGCCTCGTGCGCGCGCTCGCGGCGATCGAGGACGGCCGGCGCGACGCGCTCGCCCACCCCGCCGCCGCGGTGCGCCAGATCGCGCAGGCCGCCGAGACCCGCGACGTCGGTCTGGTCGGCGCGCAGCTCCAGGCGGTCCGGTCGGCGTTCGCGCCCGGGCTGCGCCTCGATCCCGAGATCCTGCGGCGGTGGGCCGACTTCGACGCCCGCATCGGGATCGTCGACCGCCGGCCCGACGTCGAGCGCGGGTTCGACCTGACGCTGGCGCCGCGCGCTCCGTAGTACGGTCGCGCCGATGCCCGAGCCGGCCTTCGAGACCATCCTCACCGCCACCGACGGCCCGATCGCGACGATCACGCTGAACCGCCCGGAGCAGCTCAACACGATCGTCCCGCCGATGCCCGACCACGAGTGTCACCTCGAACACGCATGACGTGGTCGAGGTGACACTCGTCGTTCTCAGCGGCTCGTCGCCGCCCGCCGGCTCGTCCCACTCCCACCCAGTCGCTGTTGACCTTTCTCGCGGAGCGCCGCGATCCTGGCGCTGACCGGCTCAGCGCCGTCGCGGCGCGTGGGTCCTGCGCTCCGACGCCGCACAGCTCACGCACAGCACGCCGTCGGGCATCGCCCGCAGCCGCGCGGGCGGGATCGGCTCGCCGCAGCCGTCGCAGATCCCGTAGGTCCCCTCGTCGAGCTTGGCCAGCGCTCGCTCGGTGCGCTCCAGACCGGTCTCGAGCGAGCGGCCGACGCCGATGTCGGTCAACCGGCTGACCGCCTCGATCGTGCCGTCCCCGATGCGCTTGCCGAAGCCCTGCGCCGCGCCGAGCTCGGGCCGTTCCGCGAGCGAGGCCACGCGCTCGCGCATGCTCTGCCGCCGCGCCTCGAGGTCGCTGCGGATCGCCGCGAGGTCGAGGTCGTCGGCGGGTGCGGGCATCGCGATGGACCCTAGTAGGGTGCGCGGTTGGCGGGGCCAGGCGAGGGGAGATGCGGTGAAGAGGATGCGTCCTGCAGGTGCCATCACGGCCCTGCTCATCACAGGGGTGCTCCTTTCACCCGCCGCCGCGATCGGCCAGGGCCGGAACGCCGGCGGCGCTGAGCTCAAGCCGTTCTTCGACAGCCGCGCCGGCGTCCGCGCGCCGGCGCGTACCGCGCGCGCGGGCCGTGCCGCCCGGATCGAACGCGCGCGCACCGCGCTGCGCAGCCGTCTCGGCCGCTCCGGCGTCCTCGACGTCGACCCGATCACGAACACGCCGCGCTCGCTGACCGCGCTCGACGGCGCCCTCACCGGCCCCAGCGGCGCCGGCCGCGACGCGATCGCGCGCTCCTTCCTGCGCATGAACGCCGGCGCGCTCGGGCTGTCGGCGAGCGACGTCGACGCCCTCGATCCCGCCCAGCGCGTGGATGCCCCGGGCGGCGTCACGATCCTGCGCTACGGCCAGTCCCTCGACGGTATCCCGACCTTTGACAACGGCGTGCGCGTCGCACTCGACCACGCCGGTCGCGTGCTCGGCGTCACCGGCTCGCCGCAGCCCGGCCTCGCCGTCGCCTCCACCACGCCCAAGCTCGACGCGGCGGCCGCGATGCGCGCCGTGCAGCGCAGCGTCGGCGCCACGCGCGCCGTGCGCGTGAGCGGTGGTCCCTCCGGCGCGCGCCGGACCACCCGCTTCGCCACCGGCGAGCAGGCCCGGCTGACCCTCTTCGGCGCGCAGAGCGGGCCGCGGCTGGCCTGGCGCGTCGACTTCAGGGCGAGCTCGAGCGAGCACTACGACGGGATCGTCGATGCGCAGACGGGCCGGCTGCTCTATCGCGCCAATCGCGTCAAGGGCTACTCGGCGCGGGTCTTCGACTACTACGCGGGGGCGCCGCAGGGCGGCGACCCCAACCGCCTCCAGGACCTCACGACGCCGGGCTGGCTGCCGGCCACGGCGACCAACCTGACCGGTCCGTTCTCGCACGCCTGGTCGGACGTCAACGACGACAACCTCGCCACGCCCAGCGAGGAGGTCACGCCCACGAGCGGCGACTTCCAGTTCACCTTCGTGCCGTTCAACGACAACGGGCCGCCACGCTGCACGCCGACGCACCTGTGCTCCTGGGACCCCGTCGGCGCTCGCTCGAGCTGGCAGACGAACCGGAAGCAGTCCACCACCGAGGCCTTCTTCATGGTCAGCAAGTACCACGACCACCTCGCGACCCCCGCGATCGGGTTCGACCAGGCGTCGGGCGCGTTCCAGAACACCGATCCGGTGCTGACCCAGTCCCTCGACGGCGCCGACACCGCGGGTGACGGCGGCCCGGACAGCGACCACACCGACAACGCCAACATGGACACACCGCCCGACGGCCAGTCGCCGACGATGCAGCTGTTCCTGTTCGAGTACTCGGACGCACTGCCGTTCTTCGACTACAACGGCGACGACGCGGCGACGATCTGGCACGAGTACACCCACGGCCTGTCCAATCGGCTCATCACCGACCAGGACGGCGTGGGCGCCCTCAACAGCGCTCACTCGGGCGCGATGGGCGAGGCCTGGAGCGACTGGTACGCCGAGGATCTGCTCGTCCGCGAGGGCCTCGAGACCGACGACCCCGACCTGAGCGGCGAGATCGACCTCGGCGAGCCGTCGGACGCGGTGCGCCACGCGACCCGCTTCGAGGCGATCGACTGCCCGGCCGGTGTGGGCTCGTCGGACCCCGCCTCGGCCTGTCCCGGCGGCAACGCGACCGGTCCCGGCGGCTTCACGCTCGGCGACTTCGGCCACGTCGCGGGAGGACCCGAGGTCCACTCCGACGGTGAGATCTGGGTGCAGACGCTGTGGGACCTGCGCACGCGGCTGGTCGACGCCAACGCCGGCGACGACCACGCGGGCTCCGACGCGGCCGAGGCGCTGATCACGATGGGCATGCGCCTGGCGCCGCCCGAGCCGAGCATGCTCGACATGCGCAACGCGATCCTCCAGGCCGACACCGCCCTCAACGGCGGTGCCCGGCACGACCTGGTGTGGTCGGTGTTCGCCCACCGCGGGATGGGCTATTACGCCTCCGTGTTCGACAGCTCGGACGCCAAGCCGGCCGAGAACTTCAGCGTCCTGCCGGCCGCGGGCACCCCGCAGGGCAAGCTGCGCGGGACGGTCTCGGACTCCCAGACCGGCCTCCCGCTCGCGGGCGCCCACGTGCGCATCGGCGCGGCGAGCACCGGCACCGGCGCCGCGGCCCTCACCGCGACCACGGGGCCGGACGGCGGCTACGCGATCGACGCGATCACCGAGGGGACCTACGGCAAGCTGGCCGTGCGGCCGCCGAGCGGTGGCTATGACCCCGTCGACGTCCCCGACGTCGTGATCCGCGGCGGCGAGACCGTCACGCAGGACGTGACGATGAACCGCAACTGGGCCTCCAAGCCCGGTGGCGCCTCGATCGTGTCGACCAACGACGACACCGGCGAGCCGGTCTGCGGGCCCAACGCGCTGATCGACGACCAGGACGGCGGCCGCGGCTGGTCGGCGTTCAACCCGACGGGACCCAACTATCCGGCGCCGCTGAGCGGCGACGCGCCGACGACGACGATCGCGCTGCCCGAGGCCATTGACGTCTCCGCGATCGGCATCGATCCGGCCAGCACCTGCGGCGACGGAGCGTCGGCCACGCTGAAGGGCTACAAGCTCGAGGTCTCCTCCGGCGGGACGACGTTCCGCACGTTCTCCGAGGGCGAGTTCACGGCCGGCGAGGGCGGCGAGCTGAACCGGCTCGAGGTGGCGGGCAACCTCGGCGCGAACGTGCGGCGGGTGCGCCTGACGCTGCTCTCGCCGCAGAACGACGGCCCGGGGTTCGCGGGCGACGACTTCATCGACGTGACCGCGCTCGAGGTGTTCGGCGCGGTGCCGAACGTGCTGCCGGCGGGCGGGCTCAAGGCGTCGCCCGCGAAGGCCGCGACCGGCCAGACGGTGAGCTTCGACGCGTCGTCGTTCACGGATCCCGACTCGCGGATCACCGGCTACGACTGGGACTTCGACGGCAACGGCTCGGTCGACCGGACGACGGACGGCCCGCGGACCGACTTCGCCTACGGCGCCGCCGGCACGTTCGCGCCCAAGGTCAGGGCCAAGGACTTCCGAGGCGGTGCCGGGACCGGCGCGACGACGGTGACGGTCACCGCACCGCCGCCGCCGGCCGGGCCGGTGGTCACCCCGCCCGCGACGAAGCCCACGCCGCTCCCGGTCATCACGATCGCCCGCTCGGGCACGCGCGGGCGCTTCACGCTCCGCGTGACGTGCGCGCAGCGTTGCGTGCTGACCGGCAAGGTCACGCTGGCGAAGTCGCTGGCGCGCAACCTGCATCGCAAGCGCCTGACCGTCACGACGCTCAGGCGCACGATCACCTCGACCAGGCGCCAGACGATCCGGGTGAAGCTGTCCGCGGCCGTGATCAAGGCGCTCAAGCAGCGCCGGCTGAAGTCGCTGACGGTCAGCGCGCGCGCCGTCGCGCGCTACGCCGACGGGCGCAAGCGGACGGCGAGCCGGCGGCTCAGGGTCCGGAGATAGGCGCCGGCACCATCGGTGCGCGCCGCGAACGCGCCACGTTCACCCAGGTCGCAAGGGGATCGAAGATCCCCGGGAGGGCCGGGGTGAGCGCGGCCTCTCGCGCCGCTGTGGCCTCGTAGACCGGCCACGCCACCTCGGAGGCGTGCTCGCCGGTGAAGGTCAGGCTCGTGCCCGGCGCCGCCGCGTCGAGGATCGACCCGTAGGGCAGGTCCTCCTTCATCGCCTCGACGACGCGGTCGTCGAGCTCGTGGATCCGGCACAGCACCTTCTCGCGCAGCTCCTCGAGCCCGAACACGAGCCGGATCGCGAGCGCCGCCCCGAGCTCGCGCACGAACAACGGGCCCTCCTCGAGCAGCGGCACGGACAGCACGCGGCGCGCGTCGGGCTCCAGCAGCGGCCACTCGGGGCGCTCGGACTCGCGCAGCACCACGACGCACAGGCGGCCGGGCAGGTCCGTCCACATGAATCGCTCGTAGTGCAGGTGCTCGGCGCCGCAGCGCGGGCATGTCATCCGCAGCAGCGTGCGGTCGATCAGCTGCAACTGGAACGGCGGATGGCGCACGGGGTTGGCGCTCTCGATCGTCACCGCCTCGACGTCGAGGCCGCAGCTACGGCAGGCGATCTTGCGGAGCGCGGTCTTGGACATCTACGGAGCGTCTCCTCTCGCCGCGCGCCAGCCGGCGCCGTCGGCCACCTCGAGCGTCCACTCCGACGATCCGTCGAGCGGCAGGCGGACGCGCCCCTCCTGCGCCATGTCCGCCTCGGTCTTGACGCCGGCGACGCGCGGGGAGCGCTGGCGGGCGCCGCCGGCCACCCACGCGACGAGCGGAGCCGGGAGGGAGGCGGTCAGCTCGCCGCCGGCGACGTGGGCGCTGCTCAGGAGATCCTGGGGGAGGAGCCCCGGCGGGAGCAGGTCGGCGGCGGAGAGCAGCGGCACGAGCTCCGCGGGCGGGGCGGCCCAGTCGACGCTCGGGCCGCCGCCCCGGTCCGGCACGTACACGGGGCCGAGCGCCCACAGCTCGACGACGAGCGTGTCCGGATGATCGGGCAGCGGCCGCGGCTCACGGACCGGCATCGCGCGCGGCGCGCGGGCGCGGCGGCGGGCGCCGTCGAGCGCGTCGACGAGCTGGTCGTCGGACAGCGCCGGCGGCGAGTCGGCGGGCGCGCCCGAGGGACCCTCGATCTCCCCGTCGGCGAGCTGGTAGCGCCACTGCAGGCTGAAGTCCGCGGCGAGGTCGAGCGTCGCCGTCGCCATCTCCTCCGGCGGCGTCACGCCGCCGCCGCCCTCGGAGGACCCGGTGGGCGCCGGGCCGACCCCGCCCGCGGCGGCGTAGGCCACCCACGCCGCCGGCATCTGCACCGTCATGCGCACGCCGCCGTCCCCCAACGGCGCCTCGTCCGCGCGCCAGCTGTCCGGGAAGCCCGGCGTCGCCCCGCCGGCGGCGGTGACGATGTAGATCAGCCCGCCGCCCCAGGGCTGACCGTCGAGCGGGCGCAGCTCGCTCAAGTCGCGAGCGGCATGGCTCAGGCCGGCGGGCACGGCGACGCGGCCGCCGGCGACGCGGAAGAAGGCGTTGCTCTTGCGCTCCTCGCCCTCGACCGTGACGCCCCACAGGTCGGAGAGGCGGTCGTCCCACGCGCGCCGCGCTTCGAACACCCTCGCGTCGGGGAGATCGGTCTGGGCGCGGGCGGCCGCCGCAAGGCGCTCCGCGCTCACCGGCTCGGAGGCCATCACTTCTTCTTGCTCCCGAACATCGGATCGCGCTGGCTCTCGAGGGTGCGGAAGAAGACGAGCGGGTCCCGCGTGCCGACCTTGACCGGCAGCACCTTCTTCGCGTAGCGGGCGGTGTACATCTCGGCGAACATCTCCGGCGGCGAGGAGAGCCCGTACCACGAGATGCCCATGAAGGCGTCGTGCGCGGCCTTCGAGTACTCGACGAACTCGTTCCCCCAGCGCGTGGCGAAGATCTGCACCGGATCGGTGGGGGTGAACCCGCCGAACTCGTAGGCGTTGTCGCGGATGCCCTTGACGTCGACGGCGCCGATGGCGGCCATGTAGTCGACGAGCTTGACGCCGCCCCAGAGCGAGCCCTTGATCGCGGTCAGCTTGTCCTGGAGGTTGCCGCCGGCCTTGCCGATCGCGTTGTTGGGCTCCGCGCCCTTGGCCATCACGTCCATGCACCAGTCGTGCACGTCCTGGTTCGTGAGCGTGACGTTGGTGCCGACGATCGGGACGGCCGGCCAGCCGGTGGGCGGTCTGGCGACGTCGGTCCACAGCGCCCGCTCGAACGTCGCCTTCGACGACTTCTTCCAGCTGCCGTAGCTCTCGGCGAACTCGTTGCCGGTCTCGGTCATGGTGCCGATCTTGCGCGCGCCGACGGCATGCCCGATCTCGTGCCGCGCATGGTTCTCGAAGAAGCTGAGCCCGGTGCCGACGGCGGTCGGCGTCCCTGCGTTGCCGCCGAGGGCGGCCGTGTTGCGAGCGCCGGCGGCGGTGATGGCGATGATGATCCAGGGGTCGGCGAAGTAGCTCGTCCCGATCGGCGTCCACGCACCGGTGCTGTCCTTCTCGTGCGAGCAGAAGGCGAGCTTGCCGATCGCCAGCTCCTCGCGCGAGATCCCGCCGGCGCCGCTCGAGCCGCCCGGCTTCAGCAGCTCCATGAACGCGCGCGCGGTGGCGTCGTCGGGATCGCGGGCCCAGAACTGGTCGTCGGCGACCGCCTTTCCCGGGACGCCGCCGATGGGCTCCTTGCCGGTCATCACGCCGATGAAGTGCATGATCTGCGCGGCGCTGAACGCCGATCCGTTCCCGAACGCCTCCCAGAACGGCTTCATGCGGTCCTCGGGATAGATCGTGTTGTGGAAGTTCTGGAACAGGTCCCACAGCTTGGGCCCGACGAACGGCGCCCACCCCGTCGGATCGGACTTCGCGACCTCCAGCGTGTCGAGCGGGTTCCTGCGGTGCTTCATCAGCGCCGCGACCCAGTCGGCGGAGGGCGTGGCCCAGGTCAGCAGCTTGATGTCGACGTCGCTCTGGAACAGCGACAGCTGCTGGTCGGGGTCGCCGCCGAGCAGCTTGGCCATGGCGACGCGGTCCTTCTCGCTCATCTTCAGCAGCCGGTTCCAGGCGATCCGCTCTCCGTAGACGGCGATCCGGTCCTTCGAGTCGGTGAGCGTCGTGATGCGCTCCTTGATCCAGCCGTCCTCGCAGTCCTCCGCCGCCATCCACGCGAGCTGCTTCGAGAGCCGCCCGCCGAGGAGCTTGACCGCCTCGTACATCTCCTCGTCGTTGCACTCGGAGACGAAGAAGCCGCGCAGCGTGTCGTCCTCGACGACCTTCGCGCGGTCGGCGGCCGGGACGGACTCGATGACGTCCTTCATCAGGCCCCAGTCAGACCCCTCGGCCTTCATCCACTGGAGCTTCGTCGGCAGGTCGAGCGGCAGGCGCTTGACCAGCGCGGCCATCTCCTTGTTGTTGAGCTGGCCGACCCACCACTTCATCCACTCCGCGCCGCGCAGCTTCTGCTTCTCCTCGGCCGACGCCGCCGAGACGACGCGGCTCATGCGCGTCCAGTTCGTGCCCTCGTCCTCCATCCAGGTGAGGGCCAGGCCGAGCTGTCCGCCCTTGGAGACGAGGATCTGCGCCGCCGTGGCCATGGTCTCGTCACCGAAGCACTTCACGGCCAGGGTCTGGAGCTTCTTCAGGACCTCGTCGGCCTGCTCCTTCGTCTCGAGCCTTCGCATCAGCTCGTGGGCGTCGGACTCGTTGTCGTCGGCGAGCGCCTTCCGGACCGCGGCCACGGGATCGAGGCCGGCGTAGCTCTTGTTGTCCTTCAGGCGCTGGAGCAGCGAGCGCCCGAGGACCGCCGCGGCCGTGGCCCGGTTGCCGGCGGTTCGCTGCAGCGCCTCGACCCTGGCCCGCAGCAGCGGCGATCGCCCGGCCGCGCCGCTGGGCTCCCGGCTCTGCGCCTCGAGGGCGGCGAGCTCGGACTGCGTCTCCGGACGATCCGTCTTCGGCGGCTCCTGTCGCTCGGGCCCGCCCTGAGAGTCGCCTATGTGCGCCACAGGGCGCCGATCATAGGCGAGCGATTCTCAGGACTGCGCGGCCACGGGCGCCGCCGGCGTCGCGCCGGCCTCTCGCCCCCGCAGGCCGAACTGCGCGCGCGCCTCGTCGGGCGTCGCCGGGCGCCGGTCGAGCTGGTGCGCGATCCGCACCGTGCGCTCCACCAGCTGGGCGTTGTTCTCCACCGGCTCGCCGCGCCGGAACAGCACGTTGTCCTCCATCCCGATGCGCACGTTGAGGCCCATCGCGATCCCGATCGTCGTGAGCGGCAGCTGCGTGACGCCCATGCTGGTGATGGTCACGCGCAGGTCGTCCGAGTCGGCGGACAGGTCGCGCAGGCGCTCGACCGCGTCGGAGAGGTTGCGCGGCGTGCCCCGCTGCCCGCCCTGCGTCGGCGTGTGGAGCACGAAGTTGATCGCGTAGGGCGGCTCGAGGATCTCCAGCGACAGCAGGTGCTCGACCTCCTCGATCATCGCGAGGCTGTAGACCTCGAGCTCGGGGCGGACGCCGTGGTCGCGGATCTCGTGCGCGAAGCGCTCGATGTCCGAGCGGTGGTTGGGGAAGAAGACCTGCTCGCCGCGGATGAAGAAGTTGAGCAGGCCCATGTTCAGCGAGCACATCTCGGGCGCGAGGCGGACGGTCGTGATCCGCTCCTCGACCGACAGCCGCGGGCTGCCGCCGGTGGTGAGCTGGACCACCGCGTCGGTCTCCGCGCACAGGCGCTCATGCAGCTCGGCGTAGATCTCCGCGTCCATCGTGTTCGAGCCATCGGGGTTGCGCGCGTGCACGTGCAGGACCGCCGCCCCTGCGCGCCACGCATCGATGCCCTGCTCGACGATCTCGTCGGGCTGCTCCGGCAGGGCGGGGTTGGCCTCCTTGCCGTGGATCCCGCCCGTCAGCGCACAGGTGATGACGATCGGCTCGGTGGTCGGCCGCCAGGTCATGCCTCGACCCGGTCGGCGGCCGGCTGGCGGACGAACCGCTCCTGCCGCGTGGCCGCGGGCTCCGGCTGGCCCATGAAGTCGGCCTTGTAGGTCTCCGGCGACAGGTACGCCGCGATCGCGGAGATCGAGCACATGGCGGTGAAGTAGACCGTCACGAGCCAGATCCCGCTGACGTCGAGCAGCGCCGTCGCGATCAGCGGTGCGAACGCGCCGGCGAACACGCCGCCGAGCTGGGCGCTGATGGAGATGCCGCTGTAGCGGATGCGCGTCGGGAACATCTCGGAGAAGTACGACGCCTCCGTCGCGTACTGGGCGTCGTGCGCCGTGTTCATGACGAGGACGAACGCGATGATGATGAGCGGCGCCGACCCGGTGTGGAGCAGCGGGAAGAATGCGATCGCGCAGGCGATCGAGGCGATGGCCCCCGACAGGAACACCGGCCGGCGGCCGATACGGTCCGTCAGCGCGCCGTAGAACGGGATCACGAAGCACGAGATCGTCGCGCAGATCACGATCGCCGCCAGCAGCGTGTTGCGCGAGATGCCGAGGGTGTCCTCGCCATAGGCGAGCGAGAACGTGATCAGCATGTAGAACGTGATGTTCTCGGAGCAGCGCATGCCGATCGCGCGCAGAACGTTCTTCGGGTGCTCCTTGAAGACCTCGACGGCCGGTGCCTTCTCGCGCTCCTGGCGCTGCTGCAGCTCGGAGAACGCGGGCGTCTCCTCGATCCGCAGGCGGATGTAGAGGCCGACCGCGACGAGCAGCGCACTGGCGAAGAACGGCACGCGCCAGCCCCAGCTCTGGAACTGGGCGTCGGTGAGCGAGCTGGACATGATCCAGATGATCGACGTGGAGATCGCGAGGCCGCCGGCGAATCCGATCTGTGGCCACGAGCCGAAGAAGCCGCGGCGGCCCTTCGGCGCGTACTCGGTGACCATCAGCACGGCGCCGCCCCACTCGCCGCCGAGGGCGGCGCCCTGGATCAGGCGCAGCGCGACGAGCAGGATCGGGGCGGCGATGCCGATCGAGTTGTAGCCCGGCAGGGCGCCGATGGCGACCGTCGCGATGCCCATGATCGTCAGCGCGAGCACGAGCATCTTCTTGCGGCCGACCTTGTCGCCGTAGTGGCCGAAGATCGCTCCACCGACGGGGCGGGCGAGGAAGCCGACGCCGAACGTCGCAAACGCGGCCAGCGTGGCGATCGCGGGTGCGGCGTTGGGGAAGAAGAGCTTGTCGAAGACGAGCGCGGCGACCGTCCCGTACAGCACGAAGTCGTACGCCTCGATGATCGTTCCGATCGTGCTGGCAACCGCGAGCTTGGCGACAGGGATCTCCTTGCCCGCGTCCTGCCGGGTGACCGTGGCTGCGTCCGCCATGTTGCACTCCTCCCAGAGCTGCCTGCAGATACCCCTCCACCAATTCGGGTCCCCCGGACGGCGCCCGGCGCAAACGTCAACTGCCGTCGGCGAGCTCCTCCAGGAGCCGCGAAAGCGCGGCGTAGCGCCGATCGCGCTCGAGCAGCAACTGGGCCCGCTCGTCGTCCGAGTAGGTCGCGAAGCCCTCGCCGCTCTTGGCCCCGAGCCTGCCCGCCTCGACGAGCTCGCGCAGCGCGGCCGGCGGGGCGAACGCCGGGCCGACGTCGCGCTCGAGCGTCTCGAACACGCTCAGATAGGTGTCGAGGCCCGCCATGTCGGCGATCTGGAACGGGCCGAAGAACGGCAGCCGGAAGCCGAACGTGCTCCGCACGACCGCGTCGAGATGCTCGCGCGTGGTCTGGCCCTCCTCGACGATCGCGAGCGCCTCGCGCAGCAGCGCCATCTGAAGCCGGTTGGAGACGAAGCCGGCGCGGTCGGCGACCTCGGCGGGGACCTTGCCGACCGAGCGCAGGAACTCGACCACGCGATCGACGGTCGCGCGATCGGTGGCGGGGCCGGCGATGACCTCGACGCCGGGCGTCCACTCCGGCGGGTTGAACCAGTGCACGCCGACGAAGCGCCCGGGCTCGCTGACGGCCTCCGCCAGCCCGGCGATCGGGAGCGACGACGTGTTGGTGGCGATCACCGCCGCGGCCGGCGCGGCGGCCGTCACGCGGCCCAGGACCTCCGCCTTGAGGCCGGGGTCCTCAGGCACCGCCTCGACGACGAGGTCGGCGTCCGCCACCGCGGTTTCGAGGTCGGGCGGCGTGCTCACCTCCTCGGTCCGCGCCACCGCCTCCTGCGGCAGCAGCCCCGCGTCGACGTGGCCGCGCGTGCGCTCGAGCAGCTTCTCGCGGGCCTGCTCGCCGAGCTCGGCCGAGGCGTCGACGAGCGCGACCGCCAGCCCGGCACGGGCGAAGTGGCCGGCGATGCCGCCGCCCATCGTCCCGCCGCCGAGCACGGCGACGGATCGGATGTCGGTCTCAGCTGACCCGATCCGGAGGTCCTCCCCGGCCGCGGGACGCCCGCTAACCGCGAGCGTCTGGTTCGCGTAGCGGGCGTCGCCGGTGACCTCGCGCCCGAGCCACGGCGGCGGCGAGAAGCGCTCGCTCGCCTCGACCGATCCGAACTCGATCTCCGCGGTCACAAGCCCGTCGTGGGTGCCGTCGTAGACGTCCAGCTCGGCCGTCAGGCCGCCCTCCAGCGGGATCTCGTGCCGCGTCTTGGTGACGCGGCGGCCGTCCGTGAGCGGCCACAGCGACTCGAAGCGCCGCTCGTCGATCGCGAACTCCTCCTCGGTGCGGACGTGGCCCGGCCCGGACTTGACCGTCAGCGTCGCGCCGGTGTCGCGGCGCCGCACCCGCACCTCGACCCCGTCGGGCGCGATCGCCAGGTAGCCCTGCTCGATCCGCTGCCCGGGGTGCTCGCCCAGCGCCGCCGGCAGCTCGGCGACCAGGAACTTGCGCTCGATCTCGACGCCGCGGGCTGAGCTGCCTTCCATCCGGATGGAACACTACGCCGCGTGCCGCCGACGCCGATCGAGCTGTTGCTGCCGCCTGCGCTCGACCGCGCCGCCACGGTCGCCCTGCTGGCCAAGCGCCTCGAGGTCCACGTCGGCCGCCCGCGTACCGAGGACCGCGTCCTGCTCGACAGCTTCGACCGTCGCCTGCGGGCGGCGGGCCTGCGCGCCGAGCGCCCGGCCGGGCGCGGCGCCGGCAAGCTGCTCACGGTCCACGAGCCGGGCGTGCCGGCCCGGCGCGCCGAGGTCGCGCCCGCGCCGCGACACCTGGTGAGCGAGCTGCCGCCGGGGCCGGTGCGCCGGCGGCTCGCCGGCGTGCTCGAGGAGCGCGCGCTGCTGCCGGTGGTGCGCGTGCGCAGCGCGGTCGTGCCGGTGGCCGTGCTCAACGGGGACGCCAAGACGGTGGTGCGCCTCGTGATCGAGCGCGCCGAGGCCGTCCAGGGCTCGAAGCGGATCCCGCTCGCACCACGGCTGGTCGTGCAGCCGGTACTGGGCTACGACGACGAGCACGAGCGGACGCTGCGCGTGCTGCGCGACCGGCTCGGCCTTGAGCCCGTCGGGCGCGACGTGTACGGCGACGCCATCACCGCCGCCGGCGGGCGCCTGGAGGCCCTGCCGTCGAAGCCGCGCACCAAGCTCGCCCGCGGCACGCGCGCGGACACGGCCGCGGCGGACGTGCTGGCGCAGCTGGCCGGGATCGCGGAGGCCAACGTGCCCGGGACCATCGCCGACCTCGACACGGAGTTCCTGCACGACCTGCGCGTGTCGGTGCGGCGCGCGCGCTCCGTGCTGCGCGAGCTCGAGGGCGTGCACGACCCCGGCGAGCGCGCCCACCTGCGGGCCGAGCTCAAGTGGGTGCAGTCGCTGACCGGGCCCGTGCGCGACCTCGACGTCCAGCTGCTCAAGTGGGACGAGCTGGTCGCGCCGCTCGCGAGCGAGCGCGCCGCCGACCTCGAGGCGCTGCGCGGCCTGTTGGAGCGCCGCCGGGCACGCGAGCTCGGGCGCCTGCGGCGCGGCCTGCGCGGCAAGCGCTTCGCGGCGGCGCTGGCCGCCTGGCGCGCGCTCGCGACGAGCGTCCCCGCCACCGGAGAGCCACCGGACGCGGGCACGCCGATCGAGGTGCTCGCCGGCGAGCGGATCCGCACGGTCTACCGCCGGATGGTGCGCGACGGCTCGGCGATCGGCGACGAGAGCCCGGCCGGGGCGCTGCACGACCTGCGCAAGCGCGGCAAGGAGCTGCGCTACCTGCTGGAGATGTTCGGCGGGCTGTTCGAGCCCACGGTCGTCAAGCCGATGGTGGCGACGCTCAAGGACCTCCAGGACGTGCTCGGCGAGTTCCAGGACGGCGAGGTCGAGGTCGAGATGATGCGGGCGCTCGGCGACGACCTCGCCGTCGAGCCCGGGGGCCCCGCGGCGCTGATGGCCCTCGGCCCCGTCCTCGACGCGCTGCTCGCCGGCCAGCAGGCCGCCCGCGAGCACTTCGCCGGCCGCTTCGCGCCGTTCGCCGCACGCAAGCAGCAGGGGCTCGTCCGCGACACGTTCCCGAAGCGGGCGCGCGCGTGAAGGTCGTCGCCACCTACTCGATCAAGGGCGGCGTGGGGAAGACCTCGGCGGCGGTCAACCTCGGCACGCTCGCGGCCCGCGACGGCGTCCGCACGCTGATCTGGGACCTCGACCCGCAGGGCGCCGCGTCGTTTCTGTTCCGCATCAAGCCCAAGGTCAAGGGCGGGGGCAAGGGGCTGATCCGCGGCAAGGGCGACCCGCTCGACGTGATGAAGGGAACCGACGTCGCGGGCCTCGACCTGCTGCCGGCCGACTTCTCCTACCGCCATCTCGACATCGAGCTCGACAAGCGCAAGAAGCCGCTGGAGCGGCTCCGAGGCGTGCTCGACCAGCTCGACGGTGCGTACGACCTCGCGATCCTGGACTGCGCGCCGTCGATCTCGCTCGTCTCGGAGAGCGTGTTCAGCGCCGCCGACCTGCTGCTCGTCCCGATCGTTCCCTCGACGCTGTCGGTGCGCACGTTCGAGCAGCTGCAGGGCTTCCTCGCCCAGGCCGGGGGCTCGCCGCCCGCGGTGCTCGGGTTCCTCTCGATGGTCGACCGCCGCAAGAAGCTGCACCGCGAGCTGACGGACTCGCTGCCGGCCGCGCTGCCGGCGGTGTCCGCCACGGCCATCCCCTCGGCCAGCGTGGTCGAGCTGATGGGCGTGCGGCGGGCCCCGGTCGTCGCGACGCTGCCCAGCAGCCCGGCCGCGAAGGCCTACGTCGCGCTGTGGGAGCAGGTGCGCGTCGCGCTCGAGTGAGGACGCTCAGCCGCCGCGGGCCGCCACCCCGATGTCCGCGTTGTCGGTGAAGACGCCGTCGACGCCGAGCGCGAAGAACTGCCGGATCTCCGACTTCAGGTCACCGATGCCGGCGGGGTCCGCCGACGACCGCAGCTCGAGCGGGAGGAACGTGTTCTCGCGCCGGAACGTGTAGGGGTGGACGACGAGGCCGGCGCGGTGCGCGTCGGAGACGAAGCTCGTCGGCGTCCCTGAGCTCTGGTCCGGATTGCGCGGGACGATGTAGTCCTTCGACGGGCCGACGCCATTGGCGTAGCGGGCGATGCTCTGCAGGCCGGCCGGCGTGGCGAGCTCGCCGTAGGTGGGGTTGCTCGGATCGCCCGCGGGGTGGAGGGTCTTGGCGTCGAGCAGCTGGACGAAAGGGACCTTCAGCCACGGCCGCAGCGCCCGCAGGTTGTCCTGCTCGAAGGACTGCACGAACACCGGCGCGTGGCGATCGTTGAGGCCGTTGCGGTTCAGCGCGCGCACCAGCCCCGGCTCGAGCGGCAGGCCGAGGGAGCGGAAGTAGGTCGGGTGCTTGGTCTCCGGGTAGACGCCGATCGTCCTGTGCAGCCGCCGCGAGAGCTTGGCGCGGAGGTCGAGGACCTCCTGGAACGTGGGGATCTTGAAGCGGCCGTCGTAGGCGGTGTTCTGCGGGCGGATGTCCGGGAGGCGCTCCTTCGCGCGCAGCGTCTTGAGCTCGCGAAGGGTGAAGTCCTCCGTGAACCAGCCGGTGAACGACACGCCGTCGATCACCTTGGTGGTCTTGCGATCGGCGAACTCGGGATGGTCCGCGACGTTCGTCGTGCCGCTGATCTCGGGCTCGTGGCGGACGACGAGCACGCCGTCCTTGGTCGAGACGAGGTCGGGCTCGATGTAGTCGGCGCCCAGCTCGGCGGCGAGGCGGTAGGACGCGAGCGTGTGCTCGGGCCGGTAGCCGGGGGCGCCGCGATGGCCGATGATCAACGGCTGAGCGTGCCCGTCAGGATGGTGGGGCTTGGCCGGCGCCGCGGCGGGCAGCGCGAGAAGGAGTGAGATGGCTCCGAGGAGGAGCAGGCGGGTCGATCGCATGCGGCGCATCAGAGCATTGTGCCCGCGCGCGCCGGTTAAACGCCTGTGACCGCCTCGCTCCGAGCCGGCTGGGCCGGGATCCCGTGCTGCAGGAGGAAGCGCGGGTTCGCCTCGGTGAGCTGGCGGCTGCGCAGCACCGACGCTCCGGCCTCGCGAGCGGCGGGCGCTCCGGCCGCGAGCGTGTGCGCGCGGTTGCCGCCGTGCCCGTCGGATGCCAGCACGTAGGCGAGGCCGTCGCGGACCAGCTTGACCGCGCCCGCGTGCGCCTCCGGGCCCTGCCGGCCGAGCAGCGAGCACACGTTGACCTGCAGGAGCGCGCCGGCGGCGATCTCGTCCCGCAGCATCGCGTGGCCGTCCGTCAGGAAGCCGGCGGCGCGCTCCGGGTGCGCGATCACGAGGCCGAAGCCGCGGTCGCGGACGTGCCGGCAGGCGGTGAGGAACGCGGGATCGATGCCGGCGAACGGGACCTCGAGCAGCACCCAGCGGGCGCCGGACGGGCCGTGTGCGATGACGTCGAGCTCGCCCGCGCTCAGCGCGGTCGCGCTCTCGGGATGGATCTCGCCGCCGGGGTGAAGGTGCAGGTCGATTCCGGCGGCGTCGAGCGCCGTCTGCAGCGCGCGCGTGTGCCCCGGGATGGTCGCGACATCGAGCGGGAACCACGGGTGGCCGACGTGGGGCGTCACCGTGGCCTCGTGGACGCCCTGGTCCGCGAGCCGCTCGGCGTGGACGAGGCTGGCGGCCAGGTCGCGCGGTCCGTCGTCCACCCCGGGGAGGAGGTGGAGGTGCAGGTCGACATGGGACATGTCGTGATCCTTTCCGGCGGATCGTCGGTGTCCGCCCGTGGCTTCAAATGGTCTTCTTCACCGTAGCGGGGTCGCCTGCGCCGGCCCCGCGGCGTTCACGAGCGCTTCACCCGGTCGACGGGCGCGCGACGAGCACCGGCGCGACGACCTCGCGCAGCGTCGCCTGCGGGCCCTCGGCGGTGATCGCGTCGAGTAGGAAGCCGGTGGCGCGCTCGGCGATCTGCTCGACGTCCCACAGCGTCGACGTCAGCGGCGGCGACAGCAACCGCGAGATCGGATGGTCTCCGAAGCCCGCGACCGCCACGTCGCCGGGGATCGAGAGGCGGAGCTCGGAGCAGGCCGCGTAGACGCCGTAGGCGATCGAGTCGGACATGCAGAGGATCGCGGTCGGGCGGTCGGCGCCGGCGAGCAGCTCGAGCGCGAGCGGGCGCGAGCCGTTGAGCGAGTAGGCGCACGGGACGACGCGGCAGTCGAGCCCCAGCGCCGCCGCCGAGCCGGCGACGGCGCGCTCGGCCTGGCGCTCGGGGGAGGTCTCGACCGCCCACGAGAGCACCGTCACGCGCCGGTGACCGAGGTCTGAGAGATGCTGCAGGCTCTGCTGGACGCCGAGCTCGTTGTCGAAGATCACCTCGCCGGCGGGGGCGACCCCGGGCAGCGCGTCGCCGATCGTGACCGTCGCGACCTGTCTGGCGATCGACGCCCAGCCGCCGCTGGCCGGGCCGATCGGCACCACCACGAGCCCGTCGACGCGCTGGTCGACGAGGCGCTGCGCGAGCTCGAGCTCGCGCGCGGGCTCGCCGTCGGCGTCGGCCACGAGCGTGCTGCGCGCCGCGCCGTAGAGCTGGCGCTGGACCGCGCGGACGAGCTCCTGGTTCCAGAAGTCGCTGAGGCTGCCGACGAGCAGGCCGACGACCGCGGTGGCGCCGCCGGCCAGCGCGCGGGCGATCGGGTCGGCCTCGTAGCCGAGCTCGTCCGCCGCGACGCGCACGCGCCGCTCGGTCTCCGCCGAGACCTGCATGCCGCGCAGCGCGTAGCTCACCGCCGCGGGGGAGAGGCCCGTGTACTCGGCGAGGTCCCGGATCGTGGTGCGATAGCGCTGCATCCCCCGAGCGTACTCGCGTTTTGACACATGCGGAATACTTTGTGATGCGGTTCAGTGAACCGCATCACCCCCGTCCCTCATTGGGCAGCCCGATTGACATCCACCAGCACCTCTGGCCCGAGCCGCTGCTGCAGGCGCTCGCCCAGCGCCGCGAGCCGCCGATGATCGTGCGCAGCGCCCGCGGGTGGCTCCTGCGCCTGCTCGGAGAGCCCGAGGCGACGATCGACCTCG
>JBBQLH010000060.1:0-24977 GCA_038327685.1 Solirubrobacterales bacterium
GCAACGCCGTCGACTTCCCACACCCCGACGGACCCACCAAAATCATGAACTCCCCATCACCAACCAACAAATCGATCGCCTTCACCGCCTCCGTCCCATCCGGATACCGCTTCGTCACACCCCTAAGCTGAATCTGGGCCACTGCGCTTGCTCCCTTCCTCCTCTAGCACCCTCTGGCGCCGGGGATCCTAGCCCTTAGTGCTAGTCGTCGCGAGCGCCGGGATGCCCCTCGCCCGGCCAGGGCGCGAGCACGAGCAGGAGGCGCGCGTCGGTGCGGGCGCGGACCTCGTGGCGCTCGTTCGGATCGAACACGGCGAGCAGGCCCGCGGCGCCGCTGGCGCCGTCGCCGCCGTCGCGCCGGATCTCCACCTCGCCGTCGACCACGAGCAGGTGCGCACGCTCGTGTACCTGGTGGTCCTGGAGCTCCTCGCCGGCCGGGAGGAACAGGACGATCGAGCGCGCCTCGCCGCGCGTGGAGTGCAGGACCTGCGGCTTGCGCGGCTCGACGTCAAGCGTCAAGAGGTCCCAATGCTCCATGCGGCGGCGAAGACTACTTCTCCTCGACCTCCGCGCGCAGCCGCGCGATCGACTGACGGATCAGGCGCGATACATGCATCTGCGAGACGCCGACGATGTCGCCGATCTCGGACTGTGTGAGGTCCTCCTCGAAGCGCAGGCGGAGGACCTCGCGCTCGCGCTCGGAGAGGACGCGCATCAGCCGCTCGACCGTGGCGGCGTCCTCGGCGATCGCGAAGCCGTGGTCCTCGGAGCCGAAGGCGTCGACGAGCTCGCCCTCCTCGTCCTCCTCGTTGCGGGGCCGGTCGAGCGAGACGGCCCGGTAGGCGCCGGCCGCCTCGCGCGCCTCGAGCACCTGCTCGGGGTTCGCGCCGAGGCGCTCGCCGATCTCGACCGGCGTCGGCGCGCGGCCGAGCTCGCGCGACATGTCCTCGCCCACGCGGTCGACCTTGACGGCGAGCTCCTGGAGATCGCGCGGCACCCGCACCGACCAGCCCTTGTCACGGAAGTGACGCTTGAGCTCGCCGAGGATGGTCGGGACCGCGAACGAGGAGAACGCGGTCTCGCGCGCCGGGTCGAAGCGCTCGATCGCCTTCAGCAGCCCGAGCGAGGCGACCTGGATCAGATCGTCGAGCGGCTCGCCGGCGCGCTGGTAGCGGCGCGCGAGCTGGCGCGCGAGCGGCAGGAAGCGCTCGACGAGCGCCTCGCGGGCTGCCGGATCGGCCTTGCGGTGGTAGCGCTCGAGCAGCCGGCGATCCTCGAGTGCGCGCGCGACGCGATCCTTCGTCGCTTGCGTACTCGCGAGGCCATTTGCCCCCGCCGAATATGCTCCGCGGGCGCCAACTCCCCCGCCAGCTCGATCTCCGATGATCAACTCCACGCCTCTCACGGTTCACATACGTCGTACATGGGACGCCGGATTGCTGGGGCGCGAGGATGGCAGCGGCAAGTGGCTGGGCCGAACCGGTTCACATTCTAACGTGCTGAATCGGCGGTTCTAGCGCCTTTGCGACACACCGGAATGGAGTCCAATCTCCGGGTGCTGATCGCCGACGAGGACGAGAGCACTCTGGAGGGCCTCCGGGTGACGCTCGAGGGCCTCGGCCACGAGGTGATCCCCTTCGCGGTATCGGTGCGCGAGGCGGCGGAGCTGATCGCCCGCGAGGACCCGAACCTCACCATCGTCATGGTCCACCAGGACGACGAGCACGCGCTCTCGCTGATCGCGGAGACCGTCGAGTACGCGTCAGGGCCCGTGATCGCGACGGTCCGCGACGGCGACGCCGACTTCCTCGCGCGGGCGGCCGAGAACGGCATCTCCGCCTACGTGGAGGGCACGGCGCCGCAGTCCGTGCAGGGCGCGATCGAGGTCGCCCTGCGGCGCTACGCCGAAGCCGCGAAGCTGGCCGGCAAGGTCGACCAGCTCGAGGGGGCGCTCGAGCGGCGCGTGATCATCGAGCGCGCCAAGGGGATCCTGATGGAGCGCCACGGCACGGACGAGCGAAGCGCCTTCGAGCTGCTGCGCGAGAACGCGCGCTCGAACAGCCGGCGCGTGGTCGAGGTGGCGCAGACCGTCGTCGACGGCCACGCGTTGCTCCCCAAGGACCCCACCAGGGGTTAGCGCCCGCCCGCCGCGGGGACCCACACCCACGATGGCTGATCCGCGGCCCGGTCCGCCTCTCGAGCTCGCCGACTTCAAGCGCGCGTTCGCGCGCTTCCAGAACGACGAGATGACCGACCGCGCCGCGGCGCTGACGTACTACTCGCTGCTCTCCCTGTTTCCCGCGCTGCTGTTCGGCGTCGCGTCGCTCGGCTTCTTCGGCCGGTCAGGGCTGATCAGCGACGCCGCCGACTACCTGCTCAAGGCCGGCGCGCCGCGCCAGACGGTCGACGCGGTCACCAAGGCGCTCGCCTCCGCGCAGTCGCAGCGCAGTACCGCGTTCACCGCCCTGATCGTGGCGCTGGCCACCTCGCTCTATGGCGCCTCGGGTGCGTTCGGCGCGGTAGGGCGCGCGCTCAACGTCGTCTGGCGTGTCGAGGAGGGGCGCAACTTCATCCGCAGGAAGGCGCACGACATCCTGTGGACGGCCGTCCTGATCGTGCTGGTGCTGATCACGTTCGTGCTGATCTTCGTCGGCGGCTCGGTCGCGCAGGACCTGCTCGGCACGATCGGGCTCGGGAGCGTCGCTGCGGACGTCTGGCTGATCGCGCGCTGGCCCGCCGCGCTCGTGTTCGCGATGCTCGTCTACGCGGTCGTCTACTACGCGGCGCCCAACGTCGAGGTCCCGCGGTTCCAGTTCATCACGCCGGGCGCCACGATCGGCGTCGTCGCCTGGATCCTCGCCTCCGGCGGGTTCTTCTTCTACGTGTCGAACTTCTCGTCCTACTCGGCGACCTACGGCGCGTTCGCGGCCGTCGTGATCCTGCTCGTCTGGCTGTGGCTCACGAACGTCGTGCTGCTGCTCGGCGCGGAGCTCAACGCGGTGATCGACCTGCGCCGCTCGCCGGAGCTGCCGCGCAGCTACGACGGGCCGTCGCTGCCGGAGAAGGTCCCGGCCGACGCCTAGGCCGGCGCGAGCTCTCGCAGCGTCATCTCCTCCGGCCACGAGCACAGTGACGCGCGGCCGGGGCAATCGCCGCAGAGCGCGCGGTGGGGCGTGGGCGTGACGGGGTAGTCGCCGGCGAGCACGCCCTCGGCGAGCTGGGTCAGGCGCTCGGCGAGTGCGGGGGCGTCGCGCTGGGCGAAGCGGGCGGTGACCACCACCTCGGGCCGCTCGAGGAAGGAGTAGGCGACCTCGGCGGCGGGCGCGCCCTCGCGCAGCGCGGCGAGGGCGTAGACGATCCGCTGGGTCGCGTAGCCCGCCTCGACGACCGCCGCGGGCTCGGCGCCCTCGAGCCGGTCGGACTTGTAGTCGACGATCAGCATCGTGTCGTCGGCCTCGCGGGCGAGGACGTCCACGAAGCCGTTGACGAGCGCGCCGCCGGCGGGGTCGAGCCGGAACGCGAACCCGGCCTCGCGGCGCACGTCGCGCGCGGCGGCGAGCCGGGCGCACAGCGGTGAGGCGCCGAACGCCGCCACGAGCCCGCGGATGTCCTCGGCCTCCTCATCGGTCAGCGCGGCCCCCCCTTCGAGGCCGAGCGCCGCCACGTCGGCGGCCTCCGGTGCGGCGGGGTGGGCGAAGTCGACGTCCTCGAGCAGGCGGTGGGCGATCGTGCCGCGGACGCGCGGGTCGAGCGTGGGCGCGGCGGGCTCGCGTTCGGAGGCGGGCTCCGGCGGGCGCGCGTCGGGCAGCCGCAGCGTGCGCTGGAGGTAGAAGCGATAGGGGCAGCGGGCGTACTGGCCCAGCGCCGAGTAGGAGAGCCGCTGGAGAGCGGGCTGCGCGGCGGCCGACGCGGGCACGACCTTGGCGCGCGCGGGCAGCGCGGTGCCCGGCGTGCCGGGGCGTGGGCGGGGCTCGCCGGGCAGCGCGGCCGCAGGGATCGTCGCCGGGGTGACGAGCCGCGCGAGCACGCGCGTGGCCCGGCCGTCCCAGCTGCCCGTGACCACCCGTTCGGGCCGCGCCGGATCGAGCGCGCCGCCGAGCAGCGCGGGCGCGATCCAGTCGAGCGGCGGGCCGCCCGGGCGCGGCGCGGCGTGGCGCTCGGGGTCCGTGCTGCCGGACAGGATCAGGCGGTCGCGGGCGCGCGTCATCGCGACGTAGAACAGCCGCCGCTCCTCCGCATCCTCCTCGAGCCCCGCGGCCGCGGCGAGCCGCTCGAACGCGAGCGCGGGTGTCGACTCGCCGCCGCCCGGCGTCTGCAGGCGCAGCCCGACCTCGCCGTCGGGCCCGATCAGGAGGCGGTCGCGCTGCCCGGCGCCCTGGCGCCCGAGGTCCGCGACGCAGACGACCGGGAACTCGAGCCCCTTCGCGCGGTGGATCGTCATCAGCCGCACCGCGTCGAGCCCCTCGGACTCCAGCGGCGCCTCGCCCTCACGCGCCGTGGCGAGATCGCGCCCCGCCGCGTAGGTGAGGAAGCCGCGCAGGTCCCGCCCCTCGGCACGCTCGTACTCCCGCGCCAGGCGCATCAGCTTGCGCAGGTTCGCGAGCCGCCGCTCGCCACTGGCACGAGCGAGCACCGCGAGGTCGTAGCCCGTGCCCGTGAGCGCCCGCTCGAGCAGCACCTCGACGGGCAGCCGCTCCGCGTGCGCCCGCTCGTCGGCGAAGAACGCCGCGAACTCCTGAAGCCGCGCGGCTTCGACCGCGGGGAGGGCGGCGAGCGGGCCGCCTGCGGGGTCGGCCGCCGCCGCGCGCAGGGCGGCCCATACGCCTCCCCCCGACTCGCGCCCGGCGTCGGCGAGGAGGATGAGGGCGTCGGCTCCGACGCCGCAGAACGGGGAGGCGAGGACGCCGAGCAGCGCCTCCTCGTCGAGCGGGTTGGCCAGCGCGGCGAGGTAGGCGAGGCCGTCGCGGACGGGCTGCTGGGACCAGTAGCCGCGCCCGCCGACGACGTAGGTCGTCACGCCCTGCTCCTCGAGCGCCTCCTCGAGCACGCGCAGGGACGCGGTCGCGCGGACGAGCACGACGATGTCGCGCGCCGGCCGGCCCATGTCGATCTCCTCGCGCAGCCGGTGCGCGAGCGCGCGCGCCTCGGCCCGCCGGTGCGGCTTGGTCTCGACGCCGGCGAGGCCGAGCCGGGTGTCCTCGCCCCACCCGCGCGAATCGGTGACGAGCAGCTCGACGCTCGGCACGGCGCCGCCGGGGTCGCCGGGGTCGAAGAGCCGCAGCTCGCCGCCGGCGTCCCCCATCTTCCCGTTGCCCGCCAGCAGCGGCGCGAAGCGCTCGGGCCACTGCGGCGCGTAGGCGGCGTTGAGGACGTCGAGCAGCTCCTCGCGCGAGCGGAAGTTCGCGGTCAGCGGGCGCACGCGGAGCTCGCCGAGCGCCGCGCGGCGCTCGCGGAAGATCGTCACATCGGCGTGGCGGAAGCGGTAGATCGACTGGAACTCGTCGCCGACCGCGAACAGGTTGTCGCGCTCGAGCGCCTCGAGCACGTCGAGCTGGAGGCGGTTGGTGTCCTGGAACTCGTCGACCATGATCAGCGCGAAGCGCTCCGACCAGCGCTGCCGGTCCTCGGGGTCGGCCGCGAGCAGGTCGCGGACCCCGAGCTCGAGGTCCTCGAAGTCGAGCCCCGCGCGCTGCGCCTTGGCCTCGGCGTAGCGCTCGCCGAAGCGCTCGAGCAGCACGGCGATCTGCTCGAGTGCCGCGCGCGCATGGTGGTCGGCGCAGCTCTGGCGGTAGGCCGCGAAGGCGGCGCGGTAGGCCTCGCTCGGCTCCTCGCCCAGCGCCTTCGCGCCCTTCTTGAGCTCGGCCGCGATGAGCGCGGTCGGCGCCGGGACTCCACCCTCGGCGAGGACGCGCTCGCACACGTCGAGCGCCGCCAAGCCCTCCTCGAGCCGGCGACCGGACCCGGCCGTGGCGAGGTGGCTCGCCGCGGCCGCGCGGGCGGCGGTCAGCGCCGCGGCGTCCGGCGCCGCCCCCGGTGGCGGCACGCGCAGCACGGGCCGCGTCTCCCCCCGCGAGCGCAGGGTGGAGTGGGCGCGCAGCACCATCTCGCGCAGGCCGATCCCGTACGCCGCGGCGACGTCGATCGCCGGGGCCCCGCGCTCGCGCGCCCACGCCTCGAACGCGCGCTCGTAGGCCTCCCCGGCGAGCCGCTCGGCCGCCGGCTCGTCGAGCACCTCGAAGCGCGGGTCGAGGCCCGCGGCCAGCGGGCGGGCGCGCAGGATGCGCGCGCAGAAGCCATGGATCGTGCCGATCCAGCCCGCGTCGACGGCGCGCGCCGCCGCCTCCTCGCCGAGCGCGATGAAGCGCCGGCGGATGCGGTCGCGCAGCTCGCCGGCCGCCTTCTCCGTGAAGGTCAGGGCGAGGATCGAGCCGACGGCTACGCCGTCGTGCAGCACCGCCTCGACGCAGCGCTCGGCCATGACGGCCGTCTTGCCCGAGCCGGCGTTGGCCGCGAGCAGCGCCGAGCCGGCGCGGTCGTCGATCGCGGCGCGCTGCTGCGGCGTGAAGGCGACGCTCATCCGCCCGCCCGGCAGATCGTCGGATGCGCGCAGCCGTTCGGCGCGCAGCGCTCCGGGCAGGGAGCGATACGCCCGCCGCGCAGCGCCTCGGCGGTCGTGAGCGCGCGGTCGCGGATCTCGCCCAGCGCCTCCTCGAGCCCGGCCTCGTCGACGACGTCGGTGCCGACGTAGCGGCCGGCGACGTCGTCGCGCACGAGCCCGCGCGGGCGCGACTCGCGCCCCCACAGCGGCTGGTAGAGACCACCGACCGGCTGCAGGCCCAGCAGCTCGCGCGCCGCGAGCATGTAGAGCGCGACCTGCAGCGCGCCACCCTCGGCCCAGCCCGCGCCCTTCGGCGCGGTCGCGCCCTTGTAGTCGCGCACGATCGCCTCGCGGCCGGCCCTGCCTCGGCCAGAGGCCTCGTCACCGGCTTCGCCTCGCACGTCCACCCGGTCGACCCGACCCGTGACCTCGAGCTCTCCGGGCGCCAGCACGAGCGGCCCGTGCTCGTCGCCCTCGCGGCCGAAGCGCCACTCCAGCCACGCCGGCTCGAGCCCCGCGCCGTGCTCGGCCTCGTGGCGCAGGTAGCGCCGCAGGTCGGCTTCGAGCGTCCGCCGCGCGGCCTGGCCGCGGGCGCCCCTGCCTCGGCCGGAGGCCTCGTCACCGCTATCGCTCGGCTCGCGCCCGACCGAGCCCAGCGCCGTATCGAGCGCCTCCAGCGCCGCCGGCAACGTCGCCGGCGTCAGCCGAGCCGAGCCCGTGCTCGCCTTCAGGCCGCGCAGCGTCGCCTCGAGCACCGCGTGGGCGCTCGAGCCGCGCTTCATCGGCTCGGGGTCGGGCGTCACCCGCCGGGGGGACAGCAGCCCCTCGACGAGCCAGCGCACCCCGCAGGCGGCGAACGTCTCGAGCTGGCGCGCGGCCTCGGTGCGGCGGGCGGCGAGCTGCTCCAGGACCGGCGCGCTCACCGGCGCGGGCAGCGGCGGCGGATCGGGCTCCGAGCGCGCGGCGGCCTGCGCGCGCCGCAGCTCGCGCGGGGTCGGTGCCTCGCGCGGCGACCACGTCACCTCGGCCAGCAGCCGCCGCCCGCGCTCCGCCCACAGCTGGTCGGTGAACAGCGTCCGCACGTCGTCGAGGAACGGCGAGGCGACCAGCGGCTCGCCCTCCTCGTCGGAGGAGCGCCACGACAGGAACAGCACCTCCTGCGGGCGCGAGACGCAGGCGTAGAACAGCGAGCGCTCGCGGTCGAGCACGTCCTCGTGCAGCGGCAGCCGCAGGCCGGTCGCCGCGGCGAGCCCGCGCCGCGCGTCGTCGTCGAGGAACGGCTCGGGCACCGGCCGGCGCGGGAACTCGGCGTCTTGGCACCCGCATACGAAGACGGCCCGGAAGCGCCGCGCGCGGATCTCGAGCGGGTCGGCGAGCAGCACGCCCTCGGTCGCGTCGCCCTGGCGCAGCTCGACGGCCGCGAGCGTCTCCAGCACGTCCGCAGGGCCGCCGAGCAGCGCCGGGTCGGTGGCCGCGAGTCCGCGCAGCTCCCCGACCGCCGACCGCATCTCGGCGGCGACGCGCGCCTCGTCGCGCTCGTCGGGATCGAGGACGTGCGCGCGGCGCACGTGCGGAGCGGCCCAGATGGCTTCGGCCTCGGCGACGAGGGCGACGAGCAGCGCCTCGGCCCCCTCGCCCGCGGCGTCCGCGAGCGCGTCCATTCGCGCGAGCGCGTCCGGCGCCCAGCGCGACGCTGCCTCGCGGGCGCCCGCGACCTCGTGGCGGCGCACCTGCGCGTCGAGCTCGTCGGCCGCCTCCGGCGCGAGCGATAGCGGTGACGAGGCCTCTGGCCGAGGCAGTGGCATCCCCGACGTCCGCAGCCACGCCAGCAGGTCGGCGGCGCGCCCGCCGGGGAGCGCCGCGCGAGCGCCCGCGAGCACTCCGGCGCCGAGCCGGGTCCGCCCCAGCGCCACGCGCCGCGAATGCCCGACCGGGATCCCGTAGGCGCCGAGGACCTGCGCGAACAGCGCGGCGCTGCCGGAACCGCGCACCAGCACCGCGATCTCCTCCGGCGCGACGCCGTCGCGCATCAGCTCGAGCACCTCGGCGCCGACGATCTCGGCCTCGGCGCGCTCGCCGCCCGCCTCCAGCAGCCGCACGGCGCCGTTGGGCGCGCGCTGCTCGCCGCCGGCCTCGAACAGGCCACGCTCGAGGTGGTGGAGGGCGGGCCGGGCGAGGCCGGCGTAGTGGTCGGCGCGCTCGGGCAGCTCCACCACCTCTGCACGCGGGGCGAGCTCCTGCACCGTGGCGGCGCTGCCGGCGAGCGCGTGGCGCCCGGGCTCGTAGGGCAGCGCGACCCAGACCTCGGCCTCGGCGAGCCGCGCGAGCGTGTCGACCGCGTCGAGCTGCGTCGGGTCGAGGTCGTCGAAGCCGTAGAGGAAGACGGGCCGGCGGCCCCAGCGGGCCGGGTCGGCGCGCAGCGCATCGACCGCCGTCCACGCCGCGCCCTCGCGGTCGGACCGGCCGAGCGCCTCCAGGCGCCGGCGGTAGGCCGAATACAAAGCCGCCAGCTCGTCGGCGTAAGGCGCCCCGCCCCAGGCGCGCAGCGCGCGTGTGAAGCGCGCGGGCTCGACCAGGGAGCGCTGGAGCTCCGCGAACAGGGCGCCCGCGGCGGCGGAGAAGCCGGGCGCCGCCGCCGACGGCGCGAGCCGCCGCAGGTGGGCGTCCGCGATCGCGGCCCGCACCACGCGGTCGCGCGCCACGCGGCCGAGCGGGCGAGCCGTCACCCCGGCGACGCGCCCGATCTCCCCGACGAGCCGCTCGAAGGTGAGCACCTGCGCGCCGAACACGACGCCGCCGGCGGCCAGCTCCTGTCCGTAGTGGGACACGTCGGCGGCGGTCGGGACCACCAGCAGCGGCTCCTGGTGCAGCACGGCACGCAGGCGCTCGAGCACGTGGCCGGCCTTGGCGGCGTTCGCGGGTCCGGTGACTAACGTGAGGGGCACGGACCCACCAGGGTTGCGCTCGGTCCCGACGGACTGGACTTCCGCCCAGGCCCTTAGCTCACATTTAAGCGCGCGGATCGCTCAAGTTGAGAGGGTAGGAGTCCGTTAGAGAGCGCAACGCGCAACTTCACTTCCCGGGAGCCTCCCCATGTCGCACCTGTATATGCCGGCCGAGCACACCGACACCGACCTAGCCCTTGCCAGCGCGGTCGCCGAGGCGATCGACTCCAACGAGCTGTTCGTGGCCTGGACCTGCGACGGCGGCATCGTCGCCGCCCCCGCCGTCAAGGCGCTGCTGCGCCGGCTCCCGGAGCCGCAGCTGCGCAACCCGTTCGCCGAGGCCGTGAGCGAGATCGCGGCCGCGTTCCGCGCGCTCGGGGGGCTGCTCTTCCGCCGTCGCGCGCATCGCATCGTCGACCCGAACCTGCCGCTGCGCGCGTCGCGCTCCGAGCTCGAAGAGGCCGCCTAGCCCGAAGGCAGCAGCGCGGCGAGCCGGCCCACGCCCTCGACGAGGACGTCGGGCGGCGCGCCTCCGAACGTCAACCGCAGGTGCGGGCCGGTCGGCTCGTAGGCGAAGCTCGGCCCGCCGCCGCTGACGATCACGCCGGCGCGTGCGGCGGCCGCGATCAGCGCCGATTCGTCGGTGCCGTCCGGCAGGCGGACCCAGAGGTGCAGCCCGCCGGTCGGCGCACGCTCGATCGCGTGCGGCCCGAGGTCGCGGTCGACCGCGCCGATGAGCGCATCGCGCCGCTCGCGCAGGCCGGCGCGCAGCGCCTTGAGGTGGCGCCGCCAGCCCGGCGAGGACACGAGGTCGAGCGCGGCGTGCTGCAGTGGCGCGCTCACGAACAGGTCCTCGACGACGCGGGCCGCGCGCAGCCGCGCGCCCGCCGGGCCTCGCGCGGCGACGGCGGCGACCCGCAGCCCGGGCGAGGCGGCCTTGCTGAGCGAGCGGACGTAGACGACGTGGCCGTCGACGTCGTCGGCGGCCAGCGGCGCGGGCGCCGGGCCGTCGATGGTCAGGTCGCGGGCCCAGTCGTCCTCGACGAGGAACGCTCCCGCGCCGGCGGCGATCGCGATCACCTCGGCGCGGCGCGCCGCCGCCAGGTCCGCGCCGTGCGGATTCGCGTGCAGCGGCTGCAGGTAGACGACGCGCGCCCCGGTCCGCTCGAGCGCCTCGGCCAGCAACTCCGGGCGGATGCCGTCGGCGTCGCTCGGCACCGGAAGCGGCGCCAGGCCGGCGGCCCGGACCCCCGCCAGCGCCCCGCGGTAGGTCGGCGACTCGACGAGCACGGTCCCGCCCGCCGACGCGAGCGCGCGCACGGCGGTCACCAGCGCAGCCTGCCCGCCGGGACAGATGACGACGTCGTGGGCGGCGAAGCGCCCGCCGGCCTCGCGCGCGAACCACGCCCGCAGCGCCGCGACGCCCTCGATCCCGGGGCGCTCCCACGCGCCGGGCCGGCGCCCGGCGCGTGCGAGAGAGGCCGCGAGCGCCGCCGTCGGCTGCAGCGTGGGATCGAGGTAGCCCGAGCTGAGCGCCAGCGCGCCCTCGGGCGGCAGTGCCAGCAGCTCCATCAGCCCGTCGGTCCCGGGGCCGGGGCTGCCGAGGGCGACCTCCTGCCACCCCAGGTCCGGGAGGCCGTCGCTCGCCGGCGCCGCGGCGACGAACGTCCCGCGCCCGGGCCGCGGCGTGACGAGTCCCTCGGCGGCGAGCGCGGCGATCGCGCGCTGGACCGTCACGGGCGATGCGCCGTACACGCGCATGAGCTCGCGCACCGACGGCAGGCGGGCACCCTCGGGCAGGGTCGAGGCGAGGTCGCGCAGGGCGACGGCGATCCGGTCGGGCGGCATCTGCGTTACTCTAAGTCATGGAGACTTCGAGTAACGTTATCGCACCGAGGTCGGTAGCGGCATCTGCCCGGCGCGAGGAGCTCCGCGGGCTCGCGCTGGCGCTGCTCGGCGTGGTGTTCTTCTCCTTCTCGCTGCCGGCCACGCGGCTCGCGGTCGCCGACCTCGACCCGATGTTCGTCGCGTTCGGCCGCGCCGGGGGGGCGGCGATCCTCTCGGCGGTCGTGCTGGCCTCGTGGCGCGCGCCGCGGCCGACCCGCGAGCAGTGGCGCTCGCTGGCGATCGTCGCGTTCGGCGTCGTCGTCGGCTTCCCGCTCCTGACCGCGCTCGCGCTGCGTGACGTCGACTCCTCCCACGGCGCGGTCGTGATCGCGCTGCTGCCCGCCTGCACCGCCGTGTTCGCGGTGCTGCGGGCGGGCGAGAACCCGTCGCGCGGCTTCTGGCTCGCGGCCGGCGCCGGTCTCGTCGCGGTGCTCGCGTTCATCGTCTCGCAGGGTCTCGGGGAGATCGGGCTCGCCGACCTCGAGCTCCTCATCGGCACGGTGATGTGCTCGCTCGCCTACGCGGAGGGCGGCGCGCTCTCGCGCTCGCTCGGCGGCCCGCAGACGATCTGCTGGGCGCTGGTGCTGGCCGCGCCGCTGAGCGTGCCGCTGGCCGTGGCGTTCGCGCCCGGCGGGCAGGTGGGAACCGACGCGTGGCTGGGCTTCGCCTACGTCTCGCTGATCTCGATGTTCCTGGCCTTCTTCGCCTGGTACGCGGGCCTCGCCCTCGGCGGCGTGGCCAAGGCGGGGCAGACGCAGCTGCTGCAGACGCCGCTCACGCTCGTGCTCGCCGCCCTGGTCCTCGGCGAGCACGTCACCGTGCTCGCGATGGTCTGCACCGTCGCCGTGCTGGCGAGCATCGCGGGCACGCAGCGCGCGCGGGTCGAGCGGCGGGTCTAACGTCCCGCCGGTGCGGCTCGAGCCCCTCGCCGAAGAACATCTGCCGGCCCTCGACGCGCTGATTGCCGATCCCGTGTCGCTCCAGTTCACCCGGCTCCCAGAGCCGACGCCGCCCGGCTTCCCCCGGCTGTGGCTCGAGATGTACCAGGCGGGGCGCCGCGACGGCACGCGCGAGGCCTTCGTCGCGCTGGCTGACGACGGCAGCTTCCTCGGGCTCGCGCTGGCGCCCGAGATCGACCGTGACGCCCGCGAGATCGAGCTCGGCTACATGGTCGTTCCGGACGCGCGCGGCCGTGGCGTCGCGACGGCGATGCTGCGCGCGCTCACGACGTGGGCGTTCGAGGAGGGCGCGCTGCGGGCGGCGCTCATCATCAACGCCGACAACGTGGCCTCCGAGCGGGTGGCGGCGCGCTGCGGCTACGTGCGCGAGGGGCTGATGCGCTCGATCCACCTCAAGGGCGAGCAGCGCGTCGACGCGACGTTGTGGTCGCGGCTGCCGTCCGACGCGGACGGCGGCTAGGCCGCTTCGACCGAAGCCACGGCCTCGGTCGCGGGCGTCTCGGCGTCCGCGGTGGGCTCGCCTTCGACCTCGGGCGGCTTGGCGCCCTCGCGCGCCCACGGCTCGTCGAACTCGACGCGCCACTTGCCCTCGGGCGTCTGCTCGAGCGCCAGGCGAGCGCGGAACGAGCGCCCCGAGCGGCCCTTGAAGCCGGTCACGGGCCGCGCCGTCTTGCCGGTCGCGATCAGCTCCTTCGCGACCGCCATCGGGAGCTGCTTGCCGGCCTTGCTCTTCCAGATCACGAACCCGCAGCCCGGGTCCTCGCGCGACCAGCACGAGTAGCCCTTGCGGTTCTCGACGATGTCGTGGCCGCAGACGGGGCAGGGCCCGAGGATGGCCCGCGGGATGCGGACGGCCATGAGCTTGGCGTCGAGCTCGGCGACCGTGGACTGGGCGAAGGCGGCGATGTCGCCCATGAAGCGCTCGCGCGACTCGTCGCCCTGCTCGATCTGCGTCAGCCGGCGCTCCCAGTCGCCGGTCAGGCCGGGCGAGGTGAGCGGGTGGCCGTCGAGCAGCCGGATCACGTTGAGGCCCTTCTCGGTGCAGACGAGCGCGCGGCCGTCGCGCTCGATGTAGCCGACGTCGATCAGCCGCTCGATGATGGCGGCGCGCGTCGCCGGCGTCCCGATCCCGGAGTCCTTCATCTGCTCGCGCAGCTCGTCGTCGTCGACGAGCTTGCCCGCGGTCTCCATCGCGCCCAGCAGCGACGCGTCGGAGTAGCGCCGCGGCGGCTTGGTCTCCTTCGCGGCCGCGGCGACCTTGCGCGTGTCGACGCTCTCGTTGCGCTCGAGCTTCGGCAGCGTCTGGTCGGCGCCCTCGTCGTCGTCGTCCGAGCGCGCCTCGGTGCCGGCGGCGACCTCGCCGTAGGCCGAGCGCCAGCCCGGCTCGAGCAGCACGCGCCCGCGGGTGCGGAAGATGTGCTCGGCGACGGTCGTCTCGAGGCGCGTGTTCTCCCACACCGCGTCGGGGTGGAAGACGGCGAGGAAGCGCCGCACGGCCATGTCGTAGATCTTCTTGTCGTCGTCGCTCATCTTCTCGACGCGGTGCTCGGAGCGCGTGGGGATGATCGCGTGGTGGTCGGTGACCTTGGCGTCGTTGATCACGCGGCCGAGCGGCAGCACGTCGAGGCCGGTCACGTACGCGGCGGGCCTGGCGTACTCGCGGTTGGAGCCGACGCCGGCGGCCGTCGGCTTGATCTCGCCGATCATGTCGGTGGAGAGGAAGCGCGAGTTCGTGCGCGGGTAGGTGAGCGCCTTGTGCTCCTCGTAGAGGCGCTGGGCGGCCGCGAGCGTGCGGCGGGCCGAGAAGCCGTAGCGGTTGTTTGCCTCGCGCTGCAGCGAGGTCAGGTCGTAGAGGAGCGGCGCGCGCTCCTTCTTCGTCGTGGTCTCGAGCTTCGTGATCTCACCGGGCCGGCCCTGGACGGCGGCGACGATCGCGTCGGCCTCGGCGGCGGAGCCGAGGCGCGGCTTGGTGCCGGCGTGGAAGCGGCCCTCGTAGGCGCGGCCCTTCTCGCCCGCCTGCGGCTCGAACCTCGCGTCGACGAGCCAGTACTTCTCGGGCTTGAACTCGCGGATCTCGACCTCGCGGCGGGCGAGGATCGCCAGCGTCGGCGTCTGCACGCGGCCGAGCGAGACGGCGCCGTCGAAGGAGGAGCGCAGGCGGATGGTGGCGGCGCGCGTGGCGTTCATGCCGACGATCCAGTCGGCCTCCGAGCGCGAGCGCGCGGCCTCCTCGAGGCGGCCGAACTCCTGGCCCGGACGCAGGTCCTGGAACGCCTGCCTGATGGCGGCCTTGGTCATGGAGGACAGCCACAGCCGCTCGACCGGCTTGGCCGCGGCGGCCTTCTCGTACAGCCAGGCGAAGATGAGCTCGCCCTCCCGCCCGGCGTCGCAGGCGTTGACGACCGTCGCGACGTCCTTGCGGTTGAGCTCGCGGGTGATGACCGTCATCTGCTTGCGCGAGCGCTCGTCGCGCACGACGAGGCGGAAGCGGTCCGGCACGATCGGGAGGTCGGCCATCTTCCACTTCTTGAACTTCGGGTCGTACTCGTCGGGCTCGGCCAGCTGCACGAGGTGGCCGACGGCCCACGTGACGACGTGGTCGTCGGACTCGAGGTAGCCCTCGTGCTTGGTGAACGAGCCGGGGAGCACGCCGGTGAGGTCGCGACCCACGGACGGCTTCTCGGCGATGACGAGCGTCTTGGCCATTGGTCGCAGACTAGCGGCCGCCTCAGCGGGCGCAGGGACCTGTGGAGACCGTCTCGCGCGCGCCCGCGAGGACCCGCCTCACGACGGAGTTCGGCACCCCGTAGCCGCCGCGCGGGCCGGTCGTGGTGGCGGCGAAGATCGTCGTCACGACGCGGCCCCGCCCGTCCACCATCGGCCCGCCGGAGTTGCCCGAGCGCACGACCCCGCGCAGCGAGCTGATGAGCCGCTGCACCGGCCCGCGGCCGTACGCGTCCTGGGTAACCGTCGCGCGCGTCTCCCCCAGCCGCGCGGCGCGGACGTCGTAGGGCCCGTTGCGGGGGAAGCCGAGGACCGCGGCGGAGGTGCCCGGGCGCGGGTTCTGGGCGATCGGCAGGGGCTTCGCGCCCAGCCCGTCGACGCGCAGCACAGCGAGGTCGTTCCTGGGGTCGAAGGCGACGGCCGTCGCCTTCATCCCGGGCTCGCGGCCGCGCAGCAGCACGCGCGTGTCGTCCTGGCCCGCCACGACATGGGCGTTCGTGACCACCAGGCCGTCGCGGGCGACCCAGCCCGAGCCCTCGACGCCGAGCCCGCAGGCGGTCCCGAGCACCTTGACCACGCTCGCCGCCGCCGCGGCGACCTCGGGATCGCGCGCGATCCCCGCCTTCGGCGCCGCGACCCGCGCCTCGGGCCCGTCGATGCGCGGGAACGGGTCGAAGCGCGCCAGCGCGTTGAGCAGCGGGCCCGAGGGCGGCAGCGCCCTGTTGAGCCGGCTGAGGATCTGCGAGCGCTGGACCTCGTAGCGCAGGTCGCCCGTGTTGTGCACCGCGACGGCGCCGAGGATCCAGACCACGCCGAGGCCGACGAGTGCGGTCAGCAGTGCCCCGAGCAGACCGTCGACGATGCTGATGCCGGGCAGCGTGAGCTTGGAGCGGACCTTCACGCCGAGGCCCTCGAAGCCCGCCGCGAAGCCGGCGCCGACGCAGAGGGCGCCGACGAGGCCGATCGCCGGCGCGTAGGGGGAGCTCGAGCCGTCGGGCAGGACGACTCCGGCCACGCGCGTGCCGATCCAGGCCCCGAGCGCGAAGCCGGCGAGCGCGAGCGCTCCCGTGACGAACCCCTGCGCCCAGCCGAACAGCGCGAGCAGCAGCAGGAGCCCGACGATGATCCAGTCGACGCCGGTCACGATCAGGACGCTACCGGGGGCGAGCACTCGGCCTGGGCCGCTGACCGCTGGGGCATACTCGCGTGGTGGCCAGCACCTCTCCCTCACCGGCCCCGGCGAAGCGCCGGACGCGCTCGCGGCGCGCGCGCTTCGCACCCCTGGTGATCGTCGCCGTGGCCGCGTTCGCCGTCGGCACGGTGGTCGGCCTGCGCCACGAGCCCGCGGGGGCGACGGTCGCGCGCCGCTGGGCCGCGGCCTGGGAGCGCGGGGACTACGCGGCGATGCACGCGCTGCTCTCCGACCGCGCGCGCCAGCGCGCCAGCCTCAAGCGCTTCGTGCGCACCTACACGCAGGCAGCGGAGACGGTCACGCTCTCCGCGGTCCACGCCGGCAAGCCGCACCAGACCGACGGCGGGAGCTACGACCTGCCCGTCCGCCTGCGGACGAAGATCTTCGGCCGGCTGTCAGGGAAGGTGCACCTGCCGTTGATCGACGACGCGGACGGCCCGGGCGTCGACTGGCGCTCGCAGCTCGTGTTCCCCGGCCTGCGCGCCGGCGAGCGGCTGGAGCGCGAGACGACGCTCGCGGCGCGCGGCGCGATCCTGGCGCGCGACGGCACGCCGCTGGCCCAGGGCCCGGACCGCCTCTCGGACCTCGGGCCGCTGGCGGCCGAGGTCGCCGGGCGGGTCGGGCCGGCGCCGCCCGAGCGCGCCGACGAGCTCGCTCGCCGCGGCGTGCCCGAGGGCGCGCCGGTCGGCCTCAACGGGCTCGAGCGCGAGTTCGACGAGCGCCTGTCGGGCACGCCCGGCGGCGTCCTGCGCGCCGGCACCCGGGTCATCGCCCGTGCCGAGCCGCATGCCGGCGTGGACGTGCGGTCGGCGATCGACCCGGACATCCAGCGCGCGGCGGTCGAGGCGCTCGCGGGCCGCTTCGGCGGCATCGCCGTGCTGCGGCCCGCCACCGGCGAGGTGCTCGGGCTCTCGGGCGTCGCCTTCTCCGCTCCCCAGCCGCCCGGCTCGACGTTCAAGATCGTCACGCTCGCGGGGGCGCTCGAGGCGAAGGTGGTCAAGCCGAAGGCGAGCTTCCCGATCCAGACGGAGACCACGCTCGAGGGTGTCAAGCTCCGCAACGCCCACGACGAGGCGTGCGGCGGCTCGCTCAAGCAGGCCTTCGCCGACTCCTGCAACTCGGTCTTCGCGCCGCTCGGCGCCAAGCTCGGGGCCGAGAAGCTGGTCCAGACGGCCGAGCGCTTCGGCTTCAACCAGGACCCCGGCCCGGCCGGCGCGGCCCGCTCGACGATCCCCGCGGCCGAGGAGATCGGCGACGACCTGGCGGTCGGGTCCTCCGCGATCGGCCAGGGCAAGGTGCTCGCCACCCCGCTCGAGCTCGCGACGGTCGCGGCCGCGATCGGCCTGCGCGGACGCCGAGTGGCGCCGACGCTCTCGCGCGGCGCGCAGGGCGCCGAGACGCGCGCGATCAGCGCACGGACCGCGCGCGTGGTCGCCAACTTCATGCGCGCCGTCGTGGCGTCCGGCACGGGCATCGGCGCGAAGGTCCCCGGCGTCGTCGTGGCGGGCAAGACCGGCACCGCGGAGCTGCGCAGCACGGTCAACCACGACCCGGTGCCGCCCGAGCCCGGGGCGACCCCGACCCCGCAGCCGGAGGAGGACAAGACGGACACCGACGCGTGGTTCGCCGCCTTCGCGCCGTTCCGTCACCCACGCGTCGCGGTCGCGGTGCTGCTCGTGGGCCAGGGCGCGGGCGGCGAGACCGCGGCGCCCGCCGCGAAGACCGTGATCGAAGCGGCGCTGAAGCGGTAGCCGGCTAGACGTCGAGGTCGACGACGCCGACGTCGTCGGCCGTCGTCGGGCTCTGGATCTTGAACTCGAGCGGGCGGTTGGCGAGCGCCTCGGTGGTGAGCTTGAAGAGGATCAGCTCGCCCTGGATCACGCCCTCGCCGGCGGGCGAGTTGGAGCTCGGGACGATCGTCTTCGGCCCGAGGTCCTGCGCCTGGTAGGCGAACGGGTTGTTCTCGAGCCGGATCGGCGTGAACGTGTGCGCCTGGGTGTCAGAGATCTCGAACTCCTCGGCCGCCGGGAGCGTCTGCTTGCTCCTCACGTTCTCGACCCGCATCCAGACGCCGAACCACGCCTCATCGGACTTGGGCTGGGCGGTCCCGGCCGGCAGGCCCGCGAGGTAGGCGCGGTCCTCCTCGTCGTTCGGGTTGATGATGCGCGAGAGCTGCACCTGGTACTTGAGCCGGCCGACGTCGATGTAGAGGCCCTCGGTCTGGCCGATCGTGCGCGTCTCGATCTTGTTGGCGCAGCCGGCGAGCGCGAGGACGGAGGCCGCCGCGAGGGCGAGGAGGAACAGGACGCGGGCGGGTCGGAGGCTCACGGCGCGGCGGAGTCTAGATGCCGGCGACGGTCGCGCGCACGCCGCGGTCCTCGTTGTCCTCGAGGATCCCGCGCAGGCGCTTGAGCCCCTTGGTGGCGTTCCGCTTCACCCAGCCGCGGTAGCCGAACGCCTCCATCAGCCGGTCCGTCGGCAGCGCCGGCTCGGTCTCGAACACGAACTCGACGCGGGTGCCGCCGCCCGTCGGCTCGAGCGTCCACTCGGCGAACGTCTTGATGCGGTTGAACTTGCCGCCGCGGCCGAGGGCCACGATGCGGCGCGGCGACTCGACGGCCACGAAGGTCATATCGCCCCAGGAGAACCGCTGGCGCGGCGCGTCGGTCCGGTAGCGGGCGCCGGCGCCGGCGCCGTAGGAGTCGACCCGGGTGAGGTGCCACTGCTTGAGGTAGTGGTCGGTGAACTCGGGGTGGTTCGCGATGTCGGCGAGGTACTCGAAGACGTCCTCGCGCGGGCGGTCGATGGTGATGGACAGCTCGATCGGGTCCACGGCCCCCGCAGTATTACCGCCCGCTACAGCCGGCGCACCCGGACGGTGCGCGAGTGCTCCGGCGAGAGCACGAGCTCGGAGGCCTGCGGAGCCTCGCGCCGCCGCGGCCGGCACAGCTCGCAGACGATCCGCTCGCCGTAGAGGTAGACCCGCTCGCCCACCAGCGGCGTGCGGTGGCAGTGGACGCAGCGCGCCCGCGCGTCGGTGAGCGCGCCGACGCTCTTGCGCAGCAGCGCGAGCTCGAATCCGGGTGAGGGAGAGACGGCCGAATGCATGGTTTCGAGTCATTCGCCGTGGGGCACCAAGGCCCTTCCGGAGGTGGGCCCTAGGGTCCCGACCCCATTGACGACGTCCCTATCATTCGTCGCGGAGGTCGGGTCGCCGGGACGGCGCGTGGAGCGCGCCAGAGGAGAGATTGATGGATCCACGCACGCCCAGCGAAGTCGAGGCGACCGGCACCCTGCCCGTCAGCGACGAAGGCTCCGTGCCGCTCACCGAGGAGACCGTCGAGGCGGCCACCCAGACCCGTCCAGCGTGGGTCGAGGAGGCCCGGGAAGGCCTGACCGTGCCCGGCAAGTACCTGGCCTACGAGGACTCGGGCCGGCGCATCGTCGCGCCCGTCTCGCGTGAGTGGACGCGCATCGGGCGCTCGCTGTCGGCGGACGTGCGCTTCGACGACGCGACGGTCTCGCGCCGTCATGCGCTCGTGGTCTCCCAGGCCGACGGCGTACGCGTGCTCGACGACCGCTCGCTCAACGGCATCTACGTCAACGGCCAGCGCGTCGACTGGGCGCCGCTCAGCGACGGCGACGAGATCGCGATCGGCCGCCACACGATCCACTTCTTCGACAACGCCACCGTCGGCTCGGGCACCCCGCCCGCACCGGCCGCCGTCGGCGAGTAGTCCCCCGCCCTTCTCGCTACAGTCTCGGCCCCTGATGGCCGAGACGATCGCGGTCCTCTCCCTCAAGGGCGGGACCGGAAAGACGACGACGGTGCGGACCCTTGCCGATGTGCTGCGGCGCGTCGGGCTGTCCGTCCTGGCCGTCGACCTCGACCCGCAGGGCAACCTCTCGGACTACTTCGACGTCCCGCCCGACGCCGCCCCGACGGTCGCCGACGTGCTCGGCGGCGAGGCCAAGGCCTCCGAGGCCGTCCACGACGGGATCATCCCGGCGACGCCGATCCTGGCCGAGGTCGAACGCTCGATGTCGGGCAAGATGGGCCGTGAGCTCGTGCTGCGGCGCGCGCTCAAGCGCCCGCGCCAGAGCTACGACGTGATCCTGATCGACTGCCCGCCGGCGCTCGGCCTGCTGACCGTCAACGGCCTCGTGGCCTCCGACTGGGCGCTGGTCTCCGCCGAGGCACAGTACTTCGCGCTGCAGGGCGTGCAGGGCGCGATCGACGTCGTCGAGCAGGCCAAGGAGTACTACAACCCCGATCTCGAGCTCGTCGGCGTGCTGATGAACATCGCCGACATGCGCACGGTCCACTCGCGCGAGGCCTACGCGTCGCTCGCTCAGCACTTCCCCGGGAAGGTCTTCGAGACGGTCATCCGCTCCTCGATCGCGTACGCGGAGTCGGCCGAGAGCGCGAAGTCGATCCTCGACCACCGCCCGGACCTCGGGGTGGACTACCTGGCGCTGGCCGACGAGCTGCTCAAGCGCGTCGGCCTCGACGCCCCGCGGCGCAAGCTGCGGCCCATGCTCGCTCACACCGGGTAGAAGCGCTCCGATGCGGCGGCCGGCCCTCCTGCTCGGCGTGCTCCTCCTGCTCGCGGGCTGCGGCGGCGCGCCCGCGCCGCCGAAAGCGCCCCACCTGCCGTTCACCCCGGCCGGTGAGGGGATGGAAGAGGCCGCGGCGGCCGCCCAGAAGGCGCCCAGCGGCCGCTATCTCACCGCTCGGGTGCTGACCGCGACGACCCTGCGCGCCACCCCCGGCGGGCGCGCTCTGCACCGCCTCGGCGTGCGAACGGAGTTCGGCTCGCGCCGGATCCTCAGCGTCACGGCACGGCGCGGCGGCTGGCTCGCCGTGATCGCGCCCGAGCGCCCGAACGGGCGCATCGGCTGGATCCCCGAGCGCCGGGTGCAACTCGCGAGCACGAACTGGTCGATCCACGTCGACCGCTCCGCTCGGCGGCTGACGCTCCGCCGCGGCGACCGGAGCGTGCGCTCCTTCCCCGTGGCCGTCGGCCGACCCGGAACCGAGACGCCGACCGGGCGCTTCGCGGTCACCGACAAGCTGCACCCCGACGATCCCGGCTCGCCCTACGGCTGCTGCGCGGTCGCGCTCTCGGCCCACCAGACGCGGCTGATCGACGGCTGGCCGGGCGGCGACCGGGTCGCGATCCACGCGACGCCGAACGTGGAGACGGTCGGTCATGCGGCGTCGTTGGGCTGTATGCGGGCGCGGGCGGCGGATGTGCGCCGGCTGATGCGGACGATCCCGGTCGGGACGCCCGTGTTCGTTCGCGCGTAGGGCTCAACGTCAACTGCTCATTGAGGGAAGGGTGCGAGCTGCCGCGGCGGCTCGAGAGGGTGGGTGTGCGATGTTGAGGCGCATAGTCAGACCCAACACCGCACACCCGGCCGAAATGGCTACCGCGGCACTCCGCACCCTCTCCTCAATGCGCAGTTGAAGTTCTAGTCCAGCGCCCGCACATCCGCACCCTGCGGCTCGAACCGCACCCGCCGCACCTCCGCCCAGCCCTCGGTGAGCGTCCGCAGCCGCTCGACCACCCCTGCCGTCGCGTCGTAGACGCTCCACACGAGCACGGTCGGGCCCGCGCCCGAGATCGTGGCGCCGAGCGCGCCGAGGTCCCGCGCCCGCTCGACCAGCGCCATCGACTCCGGGTACAGCGCGGCGCGGCGCGGCTGGTGCAGGCTGTCGGCGAGGCCGCGGGCGACGAGGTCGAGGCGGCCCTGGGCCAGGCCGAGCACGAGCAGGCCGGCGTGGGCGACGTTGAAGACGGCGTCGGCCATCGGGACCTCGGCCGGCAGCGCGGCGCGCGCCTTGGCGGTGCGAAGGGAGCGGCGCGGCACGACGAGGACGGCCTCGAGGCCGGCGGGCGGGTCGAAGCGGACCGCCTCGCCGTCGGCGCACAGCACGATGCCGCCGAGCAGCGCCGCGGCGACGTTGTCGGGGTGGCCCTCGAGCTCCGTCGCCAGCGCGAGCACGTCGGCGTCGAGCTCGAAGATCGAGTCCGCGGCGAGCAGGCCGGCGACGTACGCCGCCGCGCTCGTGCCCAGGCCGCCCGAGAGCGGGATGTCGGAGCTGATGCGGAACTCGAAGTCGTCGGGCGGGTGCAGGCGGGCGAAGCCGCGCACCACGAGGTTGCGCCGGTCGCGGGCGATCGAGAGCTCGGTGTGGACGCGGAAGCGCCCGGTCTCGGCCACCTCGACGTCGACGTGCATCGCCAGCGCCGCGGCCAGCACGTCGAAGCCAGGACCGAGGTTCGCGGACGAGGCCGGGACGCGGATCCGCCGGCGCCGCCTCACGACCCGAGCACGGCCCGCTCGACCGCGCTGATGTCCGGCTCGCAGGGGACGACGGAGCCCGCGTGGCCCAGGGCCACCTGCGGGTCCTTGAGCCCGTGGCCGGTGAGGACGCAGACGATGCGGCTCGCGCCCTCGGCGCCGTTGCGCAGCAGACCCGCCACGCCGGCCGCCGAGGCCGGCTCGCAGAACACTCCCTCGTTCGCCGCCAGCCAGCGGTAGGCGTCGAGGATCTCGGCGTCGGAGACCGCGCGGATCGCGCCCGACGACTCGGTCATCGCCGCCATCGCCTCCTCCCAGCGCGCGGGGTTGCCGATCCGGATCGCGCTCGCGACCGTCTCGGGGTTCTCGACCGGCGCGCCGTGGACGAGCGGCGCCGCGCCCTCGGCCTGGTAGCCGAGCATCCGCGGCCGCGAGCCGTCGGCCTCCTTGAAGCCCTTCCAGTAGGCGGTGATGTTGCCCGCGTTGCCGACCGGGATGCAGAGCGCGTCGAGCTCCCCGATCTCGTCGACGATCTCGAACGCCGCCGTCTTCTGCCCTTCGAGCCGGTACGGGTTGACCGAGTTGACGAGCGCGATCGGGTGGCGCTGGACGAGCTCGCGCACGAGCGTCAGCGCGGCGTCGAAGTTGCCGCGCAGCGCGATCACGCGGGCGCCGTGCACGAGCGCCTGGGCGAGCTTGCCGGTGGCGATCTTGCCCTCGGGGACGATCACCGCGCCGCGCAGCCCGGCCCGCCCCGCGTAGGCGGCGGCGCTCGCGGCGGTGTTGCCCGTCGAGGCGCAGATGACCGCCTCGGCGCCGTCGCGCAGCGCGGCCGAGACCGCGCACGTCATCCCGCGGTCCTTGAAGGAGCCCGTCGGGTTGGCGCCCTCGATCTTCAGCCACACGTCCGCGCCGACGCGCTCGGACAGCCGCTGGGCCGGCACGAGCGGCGTCGAGCCCTCCAGCAGCGAGACGACAGGGTCGTCGGGCCCGAACGGCAGCCGGTCGCGGTAGCGCTCGATGAGCCCGACGCGGCTCAGGTGAACTCCTCGTCGATCACGCGGATCGAGCGCGGCGGCGAGCGCATGAAGTCGAGCTGGCCGATCAGCCGCAGCGCCGCGTAGAAGCGCGACTCGAGCAGCGGGTGCAGCACCATGATCAGCCGCGCGTTGTCGCCGAGGCCCTGCTGGAGCACCGACTTCACCGACGCACCCTGCATGCCGAGGATCTCCGCGATCTGGGCGAGCACGCCCGGGCGGTCGGCGACCTCGAGGTGGATGTAGAACGCGGACTCGACGTCCTCGACGATCGGCAGCTCCTGCGTCGTCTCCGGCGTGGTCGCGGGCGGGATCATCGCCGAGATGACGTCGCCGAGGACCGCGCTCGCGGTCTGCGGGCCGCCCGCGCCGGGGCCCGAGAGCGTGACCTCGGTGATCGCGTCGGACTCGATCGTCACGGCGTTGAACGGCCCGTTGACCGACGCGAGCGGGTGCTCGGCGTAGAGGAAGGCGGGGTGCACGCGGACGTTGAGGCCGCCCCCGACGCGCTCGGCCGTGCCGATCAGCTTCAGCCCCAGGCCGAGCGCGAGCGCATACGCCATGTCGTCGGCGGTGATCTGCTCGATGCCCTCATAGCGGACCTGGTCGAGGTGGACCGGCGTCGAGAACGCCAGCCGGGCCAGGATCGCCATCTTGGCCGCGGCGTCGCGGCCGGTGACGTCGTCGGTCGGGTCGGCCTCGGCGTAGCCGAGCGCCTGCGCCTGCCCGAGCGCCTGGTCGTAGCTGATGCCGTTGGCCGCCATCTCGGTGAGGATGTAGTTGGTCGTGCCGTTGACGATGCCGTGCACACGCTCGATGCGCGCGCCCGCCAGCGACTCCTGCAGCACCCGGATGACCGGCACGACGCCCGCCACGGCGCCCTCGAAGCGCAGCTGCACCCCGTGTTCGCGTGCCGTCGCCCACAGCTCCTCGCCGTGCTGGGAGAGCAGCTGCTTGTTCGCGGAGACGACATGCTTGCCCGCGCGCATCGCGCGCAGCACGTAGTCGCGCGCCGGCTCGAGCCCGCCCATCAGCTCGACGATCAGGTCCGAGGCCTCGAGGATCTCCTCGAACGAGCCGCGCGAGCGCGTCAGCACGCCCGAGATCTCGGGCCGCGCGCCGATGATCGGCTCGATCGCGTCCGCGCGCTCGGCCAGCAGCGTCTCGAAGGCCCCACCGACGGTCCCGTGGCCGAGCAGGCCGACCTTAAACGTCTCGGGCAACCAGGTCCTCCAGTGTCTCGCGCCGCACGACCACCCGCGCGTCGCCGCCCGCGCAGAGGATGACCGGCGGCCGCGGCACGCCGTTGTAGTTGTTGGCCAGCGC
>JBBQLH010000061.1:0-24718 GCA_038327685.1 Solirubrobacterales bacterium
CATGCGCGAGGTGATCTCGACGAGCATGCGCACGCCGTAGCCGCTCGCGCCGGCGCCGATCGCGTCGCCGCGATCGTCGTCGAGCAGCGCCGGCCCGAGCATGTCGACGTGCGCCCAGGGACCCTCGCCGACGAAATGCTCCAGGAAAGCGGCGGCGGTGATCGGATATCCGTATGGCCGCCCCGACGTGTTGCGCAGGTCGGCGACACGCGAATCGAGCAGGCGCCGATAACGGGGGTGTAGCGGCCACGCCCATGCGAGGTCGCCGACCGCGTTGCCGGCGGCCACAACCGCGTCGCTCCAGCTCTTGTCGTTGGAGAACACGCCGCCATAGAGGTCGCCCATCCCGGCCCGCATGGCGCCCGTCAGCGTCGCGAGGTCGATCATGTGCGTCGCGCCCGCACGGCGCGCGTACCAGAGCGCGTCGGCCAGGATCAGCCGTCCCTCGGCGTCGGGGTTCGTCACCTCCACGGTGAGCCCCGCGGCGGTCGTGACCACATCCGTCGGCCGGATCGCGTCGGCGCCCAGCATGTTCTCGCAGGCGGGGATGACCGCGATCACGTTGAGCGGCAGCTCGAGCTCGGCGATGGCGCCGAGCGCCGCGAGCACCGCCGCCCCGCCGGCCATGTCGGCCTTCTGGCGCACGATGTCCGACTGCGCCTTGAGGAAGTAGCCGCCGGCGTCGAACGTGACGGCCTTGCCCACGAACGCCAGCAGCGGCCGCTCGGGGGCGCCGGCGGGCGCGTAACGCAAGACGATGAGCTTCGGCGCCTGCGCGCTCGCCCCGCCCACCGCCGCCAGCGCCGGCAGCCCGGCGGCGGTCGGATCGATGACCTCGACGCTGAGACCGGGAAGCGCGGCCGCGCGCTCGGCCAGGCCCGCGGGCGTCACGAAGTTGGGCGGCCCGTCGACGAGTTCGCGCGCGACGTTCGTCCACCGCGCGGTGAGCTCGGCCTGCGTCGCGAGGCCGCGCAGCCTCTCCTCGTCCTCATCGGCCCCGCACACGACGAAGCGGTCGACTCCCGGCCGGGGCGCGCTGCTCTTCCAGCGGCCGGGGTAATAGCCACCGAGAACGGCCCCTTCGACGATCGGCGGCACCTGCCGGTACATCGCGATGGGCAGCGTGTCGTCGAGGGCCCACGCGAGCGTCCCGCCGCCACCGTGCGCGCGCACCGCCCGGGCCGCCGCGAGCTGTAGGTCACCGGCCTCGGCCCCCTCGACCTTGACCAGGGCGATGCTGCGCGCGCGCACCTCGCGCGTCACCGGCATGACCGCCACCGGATCCGCGGTGGCCGCCGCGCGGGCCAGCCGCCCCTCGAAGAGCGCGTCGAGCTTGCGCACGCCCAGGCCGCCCGCGGCCATGGCGAGCACGTCGGCCTCCACCTCGGTCGGTTCGGCTGCGGTCAGCTCGACGTTCATCGTGCGCTAGCGGAGGTCGAGGTATGCGTGAGCCCGAAGGTCATCGCCGGTTTCTATCATCGCCCGGTGCGCGTTCGGATTCTCGGCTCGGCCGCCGGCGGCGGCTTCCCGCAGTGGAACTGCCACTGCCCGATGTGCGAGGCCGCTCGCACGGGGACCGGCGCACGTCCCCGGACGCAGTCGTCGCTGGCGATCCGCGGGGCCGACGGCCCGTGGTTCCTCGCCAACGCGTCGCCGGACCTCCGCCAGCAGCTCGAGGGGCTCGCCGCCGAGGGCGCGAACGGCGTCCGCGCCGCGCCCGTCGCCGGGGTCCTGCTGACGGACGCGGAGATCGACCACGCGGCGGGACTCCTGCTGCTGCGTGAGTCATCGACGCCGATCCGGGTGTATGGGAGCGACCAGGTCCGCTGGGCCCTGACCGACGGCTATCCCGTGCTGCAGATCCTCGCCGCCTACTCCGGCGTCGAGTGGCGGACGCTCGAGCCCGAGGGCGCGCTCGCCATCGACGGATCCTCCCTCGAGGTCGAGTCGTTCGCGGCGGGTGGCGACGCGCCGCGCTACCTCGCCGGGACCGACGCCGACGTCGAGGCCACGGGGCTCGTCTTCCGCGATCGCTCGACCGGCGGCGTGCTGACCTACGTGCCGGGCCTCGCGCGCCTGGACGACGACGTGCTCGGCCGCCTCGCCGCGAGCGACGTCGTGCTCGTCGACGGCACATTCTGGCGCGACGACGAGCTCGCGCGGCTCGGCATCTCCGACCGCACCGCGGGCCAGATGGGCCACGTGCCGCTCTCTGGCCCTGGAGGGACGCTGGAGGCGCTCGCACGGCTCACGCGCCCGCGGACGATCCTCGTCCACATCAACAACACGAACCCGGTGCTGCTCGAGCGCTCGCCCGAGCGTGACGCGGTGCTACGCGCCGGCGTCGAGGTCGGGTACGACGGGCTCGAGGTCGAGCTCTGACCGTCCTCGGCCGTCCTTGACGCGGTCAGGCCTGGTCGTCCGCGCTTGCCGGGATGCGGAGCTTGCGAATCGCCCGTGACGTGTTTAACGCGGGAGGACGCGTGGACGAGTTCGCGGTGCTCGTCACGAGCTGGTGGGCCCGCGGCACAGCGCGATCACGACCGGAATCGTGTGATCTTTGTCTCTAACTGCCCGACGAGCACTGGGCTTCAGCCCGTCAAGGCGCCTGCTCCGGAACACGGGAAATCCGCCAGCCATGCGGGGTTCCGCGATGGCGAGACCCGGACTCGAACCGGGGACACCACGATTTTCAGACAGATGTACGGAACGCTCGAACAGAGCCGGAATCGCCTGCAAACAAGCGAGTTCTAGAACGCGGGTTGCGACGCGATATGTCCCGTAAATAGCGCAAGGATGTAGGTCTGATTAGGACACGACAGCGGTCTCGTGTCCTAATCGATCCGCTCCTCGCCGAACGACGACGGTGTCGCCGCCTCTTTGACGATCGCATTCCGGAGGAAGCGCGCGTGGCTGCAACTCGTCGCCCGACGCTCGCTGCTCGTCTTGTAGACCGCGCCGATGGCGCGACGGTTTCCGCGGAGCGTGATCCGCTTGCCATCGGGGAGGACGTCGGCGCGATGTCGCTGCTCGGCCTTTTGTGCCGTGCTCGGGTGGTGCGTAACCCTGCCGATGAGCCGTCGCCTGCGGAGATGGCGGACGATTTCAGTGGACGCGGGCACGTTCGCCGGATGACTGGCGAGGTTCCACGCGCTCAAGAGTCGGAACCGACGCGTCGACAATGCGAGCAGATGGAGGGTCCTGATGATGCCGGGGTTCGTGGATTGCCGGTTCGGGCCGGGTGGCTGATCGCTGCGGTGATGGGCGTCGCTGTCGCGGCGGCCGTGTCGCTGTCGGTGACGGGTGGAGAGCCGCCTGGGGACCTGTGGTTGCTGGTCGTGCTGGGGCTCGCGTGCGCGACCGCGAGCTTGGTGGAGGTGCTCGCACCGGGGAGCTACTCGCTGCAGCCGAACGTCGTGTTCTTTGCGTGGGGGATGGTCTCGCTCCCGGTTTGGGCGCTCGTCGTGCTCGCCACGATCTGCTTCGCGCCCGCTGTTGTGGTCCGGCGTGCCCGTTGGCACAAGACGGCGTTCAACTGGGGTGACTATGTGCTCGCGGGGGCGGCGGGGCACGCGATCACCCGCGCGTCGGGCTTTCCGGCATCCGGAGACGTAGATGCGCGCATGGCGGTCCTGCTGTGTCTGGGCGCGGTGGCGTTCGTGGTCGTGAACCACGGCGTACTCGCGCTCATGATGAGCGTGGCGCTGGAGCGGTCACCGGCTCGGGCGTTCGCGGCGCTGGCGCCAGCGGTGCCGGTCGACCTCGCGATGGCGCTGAGCGGGGTGGGGATCGCGCTGTTATGGACCGTGACGCCAGTGTTGGCGCTGCTCGGGGCGGGTCCGCTGGTCCTCACCTACGCGGCGCTGAGGATTCCGACGTTGGAGCATCGCTCACGGACGGATCCGAAGACCGGGTTGTTTAACTCCGAGCATTTCCAGCACCTGCTGGCGGACGCCCTGGCTCATGCCGAGCGCGGCGCTGCCCCCGTGTCGGTCGTGATGTTCGACCTGGATCGCCTGCGGGCGATCAACAACCGGTTCGGGCATCTGGCTGGTGACGAGGCAATCATCGCGTTCGCGCGCGTGCTGGCGGAGCACGCCGAGCCGGGAGGGATTCCGGCGCGCTTTGGCGGCGAGGAGTTCGCGCTGCTGCTGCCCGGCCTGTCGGCGGGCGAGGCGCGAGCCCGCGCGCTCGCGGTGCGGTCACGACTGGAGGAGGTGAGCCTGCCCTGGAGCGCCGCAGATACCGGCTTGCCGCTCACCGTCAGCGCGGGCGTGGCGACCTACCCGCACCAGGGGAGGACCGCAACGAGGCTGCTGGAGGCCGCCGATGGCGCGCTGTACAGCGCCAAGATCGGGGGACGTGACCGTGTCCGGATCGCGCGCGACGGTGTGACGAGCAGCGAGGTGGCGGCGTGGACGGCGGATGGTCCTTCCCGACCGGACGCGATCCTCGCATCGACCGCTGCGCGGATCGCCGGGGCGCCCGTCGCCTCCGAGGCTGCGCCGTCAGCCCAAACGAAATGCGAACAGGCCGCCGAGCCGGCCGAGGAGCCGCGGGAGAGCGCGACCTCCACGCCTCACCGGCTATTGCCGTGGTTCGTCGCGCTGCTGGCGCTCGGAGCGTGTGCGGTCGCCGTCAGCGCGAGTCCGGCTCGGATTGTGTCGGCGCCCGTGTTGTTCGGGCTGCTTGTGGTGGCGGTCTTCGCGCTCGACGGGTTGTCCGTGGATCTCTTCGAGCGCGGGAACGTGTCGCCCGGTTCGGTCGGCACGTTGGTGCTCGCGTTCCTGTTCGGGCCGCTCGGGCCACTCGCCGCGGAGATCGCCGTCGCGATCAAGCGCGGCCTCAGGCGCGATCCCGCGATCCGATGGATTTTCGACATCGGGGCGCTCGGCCTGGCAGGCGCCGCGGCCGCCGGGACGTTCGAGCTCGCGCGCCAGTCAGTGGGGGCGGGCGTGCTCGTCGCCGCGCTCCTTGGGGCCATCGCGTACTACTTCGTCAACGTGGCGCTGCTCGCGCTCGTGATGGCGCTCAACGAGCACCGCCACCCATTCGGTCTCTGGCGCGAGCGCCTGGCGTGGCTCGGGCCTCAGTACCTCGCGTTCGGGCTGCTTGCCGGCGGCTTGCTGCTGACAGAGGCGGCGCTGGGCGCCTATGCGCTGCTGATCTTCGCGGTGCCGGTGCTGATGCTCGTCGTCGTCGAGCGTCAGTACGTGGATCGCTCGCGTTCGAGCGTCGATCAGCTGCGCCGGCGCCAGGATGAGCTGGTGGGCGCCAACGAGCGGCTGCGCGAGCTGCTCGAGCGCAACGACGCGCTTCTGCGCGGCATGCATCGCTCCTACGTGTCGACGATCACGTCACTCGCGCGCACCATCGAGGCGAAGGATCCCTATACGAGCGGGCACACGGAGCGCGTGGCCGAGTTCGCCGGCACCCTCGCGGTCGAGCTCGGACTGTCAGGACAGGAGCTCGATGCCGTCGAGGTCGGCGGCGTGATCCACGACATCGGGAAGGTTGGGGTTCCCGACGCCGTGTTGCTCAAGCCGGGTCGACTCACTGAGGACGAGTTCACCGAGATGCGCCGGCACCCGACGATCTCGAGCTACATCCTCGCGGAGCTCGAGCTGCCGCGGGTCGTGCAGCAGATGGCGCGCAGTCATCACGAGCGCTACGACGGCTCCGGCTACCCGGACGGACTGGCCGGCGAGGACATCCCGCTCGTGGCCCGGATCTTGAGCGTCGCGGACGCCCTTGACGCGATGACCAGCGACCGGCCTTACCGGGACGCGTTGCCGCTCGCCGTCGCCCTGACTGAGATCGACGCACAAACCGGCAGCCAGTTCTGTCCGCGCGTCGTGGCTGCCCTCCGCTCCTGCCTCGAAGGAGACCCCACGCTGGGAGGCCGCTTCGCGCCGCCGTCGGTCGTGCACGTCCCAGCCGCTCAGTGATTCGTCCAGCGCAGTGAGGGCCGGCCCCGCCGACTGCCGATACGGGGGGGAGGCCAATGACGGCCCCCGAGCGTTTTACGGACCTGGAGATCACGGACATGGGCACGGCAGTCGACGCAGGACCGATCACGCGCCTCGCCATCTGGCGGAGGGCCGCGGCGCTCGTCGCCTGCGCACTAATGGCCGGCCTGGTCATCGCCCTCGGCAGCGGCGCTGTGCCGGCCGTTGCGGCGCCCGTCCCGCGGCTCGCGGCGGCCCCGAGCCTCGAGCGCCTCGCGGCGACCCGGCCGTCCCACCGCGTCGAGGTGATCGTGCAGTTGCAGCCCACGACCGCGACGCGTCGTGGTGTTCTCCGCTCAGGGGACGCTACGGATGTCCGCGAACTGCCCATCGTGCATGGCTTCGCCGCCCGCATGAGCGCGGTAGCGGCCGCCGAACTCGCGCATCGGCCCGGCGTCCGCGCCGTCACGCTGAATGCCCCCGCCGAGCCGACCAGCACGGTGGACTCGAGCCGCCTGGCCACCGCCTACGCGCCGTCCATCAACGCCGAGAAGGTCTGGAATGGCCTCCGTCTGACGGGCCGCGGCGTCGGCGTGGCCGTCATCGACACCGGCATCGCCGGTGATGTGCCCGACTTCCGCACCTCCGCCACCGATGCAACGTCGCGCGTCATCGCCTCCGTGGTCACGAACCCCGAGGCGACGACCGCAACCGACAGCTACGGGCACGGGACGCACGTCGCCGGAATTCTCGCCGGCAACGGTCTCAACCGTCCCGACAGCGACCCGCTGCAGGGCCAGTACATCGGCGTTGCCCCGGACGCACACCTGATCTCCGTCAAAGCCAGCGACGACAACGGTAGGGCCACTGTGCTGGACGTCATCTATGGACTGCAGTTCGTCGTCGAGCACCAGGCCGACTACAACATCCGGATCGTCAACCTCTCACTGGAGTCGAGCGAGCCGCAGTCATACCTGACCGATCCCCTTGACGCCGCCGTCGAAGCCGCGTGGCTGCACGGGATCGTGGTCGTCGCCGCATCCGGCAACCGTGGATCGTCCTCAGATGCCGTCGGCTATGCCCCCGGCAATGACCCCTTCGTAATCTCCGTCGGCGCGGTCGACGATCAGGGCACTAAGGCCCAGAAGGACGACAAGATCCCGGCGTGGACCAGCCACGGAACCACCCAGGACGGCTTCACCAAGCCGGACGTGCTCGCGCCGGGCGCACACATCGTGGCGCCGCTGGCGCCGGGAAGCACCTTCGCGACGCTGTGCCCGTCCTGCATCACCGACGGCGAGTACATCCGCGCGGGCGGCACGTCGATGGCCGCTCCCGTGGTGGCCGGCCTGGTCGCCGACCTGCTGCAGGCCCATCCCGACTGGACGCCGGACCGCGTCAAGGGGGCGCTGATGACGACCGCACGGCCGCTGCCCGGGCCGTCGCTCAAGGCGGGAGAGGTCGTCGGGGAGAAGGCAATCGGGGCCACCAAGGCCAGCGGCGCCAACACCGGCCTAGCTCTCAACACCCTTGTCGACGCCGCAACGGGAGACATCGACTACACCCGCGCGACATGGAGCCGCGCAACGTGGAGCACAGCCAGCGACCTCCTCCGTGCAACCTGGAGCAGAGCCACCTGGAGCTGTGACTGCTCGCTGATCGGTGACGGAACCGTCGATCCGACACGCGCGACATGGAGCCGCGCGACCTGGTCAACCAGCTGGACCAAGTAGGCCAGTCGCGCGACGTTGCAGCCCGGTCGCAGTGGGGGCGGCGTTCATGGTCGCGGGAGTCTCTCAACGCCCCCGGCACGGCGCTGGCCGCCTCCGCCAGCACGAAGTTGGCCTCAGAAGCCAGGCCGGCGATTAGGACACGCATTAGGACACGAGCTCCAAGAAACGCCGTCCAGGCGCATCGAGCAAGGGTCCTCGTCGATGCCAAATACGGCTGATTTACGGGAATTTCTCGGGCTCCGACTCGGACGGACGACACCACGATTTCCCGGCGTTGTCTCAGAACTCTCGAACGCGTCGCACCGGCAACTAGAGAACCCAGTAACCAAGCGGGAGTTCGCCCAGATGATGGCGAGACCCGGACTCGAACCGGGGACACCACGATTTTCAGACAGATGCTCCGAACACTCGAACAGGCCCGGAAGCGCCTGCAAATCGCCATGTTCTTGGCCCCTGTTTGAGCGCGCAGGTGTCGCGCAATTAGCGCGAGGATGTACGTCTGATTAGGACACGACAGGGGTCTCGTGTCCTAATCGATCCGCTCCGCGCCTCGAACGACGACGACGGTGACTTCGCGGCTGTGCGGAGCGCACAGCTCGGCGGGGGCGTCGCGCTCGTGCCAGGCGAACGGCGGGGCCCGCTGGCGTGGCGAGCGCCTGGCGGACCGCCTCGCTGGCGGCGTGCACCGCCTCGGAGATCCCGCCCGGCGGGCTCCAGGCGCTGAGGACGATGCGGCCGCCGGGCGCGGTCACGCGCACCGGCTCGGCCGCCGCGGCCTGCGGGTCTGAGGCGAAGATCACACCGATCACGGACAGGACGACATCGCCCTCGCCGTCGGCCGGCGGTAGCGCGGCGGCGCAGCGGCGCAGGGAGCTCTGACTCACCCGGTCTCGTCACGAGGTCCGGCTTTCCCGGTAGCGGTCCTGCGCGACGCCGATCGTGACGAGCGCGTCCTCTCGACTGCTCCAGCCGTCGACGGTGACCTCGTGGCCGTCGGGTTGCTTGTAGACCGAGAAGAAGTGGGCGATCTCGTCGCGCAGTTGCCGGGGCAAGTCCTCCAAGCGGTCCATGTGGTTCCAGTTCGGATCGTGGCACGGGACGCAGAGCACCTTGTCGTCGGGGCCCTTCTCGTCGCTCATCCGAAACAGCGCGATCGCCTTGACCGCGATGCGGCAGCCGGGAAATGTCGCCTGGTAGCGCAGACCATCGCGTCGAGCGGGTCACCGTCCTCGGCGAGGGTGTCCGGGAAGAAGCCGTAGTCGGTCGGATAGACCATCGAGCTGAACAGGAACCGGGCGAGCTTGATCGCCTGCAGTTGCTCGTCCCACTCGTACTTGTTGCGCGAGCCGCGCGGGATCTCGACGACGACGTGCAGTTCGTCGGTCATGACCGGTCCTTCTTGTTCTTCTCGCTCCCGGGGATCGGAAGCAGGCCCAGTCCGATGAGCACGGCTTGCAGGACAGCGAACGTCCCGAGCACGAGCAGCAGCGAGCCCCAGGGCATCACCAGGTCAGCCAGCTTGGCCAAGAGCCCGCCGGCGATGAACATGACGGCCCCGGCGGTAGCGAGGACGGCGGCGTAGCGCGTGCGCTCAAGGTCCTCGTTTGTCAGCGCACCACCATCACGGGGCAGTGGGCGTGGTGGGCGACGCGATCGGCCGTGGAGCCGAGCAGGTAGTCGCCGAGGAAGTGGCCGCGGTGACCGATGACGATCAGGTCATGACCGTGCGCGCTGGCGTAGTGGGCGATGACCTCGGCCGCATGGCCGGGCACGAGGTCCGTCGTCGCCTCGACACCCCGCTCGCGCGCCAGCACGTCGGCCCGCTCGAGCACTCCGCGGAAGTACGCGTCCTTCTCGCGCTTGACCTCATCGACCTCACCCAGTGAGGCGGCATAGGCCGGCAGCCGGCCTTCGACGGCGAGGGCGGTGAGCCGGGCGCCGAGCGCGGCACACATCGACAAGGCGCAGTCAAGCGCCTTCTCCGCACCGGCCGAGCCGTCGACCGGGACGAGCACGTTGCGAAACTCATACGGGCTCATGCGCGCTCACCGGCCGGCAGTGGCGCTGGCGGCGCCATCACCTGCGGAGCGGGTCGGTCGCGCGCGGCGTGTTCGGCTTCGACGCTGGGTGAGAACCAGCGTTGGGCGATCGCAGTCGGCACGATGGCCGAGACCACGACGACGGTGACCAGCAGCGAGAACTGCGTCCGGTCGATGATCCCGGCGTTCAGCCCGTAGAGGGAACTGATCGTCCCGAACGTCAGCCCGGTGCTCATCAGCAGCGTCGTGAACGTCGCGTGCTCGGGCACCGCCCGCCGAGCCAGCGGCAGCACCAGGCTGATCTTGGGCACCATCTTGGCGGCGACCAGCAGGGCCAGGATTCCGAGGTTGGCGAACACCGCGCCGAGGCTCACGTTCATCCCGCCGCGGAGGAAGAAGAACGGGGTCAGGAAGGCGAAGGCGACGACTCGCAGTCGCTCCTGCTCCTTGCGATGGCGCTGGTAGTGACGGCTCATGACCAGCCCGAGCACGAACGCGGGCAGCACCGCGTGACCCTGCGCCCGGTCCGCGAGGACCATCAGCGCGAACAGGCAGACGAACACGAGCTTGATCTCGGGCTCGATCACCCGATCGCCGTAGCGGCCGAAGAACCAGGGCGCCAGCTTCGGGAGCGCGACGATCACGGCGACTGAGACGACGATGAAGAGCGGGAACCACGCGTTGGGCGTGATGAAGATGGCCGAGAGGGCGACGGCCGTGGCCATGTCGGTCACGAAGCAGGCGCTCATGATCAGCTTGCCGATCCGCGTCCGGTTCAGGCCCGTCTCGACCAGGACCGCGTAGACCACGGCGAGGCTCGTCGTCGACAGTGCCGTGCCGGCGATCAGCGACGCCTTCAGCGTCCACCCCAGCAGCCCGTCGGCGACGGCCCACGCCACCACGAAGGGACCGACGAATGACGCCGGTCCGATGGCCACCGAGGCGCCGAAGCGCTCACGGAAGTCATCGGGATCCACCTCCGCGCCGGCCAGGAACGTCAGCACGATGCTCGCGAACTGCGCGATGAACACCAGCCACGGCGTTCCCGCATCCAGATGGAAGGCGTTGCCGACCACCACCCCAAGCGCGAGCTCGAGCAGCGCAACCGAGATCCCCAGCTCGACCGACAACATGCTCGCCAGCACCACCGTGCCCGCGAGCACCGCTCCCAGCTCGACCGGCGTCACGACCCGCTCCGCTCGACGCGCTCATCAGGCTCGACCGGCCTCGCCTCCGACGCCCGGCTCCTCCACAGCCGGCCACGGCGATCGCGGCGCGCGACATAGCGCCCGAAGCTGCGCTCGAAATCCGCCCACCAGACCGGCTCTCCCGACGCAGTGCGGCGATCAAGATAAACGCGCAGCGGAGCGAGCTGGCCGAACGCGAGCGCCACCGCCTGCAGGCCGACCAGAAACCCGACGCACGCCACTGCGAGCGCCCACCGATCTACGACACCGAGCAGACTCGACGCCACCAACAGGGCCGTGACCGCCACGCACGCAAGCCGCGCCGGCGCGATCGCTGGCGCGAGCCGCTCCGTTCTGGTCGCCTTCGTCCTGGCCCTCGTCGCGCTCGCCGCGCTCGTCCCGGAGGCCGGTGCGGCCGGGCTCGGCTTCGCGCCGCCCGTGTTCGTCGACACCCAGCTCGCGGGCCGGTGAGCCCGTGCTGCAGACCGATCTCGTCCACCACACGATCGTCTACTCCTCGCCGAGGGCACGACGCACATCTACCGGCCCGGGCTGGCCTCCTCGACGACCGGCACGTTCTGACCGGCTACCGCAACCAGGTCAACATCTGGATCTCGCGTGAAGGTGATCCGCCGCCGCGGCAAGCGGATGCGGGCGACGGTGAACCTGCGCGGGCTGCCGAAGGGCCGCATCACCGTGAAGATCCAGGCCGTCACGCGCAACGGCCGGCACCTGCGCGAGGTGCGGCGCTACCACACCTGCGGGCCGCGGCCGCGCTGAGCGAAGTCAGCCGCGCACCGCGTGGCGCTCGCGGAGCTCCTCGTCGGTGACGTCGCGCACGAAGCGGGCCGGCGCGCCGAACACGACGGTGCGGCCGCGGACGTCGCGCGTGACGACCGACCCGGCCCCCACCATCGCCTCCACGCCGATCTCGACCCCGGGCAGCAGCGTGACGTTGGCGGCGAGCCGGCACGCCCGGCGCAACGTCGCCGCGGGAAGCTCGGAGACGCCGCGATGGCGCCCCAGCGTGAGGTCGTCGGTGACCGTCAGCCCGGGCCCGCAGAACACGTCCTCCTCGACGACCGTGCGCGGCGCGAGGATGCAGCCCGCCATCAGCTTCGACCCGGCGCCGAGCCGGCAGCTCCGGTTGACCACGCCGCCGTGGCCGGCGACGGCGCCGGCCTCGAACCGCGCGTGCTCGCGGACGATCGAATGGTCCGAGACGACGGCCGCGGGGCCGATGCGCGCGCCGGCGACGATCACCGCGTAGCAGCCGATCTGGGCGCCGCGCTCGAGCCGGGTCTCCAGGTCCGCGACCGGCGCGGGGGCCGTCGTGTACGGGCCGAGCACAGGCAGCTTGCCGAGCACCGCGCCGTGCTGGATCCGGCAGCCGGGCTCGATCACCACGCCCGCGTGGATGATCACGTGACCGCCCAGGGACACGTCCTCCGGCAGCGCGACGCCGGGCCCGAGCAGCAGCCCGGGCGCGCGGTCCGACGGCTCGAGTGCGCTCATCGGGCCCGCCACCGGCGGACCGGCGCCGGCTCCTCGTCCCGCAGCCGCGCGATCTCGGCCTCGAGCCGGTGGCGCTCCTTGTCGAGTGTCGCGGCGTAGGTCTCGGCGACGACGGCCCGTTCGCGCTCCTCCAGCAACGCCTGCCGCAGGGACATCGCGTCCTGCTCGGTGGCCCATTGGAGCCGCACGAGGCGCGCGAGCTCGCGCAACGGCCCGGCCGCCGGTTCCGGCCGCGGGTTCAGCCGCCGGAACAGCTCGACGAGCGCGTAGGCGTGGCTGCGCACGTCGTGATGCGCGAGCACGAGATCGCGGTTGGCCTGGCCCATACCGGGCTCGTAGTCCGCGAGGTCGGCGACGAGCCGCTCGCGGTCGAGGCTCCAATCGGTCGCTTGCCCGGCGAAGTTGTCGGCCTCCATCGCTGGATAGCGCTCCTCGGTCACCCAGCCGTCGCCGCCGACGATGTCGAGCACGTAGGCCGCGCGCCCGCAGGCCATCGCGTCGATGATCGCGCGCGCCTTGCCGACGACGATGTCGGCGACGGCGATCGCGCTCGCGGGCTCGGGCGTGGCGGCGCCGTGGACGCCGACGGTCTCGCACTCCACGCCCGCGCTGCCCCAGGCCTCGACGATCAGCGCGCGGCGCCGCCCGGAGACGTAGTTGCCGAGCAGGACCGCGCGGCGCGGGCGCTCGCGGATCTCGCCACGCGGGCTGAGCCGCTGCGTGTCGACGGGGTGGCGCAGTCGCACGATCTCGCGCTCGCCCGCCAGCGCCTCGACGTGGCGTGCCATCCGATCGCTGCACACGACGACCGCGGCGACGACGTCCGGGAGCTGGGGAGGGAACTGGAAGTGGTGGAGCGCGGAGGGGCAGCGGAAGACCTGTGGAGTCTCGGGCCAGCGGTCGGCGAGCGCGTAGGCCATCGCCGCGTCCTGGACGAGGATCGCCTCGCAGGCGTCGGGCAGCCCTCGCTCTCCGATCGTGACGGGGAGGCCGCGCCCGGCCATGAACTCCGACATCGCACCGCCGGCCGCAGCGTGGACGGTGACGGCGTGCCCGAGCCGCTGCAGCTGCTCCGCCACCGTCAGCAGATAGGTCTCACTGCCGCCGATGCCGGCGAGGCCGTTCGTGGCCAGCACGATCTCCATCGCCGTAGTCTCGCCTCAGCGCGCGATCGGTGCTCGCAGCCCGAGATCGCGCTTGAGCGCGAGCACGCGCGCGGCCGACTCCGCGACACGGCGGCGGAACGCCGGCGAGCGGCGCGCCTCGGCGATGATCGCGCGCAGGACCTGGAGGTGGCTGCCCGCGCCCGTGGTGAGCACGAGGTCGGCCCCGGCGCGCACCGAGCGCACGCCCGCCTCGGCCGGACCCGCGCGCTCGGTCACGGCGCGCGCCTCGAGCGAGTCCGTCACCACGACGCCCGCGAAGCCGAGGCGCTGGCGCAGCAGGCGGTGGAGCACGTAGCGCGACTGCGAGGCGATCGCGTCGGGGTCGAGCGAGGGGTAGAGCGCGTGCGACGCCATCACCAGCGGGACGTGCGCGGCGATCGCCGCGCGGAACGGCGGCAGGTCCTCGCCCAGCAGCTGGGTCGGGGTGCGCGTCAGGCTGACGGGCGCGTCGTCCGTGTTCTCGGTCGCGGCGCCGAGGCCGGGGAAGTGCTTGACGGTGGCAGCGACGTGCGTCCCGCGGTAGCCGCGGACGGTGGCGGCGGTGAGCGCGGCGACCTGTTGCGCGTCGCCCGGGAAGGCGCGGCCGCGCATCACGGAGCCGGCGCTCGCCGCCACGTCGCCGACCGGGGCGAGGTTGACGTTCACCCCGGTGGCGTGCAGGTCGCGCGCCGCCGCACGGGCGTCGGTGGTGGCGCGTGCCGGCGTCGCCGCCGCGGCCTGGCCGGCGGCGGGCCCCGCCCAGGGCAGGTTGCGGATCGCGCCGCCCTCCTGGTCGGTGGTGACGAGCGCCGAGCCGCCCGCGGCGCGCTGCAGCGTGCGGACGAGCCGCTTGAGGTCCGCGCGCGAGGCGATGTTGTCCTTGAACAGGATCACGCCCGCCGCGCGCCCGCCGCGCAGTGCGCTCGCGACGTACGCCGGCGGCCCCGGGCCGTTGAAGCGCATGACGACGAGCTGGCCCGCCTGCCGGCGCAGTGAGAGCTTCGCGGCCGCCCCGACGGCGGCGGCGCGCGGCCGTGCGGCGGTGGCATCGGTCTGTCCGGCGGGGCGGTCCGCGGGCGCGCGGGCCTCGTCGCCGGCGCTCGCGCCGATCACCACGCCCGCGACCAGCGCGACGCAGGCCGCGGCGGCGAGCGCGACGAGGCGCCGGCGCGCCGGCGTGTCCCTCGGCGGCAGCCGCATCGCGGGACCCTAGCTATCCGTGCGCGAACAGCGTCAGGGCGGGCGCGACCGCGAGCGCGACCAGCAGCCCGTCACGCGGCGCGGCCGCCAGCCGCGCCCGGCCGGCCGCGACGCCGGCCCGGAAGCCGGCCGCCTCCGCCGCCACCCAGTCGCGGACGACCGCGGCGACGGGCAGCGGGCGCTTCTCCACCGGACCCAGCGCGTCGACGAGCGTGCGGCCCGAGGCGATCAGCCGCTCGCCGGAGTCGAGCCCGTCGAGGATCTCGCTCGCCTCGCGCGCCGGCGGCACCCAGCGCACCCGCCACAGCGCCCGGCGGAAGGTCTCGCGCAGGCCGGCCGGGCCGGCGGCCGCGCGCAACCAGGTCGCGACGAGCACGAGCAGGCCGGCGCGCGACCCCCGCCGCAGCGCCTCGTCGACGCCGAGCCCGGCGACCAGGCTCGCGATCAGCGCGCCGAACGCGAGCAGCGCCGTGAGCGCGAGGCCGAGCGCGAGCGCCTCCGGGTCGGGCCGGGAGACGGCCCACGCGAGCGCCAGGAACGCCGCGACGCTCGCCAGCAGCGCCCAGTGCGTGCCGCTCAGCAGCAGCCCGAACGCGAGCGCGGCGGCGAGCGTGATCGCGCGCGGGTCGAAGCGCGCCGAGCCGCGGTCCTCGCCCGCCGCGGCCGCGGGTGCGGCGGCGGGCTGCGCGTCCTCGGGCCAGGAGCTGAGCGCCCAGCGGTACACGAGCACCTGGGTGACGCTGTAGAAGACCGCGAGCGCGACGTTGACCACGGCGGTCACGATCAGCGCGCCGCGCTGGCCCTCAGGGAAGATCCCGAGCCAGCCGGTCAGCGCGTCGTAGCTGCCGGTGTAGGCGTCGAGGCCGCCGAGGACGATCCACACGAGCGCCGCGGTCAGCACCGCGTAGTGCGTCAGGCGGATCGCGAAGCACGCCACCACCTGCGCCGGGACGCTCGTGCCGCGCCGGTGCAGCGCGCCGAGCAGCGGCGCCGTCAGCGCCTGGGTGAGCGGTGCGTTGACACGCGCGGGTCCCATGACGGCGACCGTCTGCAGCATCGCCGCCACGCTCGCCCCATAGCCCGTCCGCAACCCGTTGAGCGCGGCGGCCCGCGCCAGGCCGATCCCGCCCGCGAGCGCGAGCCAGAACTGCGCCGACGGCGCGGCGCGCGCGGCGAGGAAGGAGACCGTGGCCACGTGGGCGAGGCCGGTCGGGCCGGATGCGGAGGGGTCGGACGCCGCCACTGCCGTGATTGTCGCGCGTGGCTCAGGCCGCCGCGACCGCACCGAAGCGCGCCGCCGCGAGCTCCGGCGCGATCGCCGCCGGCCGCCCCAGGACCGCGTCGGCGACGAGGCGCGCCGAGCCCGGGCCGAGCGAGATGCCCCAAGGCCCGTGGCCGGCGGCGACGAACAGCCCTTCCACGTCCGGCAGCGGCCCGAGCAGCGGTCGGCCGTCCGCGCTCATCGGGCGTGCGCACGCGCGTACCGAGACGACGTGGGTGCCGTCCAGCGCGGGTACGAACCGCGCGCCGCGCGCCATCAGCGCCGGGGCGACCTCGCCCGGCTCGGGGCGCTCGCTGAGGAACGTCGAGCCGAGCGCCGAGCTGCCGTCGCGGGTCACGAGGCTGAACAGCGGGTCGAGGCGGCCGTCCGCGTGCGGCAGGCCCTGGATGCCGCCCTCCTCGAGCGAGTGGCGGGGCGGCTGCGCGAGCTGCAGCTCGACATTGACGCCCCAGAGCGCTGCCACGGGCCGCCACGCGCCGGTGGGATCCACGAGGGCGCAGGTCCACGGGCCGGCGGCGACGACGACCACATCGGCCGGCGTCGTTCCGCCCGCGATGCGCACGCCGAACGCGCGGCCGTCCCTCGTCATCGGCGTCGCGGCGACGCCCTCGAACAGCTCGGCGCCCGCCGCGCGCGCCCGCGCCGCGAAGGCCTGGGTGGCGGCGGCGGGCGGGACGGGCAGGCCGGTGTGGAGGAGGAAACCGGCGAGGTCCTCGGCGAGCGCGGGCTCGGCCTGGCGCAGCGCGGCGGGATCGAGTGCCTCGGCGCGCAGCTCGGGAAAGCGCGCCGCCAGGTCGGTACGGGTCGGCTCGAGCGCGGCCGCGTCCTCGGCGACCACCAGCACGCCGACGGGCTCGCCGGGCAGCTCGAAGCCGTGGCCCAGCTCCCCGTACAGGGCCTCCGAGGCCGCGAACACCCCGGCGAGCGCCTCGTCCATCGGGTGCTGCAGTAGGCCGGAGTTGCGCCCGGACGCGCCGGCGGCCAGCTCGTCGCGCTCGTAGAGCCGCACGCGCGCGCCGTCCTCGGCCAGGAACGCGGCGAGCGCGCAGCCGACGATCCCGCCGCCCACGATCGCGACATCGGCGTTTGCGCTCATCGGTGGCAGGCTAACCGTCGAGCATGGCCATGACCGCCGAGGAGTGGATCGCGCAGTTCGCGGAGGCGCTCGGCCGGCCCGCGCCGGACGTGGCCGAGGTCCAGGCCGTCCTCGAGCTCGCCTCGGTCGCCGCCCACGCCTCCGAGCGGCGCGCCGCCCCGGTCGCGTGCTGGCTGGCCGCGCTCGCCGGCCGCTCCCCGGGCGACGCGCTCGCCCTCGCCGAGACGCTCAGCACAGCAGCGCCTCCGCCAGCGCCAGCGCCTCCGGATCGTTGATCCCGAGCAGCGCGTGCGGGCTGTCGCCCGGCCCGATCGCAACCGGCGCCAGCTCGGCCAGCACGTCGCGCAGCGGCGCCTCGCGCTCGAGGCCGGCGCGCAGCACGGGCAGCGCCGCGCTCTCGTAGCGGGCGGGGAACGCCTCGCCTGGCGGCGCCGCGGCGATGGCGCCGAGCGCCGCGAGCCGCGCGATCAGCTCCGGCGGCACGAACGGCATGTCGCACGCGAGCGCGATGACGGCGCGCGGGGCGGCGCGCTCGAGCGCCGCGACGACGCCGGCGAGCGGATGGACCGGCCGCGCGGGCTCCGGCCACACCGGCACGTCGAGCGGCGGGAGCGCGGAGCCGGGCTTCGCCACGACAACCGCCTCGAGCCCCGCCTCCAGCGCCGCAGCGAGCGCCCATTCCAGGAGCGGCCGGCCGCCGAGCTCGACCAGCGCCTTGGGGGAGCCCATGCGGCGGGAGCGCCCGCCGGCGAGGATCGCCGCGATCGGCGGCGCGCTCACGCCAGCGCCACGGTGACCACACGCGGCTTGCCGCCCCCCGGCCGCGCGAGCGTGAGCTTGACCTGCTGCCCCCGGGTCCGCCCGGCGATCGCCGCGCAGTAGGAGCTCAGCGTGGAGGTGAGCGGATGGCCGTCCACGCCGGCCAGCAGCTCGCCGCGGCCGCCGAGGCGAGCCCGCGCGGCCGGCGTGCCGGGCACCGCGCCCGTCAGGTAGAGCCCGGGCGGGAGCTTGCGGTCGAGCAGCTCCGCGGTCGTCGGATAGCCGAACGTCGCGCCGATCCAGCCGATCGAGACCCCTTGCCGCAGCTCGGCCAGCACGCTCCGCGCGCGGTCGATCCCGATCGCGTAGTTGAGGCCCTCGAGCGGCCGGCCGTCCGAGCCCGTCGTACGCGCGGCGGCGTTGACCCCGGCGAGCCGGCCGCGGAGGTCCACCAGCGGGCCGCCGGAGTAGCCGGGGTTGAGCGCCGTGTCGGTCTGCACCGCCTCGCGGTAGCCGGGGACGTCGGGCGCGGGGTCGCGGAAGGTCGTGCTCGCGGACGAGACCACGCCGCGCGTCGAGGTCACCTGGTCGGTGACCGTGGCGCCGGCCGCGAAGCCGAGCGCGACGACCGTCTCGCCCTGCTCGACGTCGGCGCCCCTGCCGAGCGGGGCGTCGCGGAGTCCGGACGTCCCCGCGACCCGCAGCAGCGCAAGGTCCTCGCAGGGGGCGCTGCCGACGAGCCGGGCCGCCCGCGCCTTCCCGCCGACGGCGACGCGGTAGCGGACTCCCTCGTTGACGACGTGCGCCGCCGTCACGATCAGGCCGCTCCGCGCGTCAAGCACCCAGCCCGAGCCCGTCGCCGTCCGGCGGGCGCCGCGCAGGGCGTCGACCAGCACGGTCGAAGGCGTGAGGCGGCGGACGACCTGGGGGGCGGTCTGGTCGTCGCTGCGGCTCCCCACGAGCAGGAACGCGACGGTCGCGAGCGCCAGCGCGGCGGCGCCGATGGCGACCCAGGTCGCGCGCCGCGCGCCGCGCGCGTGCTGGTCGACCAGCCGGCCGACCCCGGACCAGGTCGGCGCGGGCCCGCCACCGCCCTGCGCCTCCGGGCGGTGCGCCATGACGGCGATCTCGACCCCGCCGATGCGCAGCTCCTCGCCGCCGGAGAGCATCGCCTCCTCGATCCGGCGCCCGTCGACATAGGTGCCGTTGGCCGAGCCGAGGTCGCGCACCCGCAGGCCGCCGGCCGGCTCCCCCCGCAGCTCGGCATGGTGGCGCGACGCCCCCTCGTCACGGATCACGAGGTCGCAACCGACCACGCGCCCGAGGACGAACGAACGCTGCTCCGCCGGGATCTCGACCGTCCGCCCGGCGTCGGCGCCGGACAGGACCCTCAGCCACACGGAACGTTGCTCATGTCGCGACGGAGTCGGCGCCCAGGAGCTTGCGCAGCTTCACCTGCAGCTGGAGGGGGGAGAACGGAGTGGCCAGCGTCTCGTCGGCGCTCGCGCGCGCCACCTCGCGGCTGCGGGCCTGCTTGTCGTGCACGACCAGCAGCACCTTCGACTCGCGGGTGACGGCGTCGGCGCGCAGCGCGTCGAGGATGTCGCGCGCGGCCAGGTCGGCCGCGTTCCAGTCGAGCACGATCAGGTCCGGGTGCCGGTCGCGCGCCGCCTCCACGACGTCCTCGCCCTCGCCGGCGAGCTCGACCTCGCAGCTCAAGCCGACGGCCACCTCGAAGATCGCCCGGGCGCTCGCGTCGAGGCCGGCGAGCAGGACGCGTGCACGCTTCTCGGACTCGTGCACGGTCGCCGGCTCGCCGTCGCGCGTCGGCACCGCACGCCCGACCGCCGTCGCCACGTCGGGTGCGTCGCCGCCGATCGGCACGCCGCGGCCGGGCACGGTGTCGGCCAGCGGCCCGGCGGCGTCGAGCACCACGCGCGCCGCCGACATCAGGTCCGAGCAGGACGCGAAGCGCCGGTCGGGCGACTTGTCGAGCGCCTTCGCGATCACCGCGTCGAGCCCCAGCGGCAGCTCCGGGCGCAGATCCGAGGGCTTCGGCGGCGTCTCCGAGAGGTGCGCGTAGATCACGGCCACGTCGGTGTCGCGGGAGAACGGGACCTCGCCGACCAGGCAGTGGAAGAGCAGGCACGCGAGCGAGTAGACGTCGGTGCGGGCGTCGACCTGGCCGCCCTCGATCTGCTCGGGGGCGATGTAGTGGATCGTCCCGACCAGCTCGCCGGCCTGGGTGAGGTTGCTCATCTCGTCGCCCGACCGCTTGGTCAGCCCGAAGTCGGTCAGGTACGCGCGGCGGCCCTCGATCAGCACGTTGCCCGGCTTGACGTCGCGGTGGATCAGCGCCATTCCGTGGGCGGCGTCGAGCGCCGAGGCGATCTGGCGGCAGACGTCGATCGCCCGGTAGGGCCGCAGCCGGCCCTCCTCGCGGAGGATCGCCCCGAGGTCCGAGCCGCGGATGAACTGCATCGCGATGTAGAGCGTCGCGCCCGACTGCCCGGCGTCGTAGACGGTGACGATGTTGGGGTGCTGGAGGGCGGCGGCGATCCGCGCCTCGCGGATGAAGCGCGTGCGGAAACCCTTGGTGTCGGCGAACTCCGGGGCGATGATCTTGATCGCGGCGCGCCGCTGCAGGTTCATGTGCTGGGCGCGGTAGACCACGCCCATCCCACCGCGCCCGATGCGCTCTTCGATTCGATAGCCCGCGATCTCGGTGCCGAGGCGCGGGTCAGCCGGTTCCGCCATGATGTTCGATTATGGACGACGCGCTGGCCGGCACACGCGTGCTCATCGCCGGCGGGGACGGGGACAGCGCGCGCGCGCTCGGGGCTCGCCTCGCCGCGGGCGCCGCCCACGTGACGGTCGCTGCGGACGCCGAGGCGGCCGCCCAGGCCGCGCTCGCCGGCCCGCACGACGTGATCGTCGCCCTCGGCACGGCCGAGGCGGAGCTGCGCGAGCTGCTGGACCCGCTCGACCTGCGCACTGGGCCGCCGCTGTTCGCGGCCACCGACCTCGACGACGCTCCGGAGGACGAGCAACACGGCGAGGTGCGCCGCCTGCGCCTCCTGCTCGACCGCTCGGCGCTCGAGCGCCGGGCGCGCGACCTCGAGTCCGCGCTCGCCGCGCTGACCGTCGGGCGCCGGCGCGACCTCGACTCGCTGCAGGTGGAGATGCTGCGGCGGCTCGCGCTCGCGGCCGAGTACCGCGACGACAACACGCGCGAGCACACGGAGCGCGTCGCCGCGCTCGCGGCGCGCCTCGGCCAGCGGCTCGGGCTCTCCGACCTCGCCGTCACCCACATCCGCCACGCGGCGCCGCTGCACGACGTCGGCAAGATCGCGATCCCGGACTCGATCCTGCTCAAGCCAGGGCGGCTCGCGCCGGCCGAGTTCGAGGTCGTCAAGACCCACGCCGAGGCGGGTGCGCGCGTGCTCGCCGAGGCGGATTCGGAGCTGCTCGAGGTGGCCGAGAGCATCGCCCGCTCCCACCACGAGCGCTGGGACGGCACGGGTTATCCCGACGGCCTCGCGGGCGACGCGATCCCGCTCGTGGGGCGGCTCGTACACGTCGCCGACGTCTTCGACGTGCTCGTCCACGAGCGCCCGTACAAGGACGCGTTCAGCGTCGAGGACGCCGCCTTGGAGATCACCGGCGGCGCCGGCTCGCAGTTCGACCCGCAGGTCGTCGAGGCGTTCACCGACCTCGGCGCTCGCGTCTGGCTCGCCGCGCCGGGCGTCTACGGCGGCTGAACACCTCAACGCGTGTCGAGGCGGGCTCAAGTTCCGGGCGGGTCCGCGCGATAAAGAGACATGCGTTCTACGCGCTCTGCGCTGATTTCCGCCTTTGTGGCCGCGGCGAGCCTCGGTCTCGGCGGCTGCGGCTCGGCCGGAGGTCCCGCCGGACCGACCACCCCCCGCGCGAAGCCCGGCCCGGCAGGCACCCTCAGCCTCGGCGTGACCGACGGGCACCTCGGCGACGCGGTGACCGACAACAGCGGCGGGCGCCTGCGCGAGCTGTCCCCCGGCGGGCCGATCGATCCGGCCGCCGTGCGCCGCGCCCCGAACGCCCGCGAGGGAGTCGGCGCCGGCGACGCCTGCGCCAACGCCGACGTCCAGCCCGCCCCCTCCAACCTCGCCACCGTCGCCGAGGCGACGCTGTGCCTGCTCAACGGCGAGCGCGCCGATCGCGGCCTCGCCCAGCTGCGTCTCAACGACCAGCTGCAGCGCGCCGCGCTCCACCACGGCGGCGACATGGTCGACCACCTCTATTTCGCCCATGTCGGCCGCGACGGCTCAGAGCCCGCAGAGCGCATCCGCGCCTCCGGCTACCTCTCCAGCGGCGGCGCCTGGCGCATCGGCGAGAACCTCGCCTGGGGCACCGGCGAGCTCGCCACCCCGAAGAAGATCATGGCCGCGTGGATGGGTTCGCCCGGCCACCGCGCCAACATCCTGCAGCGCGCCTACCGCGAGATCGGCTTCGGCGTCATCGCCGGCAACCCGGCCTCGCGTACCAGCGCCGGCGCCACCTACGTGACGGAGTTCGGCTTCGTCGCCCGGCCGGTGCGGCTGGCCTCCAGTAAGACCCAGCGCCACTCGACGAGCTCCTCCAGCGCCCGCGGGCGCCGCGCCGCCGCTCGCCGCTCCCACACTCGTGCCCGCACGCGCGCCCGTCGCGCTCGCGCCGCCCGCCGCGCTCGTGTGGCCCGCGCCGCCCGCGCCCGCGTCGCCCTCGCCCCAGGCTCGCGCCGCGGCCGCGTCGTGAGCGCCACGACCGTGAGCCCCCGCCTCCACTGAGCGGATCGGCTTCGGCGGCGTACACTCGGCCTCGAACCGGTCGTCTCGCTCGCAAGGGAGTCCCGCATGGAGTCCTCCGCCCAGCCCGCCCGGGTGCTCGTGGTCGCCAACCGCACCGCGGCCACTCCCGCCCTGATCTCCTGCGTGCGTGAGCGCGCGCAGCGGGGCGCGTGTCAGTTCACGCTGCTCGTCCCGAACACGTCCAGTGGGATCGAGCGGATCGCGGACCCCGAGAGCCACGACGACACGGACGCGAAGGCCACGCTCGAGCTCGCCCTGCCGCTGCTCGAGGAGGCCGCCGGCTCGCCGGTGACCGGGATGGTGGGCGCGCCGGCGCCGCTCGACGCGATCCAGGACGCGATCAACCTCCACGGCTTCGACGAGATCATCCTCTCGACCCTGCCCACGCGGGTCTCCCGCTGGCTCAAGCTCGATCTCCCGAGCAAGCTCACCGGCCTCGGCCTGCCCGTGACCACCGTCACGCCCGCCGGCCGGCAGGAGGAGTCGGTTCCCTCGTAGTGACGCCGTTCCTCTTCTGGATGCAGGTGCTGATCGTGGTGCTCGTGATCGCGAGCACGGTGATCGCGATCGTCAAGCTCTGAGTCCGAGCCGGCGCAGCAGGCCGGTCGGCTGTTTGGGCAGCGGGGGTCGTGCGGGCGCCGGGCTGCCGTCGAGCACCGCCCGCGGCACGAGCTCGGTCAGCCACTCCGCCTGCTCGCCGATGCCCGGCAGCTCGCGCTCCAGCACCGGGAAGCCGGCCCGCAGGCCCGGCGGGCGCTTGACATGGTCGTGGGCGTCGGAGGCGACGACGTGCGCGAGCCCTTCGCGCAGCAGCGTCGCCGTGAAGCGCCGCACGGTCGAGCCGAAGCCGCCGCTCATCGAGCCCGCCGTGATCTGCACCAGCGCCCCGGCGTCGACGAGCCGCGCGAGCCGCGCAGGGTCGCGCTGGAAGGCCGGGCAGCGCTCCGGGTGGGCGAGCAGGACGCGGTGGCCGCGCGCGTGGAGGTCGAGCACCATCGGCTCGAAGTCGCCGACGACGGGCGAGAACGGGCTCTCGACGAGCAGGTAGGGGCCGCCGCCGAGCGCCAGCGCGCGCAGCGTCTCGTCGTCGAGATCGACCAGGCGCCAGATCGCGATCTCGCCGCCCCGGAGCACCTCGAGCGGGATGCCGGCGCCGGCGAGCGCCGGGCGCAGCTCCTCGAGGCCCGCCGCGATCCGCGCCGGGTCGATCGCGGCGTAATCGTTGATGTGCGGCGTGGCGAGGATCGTCCGGGTACCCGCGCCGACCGCCGCCCGGGCCAGCTCGAGCGACCCGTCCATCGTGGCCGGCCCGTCGTCGAGGCCGGGCAGGATGTGGGAGTGCAGGTCGATCACGCCCGGTTATGATCGCGCACCGGCACGGCGGCACGGACACACGGAGGAGGCGCGATGTTCAGCTCGATCGTGGTGGGCACGGACGGATCCGAGACGGCCGGGAAGGCCGTGCAGCAGGCGACCGAGCTGGCCAGGCAGGTCGGCGCGTCGATCAGCCTCGTCTCTGCCTTCGAGCCCGTCGCCAACCAGCGCCTGCGCGAGGAGTCGCGCGAGGTGCCCAAGGACCTGGAGTGGATGGTCAACCCGCGCGAGGACGTCGAGGCGACGCTCAAGGAGGCCGCCGAGGAGGTCGACGGCGCGGGCGTCGAGGTCGAGACCTACGCACGCGAGGGCGACGCCGCCGACGCGATCCTCGACGTCGCCGAGGAGCAGAAGGCCGACCTGATCGTCGTCGGCAACAAGGGGATGACCGGCGCCAAGCGCTTCCTGCTCGGCTCGGTGCCGAACAAGGTCTCCCATCACGCTCCCTGCAGCGTGCTGATCATCCGCACGACCTAGCTACTTGCCCCGGATAAACGGCGTGGGTTGAGGCTTGGAAATGGAACGGCCGCGCTCGGGTGAGGGGCGCGGCCGTTCAGGTTTGGCGCTCGGGTGGGGGCGCCGGTCGGGATGGTGTCAGCGGGCTCGGATGGCGA
>JBBQLH010000062.1:0-24672 GCA_038327685.1 Solirubrobacterales bacterium
GTGCCCGCAGCCGATGTCGGCCACGCGCGCGCCCGCCTCGAGCTTCTCCAGCACGCCGTCGAGCGACGGCAGCCACGACGCGACCAGGTTGGCGAGGTAACCCGGCCGGAAGAAGCGCTCGGTGCCCTCGAACAGGTCGTGGTCGTGCTCGTGCCAGCCGAAGCCCTCGCCGCTGCGGAAGCGCTCCGTGATGTGCGGCTCGTCCTTGACGATCGCCGCGATCAGCTGGAAGGCGCCGGGGATGAAGGCCGGGCTGTCGTCGTGCGCCAGCGCGAGCGCCTGCTCGGGCGGCAGCCGGAACGTCGCATCCGCCGCGTCGTACTCGACGTAGCCGCTCGCCGCCTGCTGACACAGCCACTCGCGCAGGTAGCGCTCATGGCAGCCCGTGCGCTCCGCGAGCTCGCCGGGCGTGAGCGGCTCGCCGTCGGCCATCGCCTTGTAGAGGCCGAGCTTGTCGCCGATGATCACGAGCGGCCCGGTCGCCGCCGCGCCCATGTCCTGCACGAACTGCCCCATGAACTGCTCGAGCTTCTGCTCGTCGATGGTTGGCGTCGCCGCCATGAGAGCCTCCTAAATCGTTGACGGCCGCAGGCTCCCGCCGACCCGTCAACACTCCGTCAAGGGCCCGTCATTCGGGTGCGACCACGAGCGGTGGCGCTAGGCTCAGCCCGGTGGGGGAGCCGGAGAGCACCGCGATGCCGGAGGGGTTCACGCCGGTCGTGCCGTTCGACGAGTGCTTCGACGCGCAGTACGGGCTCGAGATCCTCTCGGACGATGTCGAGGGGGAGGGGATCGTTCGTGGCCGGGTGCCGGTTTGCGACGTCCTGCTGACCGAGCAGGGGTTCGTCCACGGCGGCGTCTTCGCCGCGGCCGCCGAGGCGCTCGCATCGCGAGGGACCGCGCTGGTCGTGATGCCGAAAGGCTCCATGGCGATGGGGCAGTCGAACGACACCAACGTCTTGGAGCCGATCTCCGAGGGCGTCATCCAGGTGGAGGCGCGGGTGGTGGACCGGGGCGACGATGCCTGGCTCTGGATGGTCGACGCGCGCGCGGAGTCGGGGCAGCCGGGCGCACTCTCTCGGGTCACCGTGGCCGTCCGGCCGATGCCGCCGCAGGCAACTTCCGGTCTGTGACATCTCGCTGACGATCACATCGCATCAGTAGTGTCAGGCCGGGCGCTCGGATAGGCTCCGACGGCATGGACGATCCGCTTCGACGCCGGTCCGTCGGGGCTCCGGCCGCCCGGTCGGTGCTGCTGACGCTGCTCGGTGAGTTCGTGCTCCCCGCGCCGAAGGGCGCCTGGCAGGAGACGCTGATCAACGCGCTGTGCACGCTGGACTTCAAGACGCAGGCGGCACGCCAGGCGCTCGCGCGCAGCGTGACGGCGGGGTGGCTGCGCACCGAGCGCCACGGCCGGCGCTCGCGGGTCCAGCTCACCGAGGAGACGGCGGCGATGCTGTCCACGGGCGCCGATCGCATCTACAGCTTCGGCGAGCCCTGGGAGTGGGACGGCCAGTGGCTGCTCGTCGTCCTGCGCGTCCCCGAGGAGCGCCGCGAGATCCGCCATCAGGTACGGACGCGACTGGCGTGGGCGGGCTTCGGATCGCTCGGCGGCGGGCTGTGGATCACGCCGCACGTGGATCGCGAGGATGAGCTGGAGGACATGGCCGGCGACGAGTCGGTCGCGGAGCTGTTGTCCTTCCGGGCCGAGCTCGGCGCGATCGGTGACCCGCACCGGGTGATCGCGGATGCGTGGGACCTGGCGGCGGTCGACGAGGCGTACCGGGAGTTCGTCTCCCAGTTCGGCCGGATGCGGCCCAGGACGCCCGAAGCGACGTTCCGCGCGCAGACGCTGTTGGTGCACGAGTGGCGCAAGTTCCCGTTCCTCGATCCCGACCTCCCCGCGGAGGTGCTTCCGTCGCGGTGGCCGCGCTCGCGCGCGCATGACGTGTTCCGGGAGCGTCACGCCCTCTGGCACGAGGCGGCGCAGGAGCACTTCCGTTCGCTCGAGGCGCCGGTGCGTGGGCGCAAGGCCGCTTAGCGCCGCTCCGCCTCCTCGGGCTCGTCGAACTCGGGACGGAGCGCCTCGAAGTAGGAGTTGCAGGTGCTGCAGCGCCACTGGCTGGTGATGATCTGGCCGCCCCACTGGCCCACGCGCTCGACGGTGGAGGCGCTGCAGAACGGACAGCTGGGGGCGTCGCTCACGGCGTCCAGCGCCGTGTCGCGGGATCCCAACCCGACCAGTCGGCCGGGTCGTCGAGCGCGATCGAGACCCCTTCGCGGTCGAGCAGCTCGGTGAGCCAGGAGCGCACGAGCCTGCGCTGGCCGGCCGGGTCGTCGTGGACCATCCCGTGCTCGAGGGCGGCGGCGTAGCCCGCGTCGTCGGCCGGTCCGATCCAGCGACCGGCATGCGCCCACGTCTCCTGCAGCCGGTCGAGGAGGGCCGAGCGCTCGCGCTCGCCGGCTCGGCAGAGCCGCTTCGCCCACGCCTCGCCGTGGACTCGGTGCGAGCCCTCCTCCTGGAGGATCTTCTTGGCGCGCTGCGCGAGCTGGGTGATCGAGCTGTCGGCGCAGGCGGCGACGAACGTGGTCATCACCCCGTCGATCAGGAGGTTGGCCGCGATGAAGGACGTCCAGTCGGGCAGCTGGTCATCGAGCAGCGCGAGCGGCCGTCCGGCCGAGTGGTCCTCGTCGATCTCGGCGCCGAGGGCCTTGAGCACGGGGTAGGTGGACCGCGCGTGGCCGAGCTCGTCCTGGGCCATGGCCGCCGCCGCCACCGCCGACTCGAGCGTGGGCGCGCTGATCGCCCACTCCGCGTAGCGGCGCCCGAGCGCGGCCTTGTTGTCGGCGAGCGAGCCGACGAGTGAGGCCATGCACGCCTGGGCGGCGGCTTCCCCGGTGGCGGGTGAGGTCGTGGTGGGGCTCATGCCTTGATCGCCTCCCTGATGGCGGCGCGCGGGACGATGATCATGTGGATCCAGTTCTGCTCGTCGTAGATCGAGCGGGCAGAGACGAGGGCGAGGTCCTCGTCCTCTTCGGTGACCGCCCCGACGTGGTGCAGGGGCTCCTCGTAGGCCTGGCGGGCGAAGACCTCCCAGACCGCGTCGCGGCTGCCGGTGGGGCTGCGATCGCCGGTCATGCGACGATCCCCAGGCCGCGCATCGTCGCGCGCGCGTCCTCGCGGATGCGGCTGCGCGTCCAGACCGGATCCCACACGACCACGATCCGGACCTCGTCGACGTCGGGCTCGGCCATCAGGCGCTCGCGGATGTCGTCCTCGATGAAGTCCATCGCGGGGCAGCCCATGGCGGTGAAGGTCAGATCGAGGTCGACCGCGCGCTCGTCCTCGCGATAGGCGAGCGCGACGATCAATCCCATGCCGACGACCGAGATCGGGATCTCCGGGTCCTCGACGTCGTGGAGCGCCGTCCACAGGCGCGCCTCGGTCGCCTGCGCCACCGTGAGCGGCCCGGCGGCCGCGGCCTCCTCGGCGGCCTGTGCTCGCGAGATCAGCTGGGGCGCGCTCATGCGGCCATCGCCACGCGCTGCCGGTAGCCGCGCTGCAGGCGCTCGACGTACTCCTCATTCATCGGTCCGCGGGCCTTCCAGCGGACCATGACGTCGTCCCACGAGACCGGGCCCTCGTCGAGCAACCACTGCTTGCGCTCGGCGTCGAAGCGCGTGGGGAAGGGGCAGTCGATGATCCAGCGCTCCTGCTCGCCGTCCCAGTGGGCGGGCACGTCGATGTCGACCTCCTCCATGAACGGGACGACCGCCGCCATCCAGGTCTGGCGCAGCTCGTCATTGGTCATCCCCTTGAAGCCGTACTCGAGCTGGATGCCGTGCCGCTTGCGGTCGTCGGGCAGTCCGAACCACTCGAGCGTGAGGATGAACATCCAATCCGCCGCGGCCTGGATGCGCTGCTTCTCCACGGGATCGGCACAGAGCTTCTTGACCCAGGTGCGGCCATGACGCAGATGGAAGGTCTCCTCCTTGTCGACCTTGGCGAGCGCGCGCTTCCACGGGCCGAAGGTGCTCGACTGGTGAACGTCGGACAGGAGCACGAAGCCGGCCTGGTCGTAGAGCGCGTTGGCCATGACGAGGTCGTGCCAGGAGTCCAGCGGGACGTCGAACGCGTACGGGTACTTGAACGCCTTCGCCTCGCGCTCGTAGATGAGCTCGTTCATGTTCACGCCGAGGTCGCCGAGCAGGCGATAGCCGATGTGGGCGTGGGCGAGCTCGTCCTGGCAGATCGAGACGGCCGAGCCGAAGTTGTTGAGCGCGGGCGCGTGCTGGGCCGCGCGCAGGTAGGCCGGTGCGCTCACCAGTTCGGTGTCGGCCGAGACCGTGAGGATCCGCCGGATGCCCTTGAGGTACTCGGGCGACATGTGCTGCAGGCCCTCGACGAGCTTGCCCGCGGCGAGGTGCTCGCGGACCTCGTCCTCGCTGCGGGTCGCGAGTTCCTCGATCGGTGTCGTCGTCGTCATGGCCTGCCTCTCACGTATGACACTTGACTGACGGGCGACACCGTATAGTATCTCCGACATGCGGTCAAGCACCGTGGAGTCCACGCTGTTCCGGGGCGCCTGATGGCGACGATCGTTGAGCTCGGCGGCGTCCGGCCGACGATCGGAGCGGACGTGTGGCTCGCGCCGACCGCCGTGCTCGTCGGCGACGTGCACGTGGGCGACCGGGCGAGCATCTGGTTCGGCGCCGTCCTGCGCGGCGACAGCTCGACGATCACGATCGGCGCCGGCACCTCGGTCCAGGACAATGCGATCATCCACTGCGCGCACGAGCTGCCGACCATCGTCGGGAAGGACGTCATCGTCGGGCACGCCGCGATGCTCGAGGGCTGCGTCATCGAGGACGGCGCGGTCGTCGGCATGGGCGCGATCGTCCTGCAGCGCGCACGACTCGGCGCGGGATCGGTGCTCGCAGCGGGAGCAGTGCTCTCGGAACGACGCGAGGTCGGCCCGGGCCTGCTCGCGGCCGGCGTGCCGGCCGTCGAGAAGAAGCCGCTCTCCGGCTCTGCGCAGGCCTGGAGCGAGACGGCAGCCGCCGACTACCAGGTCTATCGCCACCGCTACTTGACCACCAGTGTCGTGATCGAAGGGAGCTGACCCGTGGAAGCATCCATGCTGATCGGAGGGGAGTGGCGCCAAGCCGCCTCCAGCGAGGTGATCGAGGTGGTCAACCCGGCAACCGAGGAGGTCGTCGGAGCCGTCCCGAGCGGCGCGCTGGCCGACGTCGACCTGGCCGTTGCGACCGCCAAGCGCGCCTTCCCGGAGTGGGCGGCGACCGACACCGAGAAGCGCGCGCACATCCTCGCCGCTGCCGCGACGCTGCTCGAGGAGCGAGCGAAGGAGCTCGCCGCGGTGCTGACCTCCGAGCAGGGCAAGCCGATCGCGGAGGCGCGCGGCGAGGTCACGCACCTCGCGCACGGCGTGCGCTACTACGCCGAAGCCGCGACCAAGGTCCGCGGCGCCTACCAGGACCTGCCCGCGACGTTCGGCCCCGCCTACGGCCTCCTGATCCGCCGGCCGATCGGCGTCTGCGCAGCGATCACGCCCTACAACTTCCCGCTCACGCTGCTGGGGACCAAGGTCGCTCCGGCGCTTGCGAGCGGCAACACCGTCGTCGCCAAGCCGGCGGCCACGACGCCGATGGCGACGCTCGAGGTCGCGCGCATCTTCGCGGAGGCCGGCGTGCCCGACGGCGTGCTCAACGTCGTCACGGGCCGTGGCTCGGAGATCGGCGACGCGCTCGTCGGACACCCGGACGTGCGCCGGATCGCCTTCACCGGCTCGACCGCGGTCGGCCGCCACGTGATCTCGGTCGCCGAGATGAAGCGCGTCACGCTCGAGCTCGGCGGCTCGGACCCGGTGATCGTCTGCGACGACGCCGACGTCGAGGCGGCGGTCAAGGCCGTGATCATCGGGCGCTACTGGAACGCCGGACAGGCCTGCCTCGGTTGCAAGCGCGTGTTCGTCCACGACTCCGTCTACGACGACTTCGTCTCCCAGCTCGTGGACCGCGTCAAGCGCTACGAGCCCGGCGACGGCACCGTCAAGGCTGAGAAGCCACGGCTGCGGATGGGACCGGTCCACACCCGCAGCGGCCGCGACGAGCTGCTCGAGCAGATCGAGGACGGCGTCGCCAAGGGCGGTGAGGTCCTCACCGGCGGCGGCACCGGCGGCCATGACAAGGGCTACTTCCTCGAGCCCGCCGTGGTGGCCGAGCCCGGCGAGGACTCGCGGCTGATGCGCGAGGAGGTCTTCGGCCCCGTGCTGCCGGTGTTCCGCTACACGGACTTCGACGACGCGATCCGCCGCGCGAACGACACGCCGTACGGCCTCGGCTCGTCGATCTGGACCCACGACGTGCGCAGGATCCACCGCGCCGCGCAGGAGATCGACGCCGGCATGACCTGGGTCAACCAGATTCACTACGGCTACGACGAGCTGCCCTTCGGCGGCATCAAGGACTCGGGCTTCGGCAAGGAGCACGGCCTCGAGGCCCTCGACTCCTACGTCGAGCTCAAGAGCGTCGTCGTGGGAGGGCTGGCCTGATGAGCGTCGCGTACGTCACGCTCGACAACCCTCCGGCGAACTCCTACGACCTTGCGGTCATGCAGGCGTTCGCGGCCGATGTCGACGAGGCGATCGCCTCCGACGCCCGCGTCGTCGTCGTGCGTTCCGCCAGCGAGAAGTTCTTCTCCGCGGGCGCGGACGTGAAGAAGTTCCTCGACGGCGACGTCGACGCGAACATGGAGATGATCCGCACCAGCCAGGCGGCGTTCCGGCGGATGGCGGCCGCCGGGCAGGTGTTCATCGCGCACATCGCCGGCCACGCGCTGGGTGGCGGCCTCGAGATCGCGCTCGCGTGCGACCTGCGCTACGCGAGCGAGGGCCCCTACCGGCTCGGCACTCCCGAGGTCACCCTCGGCCTGCTGCCCGGCAACGGCGGCACGCAGCGCCTGACGCGGCTGATCGGCCCGTCGCGAGCGATGGATCTGCTCCTCACCGGGCGCACGTTCGGGCCGGAGGAGGCGCTGCAGTGGGGCCTCGTGAGCGGACTCTGCGACGAGGCGGAGGTGCGCGAGCAGGCCGAGCGCCTGGCCGTCGGGCCCGCGCTCGCGATCGCCGCGATCAAGCGCTGCGTCCACGAGGGAGGGCAGCTGACCCTCGACGACGGGCTTGCGCTCGAGGGCGAGCTGATCGAGCGGCTGTTCCGCTCCAAGGACGCGACCGAGGGCCTGACCGCCTTCGTCGAGAAGCGCAACCCGGAGTTCGTGGGCGCATGAGCACCGCCACCCACGCGGGCGTGCTCACGATCATCAACCCGGGGACCCGAGAACTGGTCGGCGAGGTCCCCGCCGCGAGCGCCGAGGACGTCGACGCCGCCGTCCGCACCGCGCACGCCGCACAGGCGGCCTGGGGCGGGCTGGGCTACTCGGACCGCGGAAAGGTCCTGCACGCGTGCGCCGAGGCCTTCGAGGCCCACGTCGAGGAGCTCGTGCCGATCCTGGTCGCCGAGCAGGGCAAGACGATCCGCGAGGCCAAGATCGAGCTGCACAAGGCCGCCGACACGCTCGAGCACTACGCGGGCATGCAGAAGGAGGTCCGCGGCGTCTACGTGCACGGCCTCGACGCCGGTGTCGACGGCCGCGTGCTGCGCCGGCCGCTCGGCGTGGTGGGCGCGATCGTCCCCTGGAACTTCCCCACCACCCTGCTCTGCAACAAGCTCGGCCCGGCGCTCTTGTGCGGCAACACCGTCGTCGCCAAGCCCGCCGACTCGACGCCGCTGACGACGCTGCGGCTCGGCGAGATCCTCACCGCGGCGGGGCTGCCGGAGGGCGTGCTGACCGTGCTCCCGGGCACCGGGGCCGAGACGGGCGAGGCGCTCGTCATCCACCCGCTCGTGCGCAAGGTGGCCTTCACCGGCTCGACGCCCACGGGGGAGCGCGTGGCGGCGCTGGCCGCCAAGGGCTCCAAGCGCGTCACGCTCGAGCTGGGCGGCTCGGACCCGATGATCATCTGCGACGACGCCGACCTGGCGAAGGCGGCGAGCGCCGCGAGCATGGGCCGCTTCTACAACTGCGGCCAGGCGTGCCTGGCGATCAAGCGCCTCTACGTGTTCGAGTCGGTCGCCGACGAGGTGATCGAGGCGATCGCCGCCAAGGCCGCGAAGCTGCGGATCGGGATCGGCTCGGAGCCCGGCAGCCAGATCGGGCCGCTGCACTCCGAGCGCCAGCGCGAGGCGCTCGAGCGCCAGATCGCCGACAGCGGGGGCGAGCTCCTCGCGGGCGGCGGGCGCCCCGACGATCCGGCGCTGGCCAACGGCTGGTTCCACGAGCCCACGGTGGTGCTCGAGCCCGGGCAGGACTCGCCGATGGCGCAGGAGGAGGTCTTCGGGCCGGCGCTGCCGATCTGGCGCGTGCGCGACATGGACGAGGCCATCGAGCGTGCCAACGACTCGCCGTTCGGCCTCGGGTCCTCGGTGTGGACCAGCGATCTCGACCGCGCCGAGCGCGCGGCGGCCGAGCTGGATTGCGGCTACACGTGGGTCAATTCGCCGACCAAGGTCTACGACGAGTTGCCCTTCGGCGGCCTCAAGGCGAGCGGCTACGGCAAGGAGCACGGCTCGGAGGCCTTCGACTTCTACACCGACAAGAAGTCGGTGGTCGTCAGGCGGGCGTGATCATGTCCGACCGCTACAACGCCAGCCGCATCGTCGACCGCCACGTCGAGTCAGGGCGGGCCGACAAGCCGGCGTTCATCGCGCAGGACGCGACGCTCACCTACGAGCAGCTGCGCAAGCAGGTCAACCGGGCGGGCGGCCTGCTGCGAGAGCTCGGCGTCGGGCGCGAGCACCGCGTGCTGCTCGTGCTCGACGACACCACGGCCTTCCCGATCATGTTCCTCGGCGCGATGCGCATCGGCGCGATCCCGGTCCCGGTCAGCCATCTCGACAAGCCCGACAACTTCCGCCACTACGTAGAGGACTCCTACGCGACCGTCGTGGCCACCGACGCCGAGACGCTGCCGCGCCTGCGATCCGCGCTCTCCGAACAGCGGCTTCGCTACCTCGTGCGAGGGGGCGAAGGGCCGGACGTCGTGGAGCTCGACGGGGGGCTCGCGGCGCAGGACGAGGAGCTCGAGGCCGCCTCCACCCATCGCGACGACATGGCCTTCTGGCTCTACAGCTCGGGTTCCACCGGCAAGCCCAAGGGCGTGGTGCACCTGCACCACGACGTCGAGGTCACGTGTGAGAACTACGCCGGCCAGGTGCTCGGGCTGCGCGACGACGACATCACGTTCTCGACCACGAAGCTCTTCCACGCCTACGGGCTGGGCAACGGCCTCTCGTTCCCGCTGTGGTTCGGCGCGACATCGGTGATCATGCGCGGGCCGACGAAGCCCGAGCCGATCCTCGCCGCCCTGCGCGAGCATCGCCCGACCGTGTTCTTCTCGGTGCCCGCGCTGTTCGGCGCGCTCGTCCGCGACGAGGCGGCCGACGGAGCCATGGACTCCGTGCGCTTCTGCGTGTCGGCCGCGGAGGCGCTGCCGCCGCAGACCTACGATCGCTGGAAGGAGCGCTTCGGCGTCGAGATCATCGACGGGATCGGCTCGACGGAGATGCTGCACATCTTCTGCTCCAACCGGCCCGGGGCGGTCGAGCCGGGCACGACCGGCCGGGCGGTCCCCGGCTATGACCTGCGCATCGTCGACGAGGCGGGGCAGGTGCTCGAAGGCCCGGCGGTCGGCGGGCTTGAGGTTCGCGGTGACTCCTGCGCGGCGTTCTACTGGCACCAGCACGAGAAGACCAAGAGCGCCATGCGCGGCGACTGGTTCGCCACCGGCGACCGCTACGAGCGCCGCGAGGACGGTGCCTACGTCTACGTCGGGCGGATGGACGACATGCTCAAGATCGGAGGGCTGTGGGTCTCGCCGATCGACATGGAGCACGTCCTGGTCGGCCATCCGCGCGTCCAGGGCGTCGGTGTCGTCGGCGTCAAGGTGGAGGACGCGACACGCATCGCGGCCTACGTCGAATGCGCGGACGACGACCCCGGTGACGAGGCGCTGGCGGACGAGCTCCGCGCGTGGTGCAAGGAGCGCCTGCGTCGCTACGAGTACCCGCACGTCGTCGAGTTCGTCGACGAGCTGCCGCGCACGCTGACCGGCAAGGTCCAGCGCTTCGCCCTCCGCGAGCTGGCCGCCCGGCGGTCGTCAGCCGCCCGCTGACTCCTCGGGCAGCGGGAGGTTCTGCAGCCGCAGGCGGCCGCGGGCGACGAGCTTGCCGTTGTCGGTGCGCGTGATCGAGACCTCCCAGAGCTGCTGCGTGCGGCCCTGGAAGACCGGCTCGGCGACCACCTCGACCTCGGCCACGTCCACCGGCCGCAGGAAGTCCGTGTTGTTGTTGGTGCCGACGGCGTACATGCCCTGTTCGGCCACCGCCGCGCACGCGCCGGCGCTCGCGACGCCCTCGACCGCGATCGCGTAGACGCCGCCGTGGACGCGCCCGAAGGGCTGGTGATGGGCCTCGCCGAGCGACATCGTCGCGCGCACGCGGGTTCCTGAGAGCTCGTGGAGGCGGTAGTCGGTGGATTGGCGGACGTGCTCCACGACCGACCCGGAGGGCAGCGGCGTGATCGTGGCGTCGGCGTCAGGCTCGGTCACGCGCCCAGCCTACGAGCGCGTCGACGACCCGGTCGCGCGCCTCGAGGTGGGGGCTGTGCCCGCCGGGCACCACGAGCCGCTGCAACGGCCCCCGCACCCGCGCTTCGATGCGCTCGAGCTGCTCCAGCGTGCCGTAGGGATCGGCCTCGCCCTGGATCAGCAACGTGGGGCAGGAGACCCGCGCGGCATCGGTCTCGAGGCTCCAGTCGCGGAAGGCCGGATCGAGCCAGACGTCGCACCAGCCGTTGAAGGCCGCCTCGGGATCGTCGTGGTGGCGCGCCATCCGCCGCCGCAGGGAGCCGTCGTCGAAGGCCAGGCGCGCCTCGCGGATCGCCGCGACCGTGATGTCCTCGACGATCACGTGGGGGGCGAGCAGCGCGATGCCCGCGACCGGGTGACGCCCGGCGTGGATGAGCGCGATCGAGGCGCCGTCGCTGTGGCCGACGAGCAGCGGCTCCGCGACATCGAGCTGCGCGAGCACCATGGGGAGGACGTCGAGCGCCTCCTCGTGGAAGAACGCCGGCGTGCGCGGGCGGGGCGGCGGCTCGGAGTGGCCGTGCCCGAAGCGCGAGAACGCGATCACGCGCCGGCCGGTCGCGACCTGCAGCGCGCGGGGGAAGTCGCGCCACAGCCCCACGGATCCGAGCCCTTCGTGCAGCAGCACGAGCGGTCGCAGCGCGGCGTCGCCCGCAAGCTCGACCGCCTCGAGCCGGCGGCCGGCGACGGTCACCGGCCGCTCGATCGTGCCGCCCGTCACGCGCTCCCAGGCGTGATGACGGCGGCGTCGAGCGGCCCGGCGAACAGGCGGTCGACCAGGTCGGGCCGCCGCTCGCGCACCCGTCGCTGGTTGATGTAGCCCTTGTCGGTGATCTCGCCCGCGTCGATGTCCGGCGGCTCCTCGAGCAGGAGCAGCCGCGCGATACAGGAGGCGGACCCCCCGCCCGCCTTGAGCTCCGCCAGGCGCGCGGCCAGGTGGGCGCGCAGTGCCGGGTCGTCGAGGGCGACGTCCTCGCTCGCGGAGCACACCCGGCGAGCCTCGGCCTGGTTGACCCACGCCAGCGCGGCGGCACACTCGCGGTCGTGGCCGCAGATGACCGCGTCCGTCAGCACGCCCGCCGCCGAGACCAGGCGTGTCCTCAGCTGCCCGACGTGGACCCAGGTGCCGGTGCCGAGCTTGAAGTCCTCGGCGAGGCGGCCGTCGAACAGCAGGCCTCGGTTCGGATCCTCGTCGTCGACGAGGTAGACGGCGTCGCCGGTGCGGTAGAAGCCCTCCTCGTCGAAGGCCGCCGCCGTCGCCGCCGCGTCGTCGTGGTACCCGGGCGTGACGTTCGGCCCGGTGAGGCGGATCTCCAGCTTGGAGGCCGCGGGTACGAGCTTGAGCGTCACGCCGGGCAGCGGCACCCCGATGCAGCCGCAGCGGGCCGAGGCGAAGTGCGCGGTCGTCGCGGCCGGCGCCGTCTCGGTGGTGCCCCAGGAGGCGGTCAGCGGGACGGGGTGGTCCGCGACCTCGTCCGCCACCGCGCGCAGGCGTTTCCAGAGCGCCTCGGGAAGCGCCGCGGCGGCGTAGAACATGAAGCGCAGGCGCGAGAAGAACGCCGCGGCGAGCGCGCGGTCGCTCTCGAGCCGCGGGGCGAGCAGCGCGTACCCGGCGGGCACGTTGTAGTAGACGGTCGGTCGCACGTCTCGGAGCGCGGCGATCGTGCGCTCGAACAGTGGCGGAGCCGGCTTGCCGTCGTCGATGTACAGCGTCCCTGCGAAGGCGAGGACCTGACCGAGATTGTGGTTGCCCCCGAACGTGTGGCTCCACGGGAGCCAGTCCACGAGCACCGGGGGCTCCTCGCGCATGAACGGCCAGACCTGGCCGAGCGCCTGTTGATTGGAGCACAGCATCAGGTGAGTGTTGATGACGCCCTTGGGCGCGCCGGTGGAGCCGGAGGTGAACAGGATCTTCGCCACCGCGTCGGGCCCGACGCGCTCGAACGCCCGCTCGACCTCGGCACCGGGGCGCGTGCTCTCGAGCTCATCCAAGGTGACCGCCCGGATCGGCAGCGCGGCCAGGGCCGGTCCGAATCGTTCGCCATCGTCCGCGAACACCATGCCGGGGGCGCACGACTCCGCGATCGCGCGGATCCGCGCGTGGTCGCGGCTGAGCAGCGAGTACGCGGGACTGATGGGCAGCACGGGCACGCCCGCCGTGTAGGCGCCGAGCGTCAGCTTCAGGTGCGCGAGCGAGTTGCCCGAGAGCACCATCAGCGGCCGCTCGGGCCCGAGCCCGGCATCGAGCAGCGCCTGCGCCACCGAGTCGGCCGCCGAGCGGGCCGCGCCCCAGGTCAGCGTCCGCCAGTCGTCCCCCTCCCGCTCGGCCGCGAGGGCACGCTCAGGATGCTGCTCCGCTCGGGCCCGGAAGACGTGGGCCATGCTCGGCGGATGGGCGCCGAGCGGCTCGGCGGAGCGCAGCAGGATCGAACCGTCGTCGCGGCGCTCGGTGGCGATCTGGGGCGTTGCGAAGAGATCGAGGACGGCGACGCCCGCCTAGACGAACAGCGGGGCGAGATCGAGTCGCCTGGTGAGCCCGGCCATCTCCTCGTCGGAGGGTCGCCGCTCGAAGCGCTCCGCGGCGTCGAGCAGGCGCGGGAGGATCTCGACGTCGCCGGTGGTGAGCAGGAACACCTCGGGCCGTCCGAGCACCCAGTGCGTCGCCAGGTCGATGTCGGGTTGCTCGCGCAGTGGCTCGTACCACGTCGCGGCCGTCGCGGCGCGGCCGTCCCAGCGACGCGACGCGAGGCTCTTGATGGTCTGCAGGGCGACGTTGCGCTCCTGGCAGATCCGGGCGAGCGCTTCGAACGTCTCGGCGTAGCGCGCGTCCTGAATCTGGGGGTGGTTGTACGGGCACAGGACGGAGTCGAAGGGGAAGCGCTCGAGGCTGCGCCGGTGCATCTCGGGGATCGAGAGGCCGTGGCCGGTCACGCCGATGAAGCGCACGAGCCCTTCCTCGCGGGCCTCGATCGCGGCCTCGAGGGCGCCGTCGGCGCCGAGCGCCGTCTCCCACTCGATGACGTCCGTGAGGTTGTGCAGCTGGATCGAGTCGACGTGGTCGACGCCGAGCCGGTCGAGCGAGCGGCGGATCTCCTCGCGTGCGCCGCGGTAGGTGCGCTCGCCGGTCTTCGTCGCCACGAAGAACTCGCCCTCGCGGCGGCGCAGCCAGGAGGCGATGCGCAGTTCGGCGTCGCCGTAGGCCGCGGCGACGTCGATGTGGTTGACGCCATGCCGGAGCAGCAGCTCCAGCGTGCGGTCGGCGTCGTGCTTGGAGACGCTCCCCAGCGCCGCGGCGCCGAAGATCGTGCGGGACGACTCGTGTCCGGTCGCCCCGAAAAGGGCGCGTTCGATCATGGCGGGGAGACTACGCCGCGGTGTCGCAGCACCGCGTTGAGGCGCCCTGACCGGAAGGGCTCGCGGTCGATGACCGCGTGGGCGTAGCCCGCCGCGCGGACGGCGGCGAGGATCTCCTGCTCGCGCTCGAGCGCCCGGTCGAGATCGTCGGCGGCGATCTCGAGCCGCCCGAGGATGCCGTGGTGGCGGACGCGGAGCACGGGGAACCCGAGCGCGCGCACGGCCCGCTCGGCGCGGTCGATGCGCGTCAGCGTCGCTGGATCCACCGCCGTTCCGTACGGGATGCGCGAGGCGAGACACGGCGTGGCCGGCTTGTCCGCGCTCGGCACCCCCAGCTGGCGGGCGAGGGCGCGCACCTCGGCCTTGCCGGCTCCGGCGTCGAGCAGGGGATGCCGGACGCCGTGCTCCGCGGCTGCGCGCAGGCCGGGGCGCCAGTCCCCGGCGTCGTCGGCGTTGGCGCCGGAGAGCAGCACGCCGTAGCCGCGGCGGTCGGCGAGCTCGGCGAGCGTGTCATAGAGCTCGGACTTGCAGAAGTAGCAGCGGTCGGGCCCGTTGCGCCGGTAGCCGGCGTGAGCGAGCTCGTTGGTCGCGATCGTCTCGTGCGCGATGCCGACCGCGGCGGCCACCCGGCGGGCGCCCTCGAGCTCTCCGGCGGCCACCGCGGGTGAGACGGCGGTGACCGCCAGCGCGCGCGGTCCGAGCGCGCGAGCGGCGATCGCGGCCACGAGCGACGAGTCCACTCCGCCCGAGAACGCCACGACCGCGCTCTCGTGGCGGCCGACGCTGCGTTCGAGCTCGCCCAGCAGCGTCATGTGCCCTCCAGGTGCGCGGCAGCGAGCGCCTGCGCCCACACGGTCTTCACCGGCGCCCCGCTGCGCCGCGCGGCGCGCTCGCAATCGGCGTGCTCGGGTGCGAGGTTGACCACCCGGCCGTCGAGGCGGCCGACCTTGACGCGCACCGGCTCGCCGCCCACCTCCACGGTCCGGCTCTCGCGCTCCAGCTCGATGCGCTCCAGCCGCGCGATGCGGACGCCCAGCGTGCTCGTCTCGCGCAGCATCGCGTTCGCGACGGCCTCCTCGTCGCCCGGCCGCGCGAGCGCGGACATGACGAACCCCGGGCGTCCGTGCTTCATCTGCGCCGGCGCGGTCCAGACATCGAGCGCGCCCGCCGCGAAGCAGGCGGCGGCCGCGTCGGGCGCGAGCTCGGGCAGCAGGTCGTCGAGGTTCGCCTCGATCAACGAGACCGGCCGGGAAGGGGGCCCGGTCTCGGCGCCGACGATCGCCCGGACGACGTTGGGGAGCTCTGCGCCGTCGCGCGTGCCGGCGCCGTAGCCGACGGCCTCGAGCGTGATCCTGGGCAGCGGTCCATAGCCGGCGGCGATCGCGGCGACCAGCGCCGCACCCGTCGGCGTCACGAGCTCGGTCTCGACCTCCACGCCGTAGAGCGGCGCCCCCTCGAGCAGCGCCAGGGTCGCCGGCGCCGGCAGCGGGAGCCGCCCGTGGTCGGCCTCGACGAAACCGCGGCCGACAGGCAGCGGCGAGCAGACGACGCGTTCGACGCGCAGGTGCTCCAGTGCGAGGGCGACGCCGCACACCTCCCCGATCGCATCGACGGCGCCGACCTCGTGGAAGTGCACCTGCTCGGGATCGACCGCGTGGATCCGTGCCTCGGCGTAGGCGAGCCGCCGGAACGCCTCCTGCGCCCGGACACGGGCTCGCTCGGGCAGGCCGGCGCCGTCGATCAGCGAGCGGATCGAGCGCCAGTCGCGGTGAGGCTGCCCGGGCGCACCCTGGATCGTGGCGTGGGTGGCGCTCATCGCCTGCCTGCTCACCCGCTCCGTGCGCAGCTCGAGCCCGGCGACGCCGATCCCGGCGAGCCCTGCGCGGATCCCCTGCGGATCGGCGCCGGCGTCGATGAGCGCCCCGAGCAGCATGTCGCCGGCGACTCCGGCCACGCAATCGACGTAGAGGACCCGGGTCACTCGGCGCCGCCCGCCGAGCGCGCGATCCGCGCGGCGATCGTGCCCGCCCCGAAGCCGTCGTCGATGTTGACCACGGCCAGCCCCGCGGCGCACGAGACGAGCATCGACAGCAGGGCGGTCACGCCGGAGAGCGCGGCGCCGTAGCCGGTGCTGGTCGGCACGCCGATGACCGGCGCGGCCACGAGCCCCCCGACCACCGAGGCGAGCGCGGCATCCTGGCCGGCCACCACCACGACGCAGCCCGCGCGGCGTAGATCCTCCAGCGCCGGCGCCAGCCGGTGCAGCCCCGCGACCCCCGCGTCCGCGTGCACCACGACGCGCGTCCCGAGCAGCTCCGCCCGCACCCGCGCCTCGGTCACCACAGGCCCGTCCGACGTCCCGCCCGACACGATCGTCACGAGCCCGCGCACCGGCGGCACGCGCCTCGCGACCCATGCGAGCCGCGCACGCGCGTCCTCCTCCGCGTCGGGCGCGACGCGCCGCAGCGCCTCCCGGGCGGCCGCGTCGGCCCGGGTCACCAGCACGCTGCCCGCCCCGCTCTCCAGCAGGGCGCGCGCGATCGCCTCGACCTCGTCGGGAGCCTTCCCCTCGGCCAGGATCGCCTCCGGCGCGCCCTGGCGCAGCTCGCGGTGCGTGTCCACGCGCGCAAAGCCGAGGTCGCGGAACGGCAGCTCGCCCATCCGCGCCAGCGCGTCGGCCGGAGCGGTCTCGCCCCGCTGGACAGCCTCGAGGACCTCCAGCAGGCCCGTCGTCATCGCCTTGCCGTCGGCTTCGGCCACGACTGGCAGCGTACGGGCCCGTCGGCACCCGACGCGTGTTCAGAGCGTGAAGCGGGCCGCGCCGAGCCGGACCCGGTCGCCGACGCGGACCTCGGCGTCGCGCACTCGCCGGCCGTTGACGAGCGTGCCGTTGCTGGAATCGAGGTCGACGAGGAACCAGCGGCCGTCGCGGAGCTCCCGGCTGCTGTCGGCGCTCAGCGCGCGCTCGACACGAAAGCTGAAGGTGTCGGTCTGCAGGCGCCCGCTGACGTAGCCGCGCCGCAGGGCGGCAAGGGTGTGACCGCGGGTGTCCTCGGAAGGCCGCACCGCCCGCAGGAGGCTACGTCACGCCGCGCGCCTCCGCCAGTGCGGTCAGGCGCGCCCGCGTGCGAGGTCGATCAGCCGTCCGAGGATGCGGTCGCCGTCCGCGCGCAGGCCGTTGTGGTCGTATTCGTTCGTCACCCACGGGCGCGTGCCGCGGATGAGCGCGGCGGTCTCCTCGGAGAAGGCGCGCTCGACGTAGGGGTCGTCGGCGTAGATCGCCGCCGCGACGGGGATCTCGTTGGCCCGCAGCCCCTCGGGGTCGTAGAGGCGCGGCCATTCATGCGCGGCGAGCAGCTCCGCGGCCTCGCGCAGCGGCGCGAGCGCTCCGTAGTCCTCGAACATCCATGGATAGACGTGCTCGCCGGTGAGCAGTTCGGGCTGCTCCGCGTCGTCGGCCGGCATGACCCGCTCGGCCGCCCAGCGCGTGGCGCCGCCGTCGGCGTAAGACGCCTCGTGCAGGATCGCGTAGAGCGGGTTGCGCTCGAAGCCGAGGACGTCCTGGACGTCGTGACGGAACGCGGGGGAGTCGGCGGGAAGCTCGAGGAGGCCGTGCAGGTGCTCGGCGCCGTCGCTCATCCCGAGCAGGTTGCCCACCTGGCGGAAGCGGCGGGCGGTGAGGCGGTCCCCCGTCGGGAGCCGGACATCCTCGGCGTCGAGCCGCTCCTGCAGGGCGAGCACGCGCGCGCGGTCCTCCGGGTAGCGCTCGTAGTAGCGCCGGCAGCGATCGAGGATGCGGCGGTAGGTCGCGCGGTAGACCTCGTCGGGGTGGCGCCCGACGGGCGCGAGCCCGCCCGTCACGAACGCCTCGCGCAGCCCTTCGGGCGCGAGCGACAGGTAGCTCATGGCGCAGAAGCCGCCGAAGCTCTGGCCGAGGATGCTCCAGCGGTCCACGCCGAGCTCCGCGCGGATCAGCTCCGCGTCGCGCACGATCGAGTCGGCGCGGAAGTGGGTCAGGTACTCGGCCTGCTCGGCCGGACCGAGTCCGGGCAGCGTGCCGGCCGGCGTGGAGCGACCCGTCCCGCGCTGGTCGAGCATCAGCACGCGGAACTCCTGCAGCGCGCGGTCGAGCCAGCCGGGCGAGGTCGGGTGCCGCGTCGGGCGAGCGCCCTCGTGGCCCGGCCCGCCTTGGAAGAACACCAGGAAGGGCCGGTCCCGGCCGTCGGGATCGGCGATCTCCCGGGCGAAGACCACGATCTGCGCGCCGCCGGTGCGGGCGTGATCGAGCGGGACGGAGAACTCGTGCTCCGTCAGGACGAGCCCGCGGATCGTGTGGGTGATGCTCGGCATGAGGCCGCTACGGCGGGAACAGCTCGTCGAGCCGGAAGATGACCCCGCGCCCGGCGCTGCCGTCCGACTCCGCGCCGAGGTTCTCGTCGACCTTGAACTGCTTGACCGCGCTGGACGTCTGCGAGCCGTACTTGCCGTCGACCCCGTCGTTCGCCGGACCGAACTCCCCGAGGTCGTACTTCTTGAGGTCGACGAGGGCCTGCTGCAGCATCTTCACCGCGCCCGCCGGTGATCCGGCTCGAAGCGTCGCCTTGCCCCGGAAGACGCGGTCGATCGTGAGGTCGGGCCTGCCGTCGGCTCGCATGAACCGCGGCGAGGTGAGGTTCGGTCGCGTCGCCCGGGACGTCTCGTAGTTCTCGGCCTTGGCGACGCCGAAGACCTCGCGATCGAAGTCCTTGTAGCCGAAGCGCGTCTCCCCCGGGGTCTCCTCGAAGACATGGGAGAACTTCGCTCGCGTGCTCTGGTACACCTTCATCGGGTCGGCTGGGCCCTTCTCGAAATGGTTGGCGTGCCAGTGCGAGTTGCTCGCCTCGTCCCAGAACCCGTAGTCGAAGTTCACGAAGCCCGGGCGCGAGCGGTACTTGTAGTCCGTCATGTCGACCTTCCCCGACGCGTCGGGCAGGAATGCCGCGTGGTCGGGTGTGGCACGGTTGGCCCGATCGGGATCCTGGTTGGACCAGAAGTGCATCCCGAACATCACCCAGCGGTTCGGATCGTCCCGCTTGAGCCCGCTGTTGTGGGCCTCCATGGCCGCGTGGGCCGCGCCGAAGGTGGTGTAGACCTCGTCCAGCGGCGGATTCCCGCCGCCCAGGTTGTTCGAGGTGATCCCGATGCACCCCGCCTTGATGGTCTTCTCCTGCAGGAACGTCAGCTTGTGCCCCTGCTCCGCCTCCCACATCGCCTGAAACTGCTTGCGGGTGTACCGGCGCTGCTCGCCGGCGTCCTCCCCGTGCGCGGGGACCGGGGCGCCTGACGGCAGCGGCTGGTCGAGCGGCGTGCCGAGGCGAGCCAGGACCGCTCGGCCCGCGCTGACGACCGCCGAGGTCGCGCGGTTGCCCGCCAGTCGCTGCAGCGCAGCGACGTTGCCGGGCGAGAGCCAGTTGCCGCTCCGCCCGACGCCGGTCAGCCTGATCTCGGGCGGCTGGACGCCGGGCGCCACGGACGCCACACCCGCCTGATCGGCGGCTCCGGTCTCGTGGTCCAGACGGTCGAGTTCGCTCAAGTACGGGCCTCCAGCTTGCGCGAACCTACCAGCGCGCAAGCGCGCCTGTTTGACCTGTCGCGCCGCCGCGTCTAGCGTCGTGCTGTGGCGGACGAGAGCTTCGACCCCGGCGAGCACGTCGGACAGGCGGTCACCTTCCGGGGTCCCGCCATGACCGGGGCCGCCGGCGCCATCGTGATGGCCGCGGGCGAGCCGGTCTACATCGGCGGCCTCGACGCGTGGGACAAGGAGGTCGAGGGCAAGCCGGTCGAGGTCTCCGGCGTCCTTCGCCTGCGTGAGAGCGGGATGCCCAGCCCGCCTCCGGATGGCCTGCCCCTGCACGGCATCGACGAGGACACGTACGTGCTCGACGACGCGCAGTGGGCGCTCAGCGACGGCTGATGGTCGCCGGTCCGCCCCCGCTGCAGGATCCCTCGAGCGCGCTCGAGGTGTCGGTCGGCCACGAGCACTTCCGCAACGGCGAGGTCACGCTCAGCGTCGACGGCACCGGGGCGATGCGGGTCGTGCAGCTGCGCTCGGGCACCGAGCGGGAGTGGGAGGGGCGCCTGGCCGCCGAGCGCGTGGCGGCGCTGTCGGACGAGCTCGCCGCGCTCGACCTCCGCACGGTCAGCGCGCGCGGAGGCGGCCGCGACCCCGACGACGATCCCGTCCGCCTCGTCCTGCGCTCGGGCGGCGAGGCCCACGAGGCGCAGCTGTGGCACGCGGACCGCTTCGAGGACGAGCGCCTCGACCGCCTGCTCGAGCGCTGGCAGGCGCTGACCGAGGAGATCACCGAGGGCGCGCTGCCCTACGGGGACGCGACGTGAAGGAGCAGGTCAGGGACACCGAGGCGGCGGTCGAGACGGCCACGCCGGCGCCGGTGATGCTGCCGCTCACGCAGCACGGTCAGATCCTGGCGCTGCAGCGCAGCGCCGGCAACCGGGCCGTCGCGCGGATGATCGCCCAGGGCTCCGTGCTCGCCCGCGACACGACGACGGTCGAGAAGTTCGTGCGCGAGAAGACGCTCGGGGCGGACGACGTCACGTGGACCGCCAGGTTCGACGTCCGCTTCGACGAGGACGCCTCGACGCCGACCTGCTGGCTGACGATCAACGTCAAGCTCAACCCCGACGGCGTCACCGACGACGACCTCCAGATGTGCAGGATGCGGGTCCGGTCGCGCTTCAACCTGCTCTGGGACTCGAAGTTCATCCTCCACGAGCATCGTTCGATCCTGTCCGATCGCGAGTGGCTCCTGCGACCGGAGGTCGCGTTCGTCGACTCGGGCCAGCACCTCACCGTCACCCTGCACAAGGGCAGGGGCGCCGACAACCGCCAGAACTGGTACACGGAGTCGCCCGAGTACACCTACGCGCACGAGATCAGCCACCAGATGGGGCTGCTCGACGAGTACGCCAACGACTCGGTGCCCGACCGCGCGGTCTACACCGACCACTCGATCATGGGCGACTACTACACCGAGGGCATGACCGAGGCGGCCGCGAAGCCGCGCCACGGCGAGCGGCTGGCCGCGCTGATCGGCGCCGCCACCGACAAGAACCTCAAGTCCCGCCCGCGCTGAGCGTTCGCGCGCCAATTGGCGCTCGCAGTGATCCGGGTCACCCGCTCCCGACGCTTACAGGAGCAGGGGCGCGCGTTTCGACGCGGCCAGACCAGGAGCAAGGGAGACAGATGTCAGAGGTCAACAACCACCTCTACGAGACGATCGACCGCCTCAATTCGCACGAGTCGGCCCACACGCGGCGCAAGCTCGTGGGAACGACCGCGGCCGCGCTCGGCTCGATGGGGCTGCTCGGCTTCGCGTCGAGGAATGCGTCCGCAGCGGTCAAGACGAATGCGGCGAACTCGGTCAAGAACATCACGACGGTCGCCGCCACGGCCGAGGTGCTGGCCACGATCGTCAACACCGTCGGGCCCGAGAAGCTCGGTAATCGCCTCGACGCGGTCACGCGGCGCAACATCCGCGCCGCCGCGCAGCAGGAGAAGAACCACTACGAGCTGCTCACGTCCAACGCCGTCGGCGGCAAGCCGGCCACGACGACGATCTACGTGCCCGACGAGGTGTTCGCGTCGCCCGAGGCGCTGCTGACCACGCTCGCCGTCGGCGACCAGGTCTTCATCAACGCCTACCTGCTGGCCAACACCGTGTTCGCCCGTCAGGGCAACCTCATGGGCGCGAAGTTCGCCCGCTACACCGCCGAGATCATGGCCACGGAGGCCGTGCACCGCGCGCTCGCCCTGCAGTCGCTCGGCAAGCTCGGCAACGACCGCGTCTACGCGAAGTTCGCGCAGCGCGAGGCGGTCTCGGGCCTGCCCACCACGGGCGCGCCCGGCTTCTACAAGATCCTCGACGCCGTGACGGTGCTCGAGTCCGCCGGCTTCGGCTTCGGCAAGCCCGGCAGCAAGCCCGGCACGAAGTACGAGTACGCGGAGGTCGCCGCGCGCACTCCGAGCGACCCCGACGTCAACACGATCACGATCAGCTAGCCGCCTCGGCGCGCCGCCGCCCGCGCCACGGCGGGCGGTGGCCGCTCAGGACGCCGCCGCGGCTCAGCCGTCGGTGCGCACCTCGTCGCCGTCCTGGCCCCAGCGCACGTGGTAGGCGCCCTCCTCGTCGACGCGGCGGTACGTGTGCGCCCCGAAGAGGTCGCGCAGCCCCTGGATCAGCGAGGCCGGCCCGCGCTCGCGGCGGTAGCCGTCGTAGTAGGCGAGCGAGGAGGTGAAGGCCGGCACCGGCAGGCCGATCTCGACCGAGTGCGAGATCACGCGCCGCCACGAGTCCTGGGCGTCGGCGACCGCGTCGCGGAAGTAGTCGACGAGCAGCAGGTTCGGCGTCTGCGGGTCGCTGTCGTAGGCCTCGCGGATGCGGTCGAGGAAGCGCGCGCGGATGATGCAGCCGCCGCGCCAGATCGTCGCCATCGCGCCGAGGTCGAGCTCCCAGCCCTCCGACTTCGCGGCTGCCGACATCTGCTCGAAGCCCTGCGCGTAGGCGACGACCTTGGAGGCATAGAGCGCCTGGCGCACGTCGTCGATCAGCGAACGGTCCGCGCGTGCGTTCTCCCCGGGCGTCGGCCCGCGGAGCTGCGACGACGCCGCTTTGCGCTGGTCGCCGAGCGCGGAGAGCGAGCGCGCGAACACCGCCTCGGTGATCGCCGTCAGCGGCACGCCGAGCTCCAGCGCGTCCTGGGCCGTCCAGCGGCCGGTGCCCTTCTGCTCGGCCTGGTCGAGGATCACGTCCACCAGCGGCTGGCCGGTGCGCTCGTCGGTCTTATCGAGCACGGTCGCGGTGATCTCGATCAGGAAGGAGTCGAGGTCGCCCTCGTTCCACTCGTGGAAGACGTTCGCGATCTCCGGCACCTCGAGCCCGACGCCGTGGCGCAGCAGGTCGTAGGCCTCGGCGATCAGCTGGATGTCCGCGTACTCGATCCCGTTGTGGACCATCTTCACGTAGTGGCCCGCGCCGTCGGCGCCGACGTATGTGCAGCACGGGGTGCCGTCGACCTGCGCGGCGATCGACGTGAAGACGTCCTCGACGTCCGCGTAGGCCTCCTTCGCGCCGCCCGGCATGATGCTCGGCCCGTTCAGCGCGCCCTCCTCGCCGCCGGAGACCCCGACGCCGAGAAAGCGCAGACCGCGCTCGTTCATCGCCTTGTCGCGGCGCTGGGTGTCGCGGAAGTGCGAGTTGCCGCCGTCGATGATCGTGTCGCCCTCGTCGAGCAGCGGCGCGAGCTCCTCGATCACGGCGTCGACCGCCGGGCCGGCCTTGACCATGGTCATGATCGTCCGCGGGCGCTCGAGCGCCTGGACGAATTCCTCCGTCGTGCCGGTGCCCGTGATCGGCCCTTCGGAGCCGTGCTCGGACATGAACTGCTCGGTCTTGGACGCGGTGCGGTTGTGCACTGCGATGGGGATGTCGTGGTGGGCGACGTTGCGGGCGAGGTTGGCGCCCATCACCGCCAGGCCGGTCAGGCCGAATCGAGGGCCGCTCATGGCGCGGCACCCTAAACCCTGGGCGCCCGGGGTAGGGGAGAGGGTCATGGACACGACTCCGCTCGGCCCGTTCACCGTCTCCCGTCTGTGCATCGGCACGATGCTGATGGGCTCGAAGACTCCCGTCGAGGAGTCCCACCGGATGCTCGACCGCTACCTCGAGGCAGGCGGCAACTTCCTCGACACCGCGGATGTCTACGACGACGGCGGGTCGGAGGAGACGCTCGCGCCCTGGCTCGCCGGCCACCGCGACGAGGTCGTGCTCGCGACCAAGGTGCGCTTCCCGGTCTCGGACCCCGGCGGGCAAGGCCTCGATCCCGACCGCATCCGCGCGGCCTGCGACGCCAGCCTGCGCCGCCTCGGCGTCGACGAGATCGACCTCTACCAGGTGCACGCGCCCGATCCCGAGGTGCCGCTGGAGGCGACCCTCGAGGCGCTCGACGGCCTCGTGCGGGCGGGGAAGGTCAAGGCGCTCGGCGTCTCGAACTTCCCGGCCTGGCTGCTGGCGTGGTCGGTGGCGCTGCAGGACCGCAACGGCTGGTCCCCGTTCATCTCATTGCAGCCGCAGTACTCGCTCGTGGAGCGCGCGATCGAGACGGAGATCCTGCCCTTCTGCCGCGCCGCCGGGCTCGGGGTGCTGCCGTGGGGCCCGCTCGGCGCGGGCTTCCTCACCGGGCGCTACTCACGCGACGCGGCGATGCCCGAGGGCTCGCGGATGGCCGGCGCCGCCGACGAGCTGGAGGAGGCGCCCGCGCGGCGCGCGATCGAGCGCAACTTCAAGGTCGTCGATGAGGCCCGCACGATCGCGGACTCGAAGGGCGCGACGGTGTCGCAGGTCGCGCTGGCGTGGCTGCTCGGGACCGACGGGGTGACGGCGCCGATCGTCGGGCCGCGCACCTTCGAGCAGCTCGAGGACCTGCTCGGCGCGAGCGAGGTGCAGCTGAGCGAGGAGGAGCGGGCGCGGCTCGAGGCGCCCGCCCAACCGCCGGACCCCTACCCGCAGCGCTTCCTGCGCGAGCAGAACGGGATCGGCGA
>JBBQLH010000063.1:0-24464 GCA_038327685.1 Solirubrobacterales bacterium
GGGGCGCACGTAGGCGCAGGCCATCACGAAGCCCGACAGCTCGTCGACGGCGTAGAGCGCCTTCTCCATCGGCGTCTCGCGCGGGACGTCGAGGTAGTCGGCGTGCGAGGCCACGGCGCGCACGAACTCCGGCGAGAAGCCCTGGCGCTCGAGCTCGGCCATGCCCAACCGCGGATGTCCGGTCTCGCCGTCCGGGTGGCGCTCGTAGTCGAGGTCGTGGAGCATGCCGACGAGGCCCCACTCCTCCTCGTCGCCGTCGAAGCGGGGCGCGTACGCGCGCATCGCGGCCTCGACCGCCAGGACGTGCTTGCGCAGGGACGCGGATTCGGTCCACTCGCAGAAAAGGGACCACGCCATCGGGCGCGAAAGGGGCTGCGACATGGCTGGTACCCTAGCCCGCCGCTCGACCATGGAAAAGCTCGTCATCGAGGGCGGCGTGCCGCTGTCCGGCACCATCGTGCCCGCCGGCAACAAGAACGCGGCCCTGCCGCTCCTGGCCGCCAGCCTGCTCACCGACGAGCGCGTGGTGATCGCCAACGTCCCGCGCATCCGCGACACCGAGGCGATGCTGGCACTGCTCGCCGACCTCGGCGTCACGGTCGAGTGGATCGAGGACAACACCGTCTCGCTGCAGGCGGACGGGATCGACGGGACCGACGTCAACCCGGACCTGGCCGAGCGCATCCGCGCCTCCTTCCTGGTCGCCGGGCCGCTGCTCGCGCGCTTCGGCTCCGCGTCGATGCCGCCGCCGGGCGGCGACGTCATCGGCCGCCGGCGGCTCGACCCGCACCTCGACGCGTTCCGCGCGCTCGGAGCCGAAATCGAGCACGGCCCCCACATCCGCCTCTCCGCGCCCAACGGGGGCCTGCGCTCCACGGACTTCTTCATGGACGAGCCGTCGGTCATGGGCACGGAGAACGCGCTGATGGCGGCGGCGCTGACCGCCGGCTCGAGCGTCATCCGCAATGCCGCCTCGGAGCCCCACGTCCAGGACCTCGCGCGCATGCTCAACAAGATGGGCGCCGCGATCGAGGGCATCGGCTCGAACGTCATGTACGTCCACGGCATGGGCGAGCTCGGCGGCTGCGAGCACTCGGTCTCCCCGGACCACATCGAGATCGCCTCCTTCATGGCGCTCGCAGGGGTCACGGGGGGCGAGCTGCGCATCCGCCACTGCGTCCCCGAGGACATGCGGATGATCTGCCTCGTCTTCGAGCGGCTCGGGCTGCACTCGCAGTGGGACGGCGATGACATCGTCGTTCCCGGCGGCCAGAAGCTGATCGTGGCGCGCGACGCCGGCGACTACCAGTCCAAGGTCGAGGACGGGCCGTGGCCGGCCTTCCCGGCCGACCTCACCTCGATCGCGGTCGCGCTCGCGACGCAATCCGAGGGCTCGGTCCTGATCTTCGAGAAGATGTTCGAGAACCGCCTGTTCTTCGTCGACAAGCTGATCTCGATGGGTGCGGAGATCACGATCTGCGACCCGCACCGGGCGATCGTCATCGGGCCGCGGCGGCTGCGCGGGGCGCGCCTGTCCTCGCCCGACATCCGCGCGGGCATGGCGATCCTGATCGCCGCCCTCTGCGCCGACGGCCAGAGCGAGATCCACAACGTGCGCGAGATCGACCGCGGCTACGAGCGGATCGACGAGCGCCTGCGCGACCTCGGCGCTCGCATCGAGCGCGTCGAGATCTAGCCTCTTTCGCGCGATGATCGACCCGATCCCCTCGGGGACCCGCGACGTCCTCCCGGACGAGATGCGCGAGCTGCGCGCGATCACCGAGACGGTGCGGGCGATCTTCGAGGCCCGCGGTTACGGGGAGGTCGCGACGCCGGCGCTCGAGTACGAGTCGACGCTGGCGCGCGGCGATGCGGCCGCGGCCGAGCCCGCCTACCGCCTGTTCGACGAGCAGGGCAACGTGCTCGTGCTGCGCTCGGACATGACGATCCCGATCGCGCGCGTGGTCGCCACGCGTTACGCCACCTCGGCTCCCCCGCTGCGCTTCTGCTACTTCGCCCACGCCTACCGCTCGGTGCGGCCGCAGCGCGGTCAGGCGCGCGAGATGCTGCAGGCGGGGATCGAGCTGGTCGGCGCGCCCGGTCCCGACGGCACGATCGAGGCGATCGAGCTGCTGTGCGAGGTGCTCGACGCCCTCGGCCTCGACTCCTACCGCGTCGGCCTCGGCGACGCGTCGCTGTACCCGGCGCTGCTCGATGCGCTCGAGGTGCCCGCTGCGGCGCGGGCGCCGATCCTGCACGAGCTCGTGACGCGCGACTTCGTCGGCCTCGAGCGCGAGATCGGCGGGCTGCGGCTGGGGAAGGAGGCCGCGGACCTGCTGCTGCGCGTCCCGCAGCTGCGCGGCGGGCCGGAGGTGCTCGAGCTGCCTGCGGGCCCGGCCGCCGCCGTCGTCGGCCGGCTCCAGCGCGTCCACGAGCGCCTGTCGCCCGGCGTGGCGGAGCGGATCATCTTCGACCTCGGGCTGTCGCGGTCGCTGGGCTACTACACGGGCGCGATCTTCGAGGTCTACGACGGGGCGCTCGGGGTGCCGCTGGGCGGCGGCGGGCGCTACGACGACCTGCTCGCGCGCTTCGGGCGCGAGCTGCCCGCGGCGGGCTGGGCCCTGAACGTCGAGCGGCTCCACATCGCCTTGGTCGGGGAAGGCCGAGGGGAAGGCGTAGCTCGTACCGGCAAGGTCGGCCGACCCGGTGGCGAGCCGCCAGGCGAGACAGCAGGCGAGCGGTGGGGCTGAACGGGCTCACGATCGCCGTGCCCCGCGGGGCGCTGATGGGGCACACGCTCGACCTGCTCGACACGCTCGGGGTCGACACGGCCGAGGTGCGCGCCAACGACCGTCGCCTGCTGTTCGGCGAGGTCGGGATCGTCACGATGCGCCCCTCCGACGTGCCGACCTACGTCGAGGCGGGCGCGGCCGACCTCGGCATCACCGGCAAGGACGTGCTCGCCGAGCAGGTCGAGCGCGAGGTCTACGAGCTCGCCGACCTCGGCTACGGGCGCTGCGTGATGGTGTTCGCGACGGTCGCGGGTGACGACCCGGCGGCCGAGGCGCTGCGGCGGCTCGGGGTCATGCGGATCGCCACGAAGTACCCGCGCATCGCCGCTGCCTTCTTCGAGCGCACCGGGCGCCAGGCCGAGATCGTCGAGGTCAAGGGCTCGGTGGAGCTCGCGCCGCTGACCGGCCTCGTCGACGGCATCGTGGACCTGACCGCCACCGGGACCACCCTGAAGGAGAACGGGCTGGTGATCCGGGAGGAGATCTCGCCCTCGACGGCGCGCCTGATCGCCAACCCGGTCGCTCACAAGCTCAAGGCCGCCGAGATCGACGAGCTGCTCGCGCGGATCCGCGATGCGGCGTAGCTGCACGGTCGAGGACGCCGCGGCGGTGGCGGCGGAGGTGCGCGCGCTGGGGCCGGCCGCCGCGTCGGTCGAGGCCGCGGTGCGCGAGATCGTGGAGGCCGTGCGGGTGGGCGGTGATGCGGCCGTCAGCGAGTACGAGGTGCGCTTCGGTGACGGGGAGTGGGGGCGCGTGCCTCCCCACGCGCTCGCGGCGGCGCTCGACGCGCTCGATCCCGCCGTCCGGGCGGGTCTGGAGGTCGCGATCGCGAACGTGTCCGCCGTCGCCGCCGCGGGCCTCGACGCCGAGTCGCTCGTCGTGCTCGAGCAGGGGCAGGCGGTGCGGTTGCGCGAGGTGCCGGTCGCGCGCGCGGCGGTCTACGCGCCCGGCGGCCGGGCGCCGTATCCCTCCTCGGTGGTGATGGGGGCGGTGACCGCGCGCGCGGCCGGGGTGGACGAGGTCGTCGTCGCCGCGCCGCCGCATCCGGTCATCCTCGCCGCCGCCGCGCTCTGCGAGGCCGACGAGGTCTACGCGATGGGCGGCGCGCAGGCGATCGCCGCGCTCGCGCACGGGACGGAGAGCGTCGCCCGCGTGGATGTGATCGTCGGTCCCGGCAACCTCTACGTGCAGGAGGCCAAGCGGCAGGTGAGCGGGCTCGTCGGCATCGACGGCTTCGCCGGCCCGAGTGACCTCTGCGTGATCCTGTCGGCCGGTGCGGACCCGGAGTGGGCGGCCGCGGACCTCCGCGCGCAGGCCGAGCACGGGCCGGACTCCCTCGTCGTCGCGGTGAGCGACGACCCGGCGCTGCTGCCGGCGGAGGGCGCCGGCATCGTGGCCGACGGCATGGACGCCGCGCTCGCCTTCGCCGAGGCGCTCGCGCCCGAGCACCTGCAGCTGATGGGGCCGGGGGCGGAGGCGCTCGCCCCGCGCGTGCGCCGCGCCGGCTGCCTGTTCGTCGGCGCCCACAGCGGCACCGCGTTCGGCGACTACGTGGCGGGATCGAACCACACGCTGCCGACCGAGGGCGCGGCGCGCTTCGCCTCCGGGCTCTCCGCGCGCCACTTCCGCCGCCGTATGGCCGAGGTCCGCATCCCCGCCGCGGCTGCGGCCGCGCTCGCTCCCGCCGGCGCCGCGATCGCCCGCGCCGAGGGCTTCGAGGCCCACGCCGCGTCGATGGAGGCAAGAGGGGAGAATCCCGCGCCATGACACGCGAGCGAAGCGGTGACGAGCGCGCAGCGCGAGGCAGGGCCCAGGTCAGCCGTAAGACGGGGGAGACCGACGTCTCCGTCAGCCTCGGCCTCGACGGGACCGGCGCCGGCGCGCGGCGGACCGGCGTCGGATTCCTCGATCACATGCTCGACCTGCTCGCGCGCCACGGCCGGCTCGACCTCGAGGTGCAGGTGGCCGGCGACCTCCAGACCGGCTCGCACCACACGGTCGAGGACACCGGCATCGTGCTCGGCCAGGCGCTCGACCAGGCGCTCGGCGACCGCGCCGGGATCGCCCGTTACGGCCACGCCGTGATCCCGATGGACGAGGCGCGTGCGGCCTGCGCGATCGACGTCTCGGGCCGCCCGTTCTGCGCTCTGAGCGGGCTGACCCTGCCGCCCGGCGACATCGCCGGCTTCGAGCACGAGGCGGCGGAGGAGTTCTTCCGCGCCGTGGCGAGCGCCGCGCGCCTGACGCTGCACCTCGACCTGCAGTCCGGCACCAACGCCCACCACATGATCGAGGCCTGCTTCAAGGCGTTCGCCCGCGCGCTGCGGGCCGCCGTGGCGGTCGACCCATCCGAGACCGGCGTGCCCTCGACCAAGGGCACGCTGACGTGAGCACGGTCGCCGTCGTCGACTACGGGATGGGCAACCGGCGCTCGGTCGAGAAGGCGTTCGAGCACGTCGGCGCCGAGGTCCGCATGACGGGCGACCACGACGCGATCCGGGGTGCCGACGCGGTGGTCGTGCCCGGCGTCGGCGCGTTCCCGGAGGCGATGCGGCGGCTGTCGGCCGCCGGGCTCGACGGCGTGATCCGCGAGCGGGCGGGGCAGGGCACCCCGGTGCTCGGCATCTGCCTCGGCATGCAGCTGCTGTTCGAGGGCTCCGCCGAGCACGAGGGCGCCGCGGGGCTGGGGCTGCTGCCGGGCGAGGTCACGGCGCTGGAGGCGCCGAAGCTGCCCCACATCGGCTGGAACCGCGTCGCGCTCGAGCGCCCGTCGGGGCTCACGGACGGGCTCGGGGGGGCGGCGGCCTTCTACCACGTGCACTCCTTCGTCTGCCGGCCCCGCGAGGACGGCGACGTCGTCGGGCGCGGCGAGTACGGCGAGCGCTTCGCGTCGATCGTCGAGCGCGACAACGTCGCCGGGGTCCAGTTCCACCCGGAGAAGTCCTCCCGCGACGGGCTCGCGCTGCTCGCGAACTTCGTGGGCTCCGCGTGATCCTCTATCCCGCCATCGACATCCTCGACGGCAAGGCGGTGCGCCTCGTCGAGGGCCGCTTCGAGGATCAGACCGTCTATAACGACGACCCGCTGGAGGCGGCCAGGTCCTGGGTCGAGGCGGGCGCGCGCTTCCTGCACGTCGTCGACCTCGACGGGGCGCGCTCGGGCGCGCCGAAGTCGATCGGGCACCTGCGCCGGATCGCGAGCGAGACCGGCGTGCCCGTGCAGTACGGCGGCGGCCTGCGCACGCTGCCCGCGGTCCGCGAGGCGCTGCGAGCGGGGGCGGAGCGGGTGATCGTCGGCACCGCCGCCTTCCGCGATGTCGACTTCCTCGACTCCGTGATCGCCGCCTTCGGCCCGCGGGTGCTCGTGTCCGTCGACGTGCGCGGCGGGCACATCTCGACCGCCGGCTGGACGCAGACGACGCAGATGCCGGCCGGCGACGCGATCCGGCGCCTCGGCGACCGCGGCGTCTCCTCCTTCGTCTACACCGACGTCGACCGCGACGGGCGCCTCGAGGGCCCCGACCTCGACGACGTCCGCCAGGTGGCGGAGTCCGTCCGCGGGCGCTTCCTCTACTCGGGCGGGATCGGCGAGCTCGACCACCTGCGCGCACTGGCGGACCTGCGCCAGGTCAACCTCGCCGGCGTGATCGTCGGCAAGGCGCTCTACGAGGGCCGCTTCACGATCGCGGAGGGCCAGGCGGCGCTCGACGCCCAGCGCCCGGCCGACGGTTACAGCCGGCCGCGCATCGCCCACCACCGGCGCTGACGGACCGATGAACGATTGACCGCCCGGCCCGCGGGCCGCATGCTGGTCGGATGCCGCGCCTGCTTCCCGTCCGCGTGCTGCACGTCGCGGCGGTGGCGCTCCTCGTCGCGGGCATCGACTGGGTGCTCAAGGCGTGGGCGCTGGCGGCGCTGCCCGCCGGCCAGATCGTGCTCAACGAGCACCGCCCGTGGCATCTCGTGGTCGTGTCCGCCGTGATCGCCGTCGGCCTGATCGCCGTCGCCCGGACGCGCCTGCTCGCGCTCGGCGCCGGGATCGTGATCGGCGGCGGCCTGGGCAACATGGGCGAGCTGGCCGGATTCGGGCACGTGACCGACTTCGTCCCGCTCGGGGTGCCGTTCCGCGGCGCCGTGTGGTCGCCCGCCGACTTCTTCCTCGCCGGCGGGCTCGTCCTCCTGTGGGCCGGCGCCTTCCGCTACGGCCGCCTCACGTCACGCTGCCAGGCGCGGAACGCCGCGGTCATCGCCGCCACCCACGCGGCGCCGAGGACGTAGCCCGCCAGCACGTCGGAGACGAAGTGGACGCCGAGCGCGACGCGCGCGAAGCCGATGGCCAGCACCCATGCGGCGGCGGCGGCGAGCGCGAGCGGCCGCCACGACCGCGGCAGCGTCGCCAGCCCGACGAGCAGGAGGATCGAGGCGGCGACGATCGCGGACTGGGCGTGTCCGCTGGGGAAGCTCAGGCCGTTGGCATGCGCGACCGGGTCCGGCAGCACGGGCCGAGCCCGGTGGACGGCGAGCTTCGCCAGCGCGTTGAGGACCGTGCTCCCCGCCATCGTCACGACGACGAAGATCGCGAGCCGTCGCCGGCGCCGCCGCAGGAGCAGCACGGCGACGAGCGCGAAGAGCGGGACGTAGACCACCGCGGACCCGATCGTGCTGAGCGCGCGCAGGACGGTCACGAAGCCGGTGTGGTCGACCGCGACGGCATGCAGCGAGTCGCGCGCGTCCGCGTCGACGTCGAGCAGCGGCGGCCACTTGTCCTCGACGAGGAAGAGCAGCAGGCCGAACGGCACCGCGACCAGGACGAGCGCCAGCCCGGCGAGCAGCGCCCGCGCGCCGAAGCGCGTGCCCGGCTGGTCCGGCGCGACGGCCGGTGGGGAGGCGGCGCTGGGGGCGGTCACTGCCCCCGGCATGCCCGCCGCCGCGGTCGCCTAAGCTGCGCTCGGATGCACTACAAGCGCGTGATCCCCTGTATGGACATCGACGCCGGGCGCGTCGTCAAGGGCACCCGCTTCCTCGACATCCGCGACGCCGGCGACCCGGTGGAGCTGGCGGCGTTCTACGACGGCGAGGGCGCCGACGAGCTCGTCTTCCTCGACATCACCGCCACCTCGGACAAGCGCGACACCGTGGTGGAGCTCGCCCGCCGCGCGGCCGACGAGGTCTTCATCCCGTTCACGATCGGCGGCGGCATCCGCTCGGCCGGCGACGCCCAGGCGGTGCTCGACGCGGGCGCCGACAAGGTCTCGGTGAACTCGGCCGCGGTCGCGCGCCCGGAGCTCATCGACGAGCTCGCCAACGTGTTCGGCGCCCAGTGCGTGGTGCTCGCCGTCGACGCCAAGCGCGCCTCTGCGGGCTGGGAGGTCCACGTCGCCGGCGGCCGGACGCCGACCGGTATCGACGCCGTCTCGTGGGCCTGCGAGGGCGTCTCGCGCGGCGCCGGGGAGATCCTGCTGACCTCGATGGATCGCGACGGCACCCGGGATGGCTACGACACCGACCTGCTGCGGGCGATCTCCTCGCAGGTCGACGTGCCCGTCATCGCCTCGGGCGGCGCGGGCGAGCCGCAGCACCTCGTCGACGCCTTCGAGGCCGGGGCCGATGCGGTGCTGCTCGCCTCGCTGCTGCACTACGGCCACTACTCGGTGGCCGAGCTCAAGCAGTACCTCGCCGCGGCCGGCGTGCCGATCCGCGCGCTCAGCGCGCCGTCTTCGGCGTGAGCCGCGCCAGCGAGGAGTAGCCGACCACGAACAGGTCGTGGCCGTCGGAGATCACGGGGTTGTAGCCGCCGCGCTTGAAGCGGAAGACCTTGCGGCCCGTGCGCGCGCCGAGCCCGGTGGTGGTGCGCGAGTCGAGGTCGCCGAAGTAGATGACGTCGCCGACGAGGGTGGCGGCGCCCGAGACGCGGCCCGGCGCCTTGCGCTTCCATTGCACCTTGCCCGAGCGCGCGTCGAGCGCGTAGAAGCGGCGATCGTACGAGCCGACGTAGACCGTCGGCTTGCCACCCGGCACCTGCGCGACGGCGGCGGAGGCGTAGACGTAGCCGCCCGTGCCGGTCCGCCAGGCGAGCTTGCCGGTGGCGGCGGAGAACGAGTAGACGTTGGAGTCCGTGTTGCCGATATAGACGCGGCCGTAGGCGACCGCCGCGCTGGCGTAGAACTGGCCTGAGCTCGTGCCGAAGTGGGCGCCCCGCGTCGCGCGCGACCACACCCGCTTGCCGTCGCTCTGGCGGATCGCGTGGACGTTGCCGCCGTAGTCGCCGAAGTAGAGCTTGCCGTCGGCGAGCGCGATCGCACCCTTGACCGCGCCGGAGGCCCTGTAGCGCCAGACCACGCCGCCGTCGGACGCGCGCAGCGCGTAGACGGTGCCGTCCTCGGAGCCGAAGTAGACGCGGCCGCCGGCGAGCAGGGGGGAGGACTCGGTCCGGCTCGGCAACGGCTTGGACCAGATCACCTTGCCGTCCTTCGCGCGCAACGACGCGACACGCCCGGCGTCGGACTTGCGGTCGCGCTTGAGGATCGTCACGTAGATGCGCCCGTTTCCGTACGCGGGGGAGGAGGCGGCGAGCTGACCCAGGTCGCGGCGCCACACCGGCTTGCCCGTGCGCGTCGAGATCGCATAGACGCTGCCGCTGTTCTTGATCACGTAGAGCTTGCGCTCACCGATCACGGGCGTGAACTCGAGCAGCGAGTGGGCGTTCCACGACCAGCGCCGCTTGAACGGCGGGCGCAGCAGCTTCGAGGCCGGCAGGTACTGGCGGCGCTCGGGGGAGTAGCCGTAGAGCGGCCAGACGAAGGCGTCCTCGCTCTTCTTCGCGGGCTCGGGGGCGGGCGTGTCGGTCGGCTCGGCGCGGAACTCGACATTCGGGTTGGACACGTCACCGCCCGAGAGCAGGACGTAGGCCCCGGCGCCGGCGGCGAGGAGCAGCGCGGCGGCGAGCCCCAGCCAGATGACGATCCGCCGCCGGGACCGGGGACTATCCGGCGACGACATGGGCTGCGATGGTAGCTATGTGAGCCCCGACGACCACCTGGACCGGCTCCTTGCCCAGCCGCGGCTGGAGCCGCTGCTCGACGCGCTGGCGGACGTTCCGGGGGTCTGGGTGGTCGGCGGCGCCGTCCGCGACGCCCTGATCGGCCGCGAGCCGCGCGACCTCGATCTCGTCGTCGAGGGCGATATCGAGCCGGTCGCGCGGCGCCTCGGCGCCGACACGGTCGTGCACGACCGCTTCGGGACGGCGGCCGCGGGCGACGTCAACATCGCCGCCGCCCGCCGCGAGCGCTACGAGCGCCCGGGTGCGTTGCCGGAGGTCGAGCTCGGCGTCCCGCTGAAGGAGGACCTGGCGCGCCGCGACTTCAGCGTCAACGCGATCGCCGTGCGGCTCGCCGACGGTGCTCTGGAGGCCGTGCCGGGCGCGCTGGAGGATCTCGCCGCCCGCTGGCTGCGCGCGCAGCACGAGCGGTCGTTCCTCGACGACCCGACCCGCCTGCTGCGGCTGGTGCGCTACGGCGCGCGGCTGCGCTTCCCGATCGAGGAGGAGACGCGCGCATGGGCGTTCGCGGCCGTCGAGGGCGGGGCGCTCGGCACCGTCAGCCCCTCGCGGCTCGGCGCGGAGCTGCGGCTGCTCCTGGCCGAGCCGCAGCCGACGGCGGTCTGCGGCCTGGAGGGACTGGGGATCGGGCCGCAGCTGCTGCCGGGCTTCCGCGTCGATCCGGACCTGGTCGAGCGCGCGAAGCGGCTGACCCCCGTCGACGCCCGGGCCGACCTCGTCGCGCTCGCGGCCTGCTGCCTGGATGCGGGTGCCGCCGAGCTCGCCCAGCGCCTGGACCAGCTCGAGTTCACCGCCCGCGAGCGCGAGATCGCCGTCGCCGCCGCCTCCCGCGCCCGCTCGCTCGCTCCGGTGATGGGCGGCCTGGACCGCCCGTCGGCGCTGTGGGCGCTGCTGCGCCGCGAGGCGCCCGAGACGGTCGCGCTGGCCGGCGCCCTCGGAGCCCCGGACGCCGCCGGCCGCTGGCTGTCCGAGCTCCGCGGCACGCGCCTGGCGATCGACGGCGACGACCTGCTCGCGGCCGGCCTCTCGGGCCCGGCGATCGGCCGCGCGCTCGATGCCGCGATGGCCGCGGCGCTCGATGGGGAGGCTGGGGATCGGGAGGCGCAGCTGGCGGCGGCGCTAGCCAGCGAACGTCAACTGCGGCAGTGAGGAAGGGGGTTCGGGCCGCCGCGGCAGGGGTGTGCGATGTTGGGTCTGACTATCAGCCTCAACTCCGCACACCCGGTGTTTTCGGGCCGCCGCACCCCCTTCGGGCTCCCTCCTCAATGCCGGTGTTGACGTTCGGCCCGCCACAATGGCTCCGATGGACCTGCCCACCCCCTTCCACTGGCACGGCGACCAGATCGCTGCGTCCTTCCCCGGCGCGCAGGTTTTGTTCTCCACTCGCCGAGGCGGCGTCTCCCAGGGGCCGTTCGCTTCGCTGAACCTCGGGCGGCTGACGGACGACAGCGACGCGAACGTCGACGCCAACCGCGAGCGCCTCGCCGCTGCGGTCGGGCGCCCGCGCGAGCGCTTCCTCTACGGGCGCCAGGTCCACCAGGCGACCGTGCGCCGGGCGACCGAGGCGCCGGGGCCCGAGCGGCCGGCGGCCGAGGAGGACGGGCAGGCGACGGCGCTCGACGACGTCGCGGCGCTCGTGTTCACGGCCGACTGCCTGCCGGTGATGCTCGTCGCCGAGGGGGCCGTCGCGGCCCTGCACGGCGGCTGGCGCGGGCTCGCGAGCGGGATCGTGGCCGAGGGTGTCGCGGCGCTGAGCGACCTCGGCGCAGAGGACTCCATCACCGCTGCGCTCGGCCCCTCGGCCCGCGGCTGCTGCTACGAGGTCAGCGAGGACGTCCACGCCCACTTCGCGGACTACGACGCGCGGGTGGGCGAGCGCAACCTCGACATCGCCATGGTCGCCCGGGCGCAGCTCGAGGCGGCGGGAGTCCGGCAGATCCACGACGTCGGGCTCTGCACGATCTGCGCCGATCCTGACCTGTTCTTCTCCCACCGCCGCGACAAGGGCGTCACCGGCCGCCAGGCGGGAGTCGTGTGGCGGGGCTGATCACCGGCCTCGAGGCCGAGGCGGTGCGCGCGGCGACCGAGCGGGTGCGCGCGGAGATCGCCGCGGCGGCGCAGAGGGCCGGGCGCGACCCGGCCGAGGTGGAACTGCTCGCCGCCGTCAAGTACATCGCGGTCGAGGAGCTCGGCGCGATCGCCGAGGCGGGCCTGACGCTCGTGGGCGAGAACCGCGCCCAGGAGCTCGAGGCCAAGGCGGCCGCGCACCCCGAGTTGCGCTGGCACTTCATCGGCCAGCTCCAGAGCCGCAAGGTCAAGCAGATCCTGCCGCACGTCGAGCTGATCCACTCCGTCGCCTCGGACTCCGCGCTCCAGCAGCTCGAGCGCCACGGCACGCCGGAGACCGAGATCCTCGTCGAGGTCAACGTGGCGGGGGAGGAGGGCAAGGCCGGCATCTCCCCGGACGAGCTCGGCGCCTTCATCGAGCACGCTCCCGTGCGGGTCTCGGGCCTGATGACGATGCCGCCGTTCTCCGAGGTCGCGGAGGACAGCCGGCGCCATTTCGCGGCCCTGCGCGAGCTCGCCGAAGCCCACGGGCTGGCCCGGCTCTCGATGGGCACCTCGCAGGACTTCGCGGTCGCCGTCGAGGAGGGCGCGACGATCGTACGTGTCGGCACCCGCCTGTATGGGGCATGATGCAGGGGAATCGCGTGTGAACGCGAATCGGATCGACGCGTATGGCTCTCCGTGACACCTGGCATCGCACGCTCGTCTACTTCGGCCTCGCCGAGGATCGCGACGCGTACGAGGAGGAGGAAGCGGACCCCCGCGAGCCCGAGGCCGTGCTCGAGGACCGCTACCGCGAGCGCCCCAACGTCCGCCGCCTCTCGACGCGCCGGCGCCGCGACGAGATCGACGACATCTTCGCCGACGACTCCCCGACGGAATCGCGCACCAGGCCCCTGCGGTCGGTCGAGCCCGCCGGCAACGGCCGCCGCGAGAGCACCCGCGTCCACCTCGTGATCCCCAAGTCGTTCAACGACGCCCAGGACATCGCGGACAAGTTCAAGGACCAGATCCCGGTGATCGTCAACCTCCAGGGCATCGACCGCGACCTCTCCAAGCGGCTCGTCGACTTCGCCTCCGGCCTGACCTACGCGCTCGACGGCGGCATGCAGCAGATCGCCGACAAGGTCTTCCTCCTGACCCCGCGCAACGTCGAGGTATCGGCCGAGGAGCGCGCACGGCTGATCGAGAAGGGCTTCTTCAACCAGTCCTGAGGGGTGCTCAGTACCGTGAGCGCCATGAAAATCGGCTTCATCGGCGCGGGCAACATGGCGGCGGCGCTCGCCCGCGGCTGGGGCGAGCCCGTGCTGTGCACCGACTCGGGCTCGGGCCGCGCGCGCGCGCTGGCCGATGAGCTCGGCGGCGAGGTGACCGGGTCGAACTACGAGCTGGCCGTCAACTCCGACATCGTGGTGCTCGCCCACAAGCCCGCGCAGCTCGACGCCGTCGCCCGCGAGATCGGGCCGGCCGCCCGCGCCGTCGTCTCGCTGCTCGGCGCGACCGGGCTGGAGCAGCTTCGCGCCGCCTATCCCGGCACGCCGCTCGTGCGCGTGCAGCCCAACACCCCGGTCGAGGTCCGCCGCGGCGTGACGCTGCTCGCCGAGCCCGCCGAGCAGCCTCTCGGGGACCAGGTCGAGGAGCTGTTCGAGAGTGTCGGCAGCGTCGTGCGCCTGCCCGAGTCGATGCTCGACGCGGCGGCGGCCTGCTCGGGCGTGGGGCCCGCCTACTGGGCGCTGGCGGCCGAGGCGTGGGTCGAGGCCGCGATCCGCCGTGGCGTCCCCGCCCCGCAGGCGCAGCGGCTCGTCACCGAGACGATGGCCGGGAGCGCCGAGCTGCTGCGCGCCCGCGGCCACGACACGCTGCGGATGCGCCGCGAGGTCACCTCGCCCGGCGGCACGACCGCGCGCGGGCTCGCGGCGCTCGAGCGGCACGGCATCCGCGCCGCGTTCGCGGCCGCGATGGACGACGTCCTCGGGGTGCCCTGATGCGCCAGAACATCGCCGACTTCGTCGCCGCGCTGATCCTCGTCTACACGATCTGCATCGTCGGCTGGGTCGTGCTCCAGCTCGTCTTCTCGCTCGGCGTGCGGGTGCCCTACAACCGCTTCGTCAGCGGCCTCATGGACTTCCTGCGCGACGTCTCGAACCCCTACCTGCAGCTGTTCCGGCGCCTGCCGCTGCAGATCGGCCCGCTCGACCTCACGCCGATGGTCGCGATCATCGTGCTGCAGGTCGTCGGCGGCATCATCGTGGGCCTGATCTCCCCGGGATGATCTCCGGCGCCTCCGCGGCGCGCGCGGCCGCCCTGACCGTCGCGGTCGTCGCGGCCGACCAGGCGACGAAGGCGCTCGTGCGGGCGAACATCGACGTCGGCACCCGTGACGGCGTCTTCCCGGGCGTCGAGCTCGTCCACGTGCGCAACCGCGGCGTCGCGTTCGGACTGTTCGCCGACGGCGGCCTCGTGCTGATCGCGATCGGCGGTGCCTGCGTGGTGGCGCTGCTGGCCTTCTTCGCCGCCCACAGCCGCCGCCCGCTGGTGTGGCTGCCGACCGGGCTGCTGCTCGGCGGCGCGGCCGGCAACCTCATCGACCGCCTGCACCAGGGCTACGTGACCGACTTCATCGACCTGCCCCTGTGGCCGTCCTTCAACCTCGCCGACAGCTGCATCACGATCGGCGTCCTGAGCCTGCTCTACGTCCTCGAGGGCCCGCCCCGCCATGCGGATTGAGGTCCCGGCCGACGCGGCGGGCGAGCGCCTCGACGTCTTCCTCGCGGCGCACGTCGGCTCGCGCGCCAAGGCGCAGCGCGCGATCGACGCGGGCCGCGTGCGCGTCGACGGCGAGGCGCGGGCGAAGCGCCATGCGCTGCACGGCGGCGAGGTCGTGGAGCTGCTCGAGGAGCCGGAGGCGCCGGCGGTGGAGGCGCCCGAGGCCTCCTTCGCGGTCGCGTGGGAGGACGAGCATCTGCTCGTCGTCGACAAGCCCTCCGGCGTGGTCGTGCACCCGGCGCGCGGCCATCAATCGGGCACGCTCGCCCAGGCGCTCGAGCGCCGCGGCGCCGCCGGCGGCGAGCCGGGCCGCGCCGGCCTCGTCCACCGGCTGGACCGCGATACCTCGGGGCTGCTGGTGGTCGCGCGCTCGGAGGAGGTGCACGCGGCCCTCAAGGCGCAGCTCAAGGCGCGCGGCATCCTGCGCGAGTACCTGGCGCTGGTCGAGGGCCGGCCGAGCGCGCGCACCGGGGTGATCGAGGCGCCGCTCGGGCGCGATCGGCGGGTCCGCACGCGGATCTCGACCGACACCGCAGACGGCCGCGCTGCGGTCACGCACTTCGCCACCGAGGCGGCGCTCGAGGGCTACACGCTGCTGCGCGTGCGGCTCGAGACGGGGCGCACGCACCAGATCCGCGCGCACCTGAAGGCGATCGGCCATCCGGTCGTGGGGGACCCGGAATACGGCCGCAGCGGCGTGCTGGGGCTCGAGCGGCAGTTCCTGCACGCCGAGCACCTGGCCTTCGAGCATCCCGTCACCGGCCAGGCGGTCGACGTCCGCTCGCCGCTCCCCGCCGACCTCGCCGCCGCGCTCCGCCAGGCCTCGTAGGACGCGGCGGGGCGGCCGTTCCTGGCCGCCCCACCCCGGGAATGCGCGGACCGGACCACCGGAGGTAGGGGAAGGGAGGGCCGGCCCGCAGAGGCTCAAACGGGGAAGGCCCGCGGAACTTGCGTACACTGAGAAGGTCTTTTTCATACCTCTTCGATCCGGGCGATCCACCTGGAGCTCGAGGGAGGCGGCCCTGCCCGGCGCGATGCCGGGTCCCGCTCACCCCCGACACCGCCCGGCGCAGTCACAACCACGTTCAAGGGAGACTCTCAATGGCCGACGTCGGCATCCGGGAGCTGCTGGAGTCCGGAGTGCATTTCGGGCACCAGACGCGCCGCTGGAACCCAAAGATGCGCCGCTTCATCCACGGTGAGCGCGGGGGCATCTACATCATCGACCTGCTCAAGACACAGGCGCTGCTCGAGCAGGCGCAGCAGTTCTGCTCGGAGGTCGCCCACCGCGGCGGCACCGTCCTGTTCGTGGGCACCAAGAAGCAGGCGCGCGACTCCGTCAAGGAGGTCGCCGAGAACGCGGGCATGCCCTACGTCCACCACCGCTGGCTGGGCGGGCTGCTGACCAACTTCCAGACGATCTCGCTGCGCATCAAGCGCCTGCACGATCTCGAGCGCTACGCCGCGGAGGGCCAGCTCGCGCTGCTGCCGACGCGCGAGCGCATGGCCGCCCAGGCCGACCTGGCGAAGCTCCAGGCCAACCTCGGCGGCGTCAAGAACATGCAGCGCCCGCCCGACGCGATGTTCGTGGTCGACCTCAAGACCGAGGTGATCGCGGTCCAGGAGGCCAAGCGCCTGCGGATCCCGATCATCGGCCTGGTCGACACGAACTGCGACCCCGACGGGATCGACTACGTGATCCCCGGCAACGACGACGCGATCAAGTCCTGCGCGATCATCACGCGGGCGATCGGCGACGTCGTCTCGCAGGGCTACCAGACGTTCCGGGCCGAGGAGGAGCGGGCACGCAAGGAGGCCGAGGAGCAGGCCCGCAAGGAGGCCGAGGAGCGCGCCGCGCGCGAGGAGGAGGAACGCCAGCGCAAGGAGGCCGAGGAGGCCGCCGCGCGCCAGGCCGAGCGCGATGCGCAGGAGGCCGCCGCGGCCGCCGCCGTGGCCCCGGCCGAGGCTGCGCCTGCGGCTGAGCCCGCACCCGCCGCCGCGGCGCCCGCCGAGCCGGCCGCACCTGAGCCCGCCACGACCGCCAAGGGCGGCGGCGACAAGGCCGTCGCCGAGGCCGAGGTTGCGGCCGCCGTCGCGGCCGACCCGCCGCAGGCGGAGGGCACGGGCGACGCCGAGGCCGCCGCGGCCGCGCAGGCCGCGACCGAGCCGGCGGCACCCGCCGCCTCGGCGCAGCCCGATCCCACGCCGCCCCCCGCGGAGGCGACGGAGAAGCCGAGGCGCAAGCCGGTGGCGAGCCCCTCGGGCGAGACAGGAAAGCCCGCCCGCAAGCCGCGGGCCAAGAAGGCCGCCAAGAAGGACGAGCCGAAGCCCCAGGAGACCGAGAAGTCATGAGCACCACCCCCACGATCACCGCAGCGCAGGTCAAGGAGCTGCGCGACCTCACCGGCGCGGGGATGATGGACTGCAAGTCCGCCCTCGTGGAGACCGGTGGCGACACGGAGGCGGCCGTCGAGCTCCTGCGGGTGCGTCTCGGCGACAAGGCCCTGAAGATGGGCGGCCGCGAGGCCACCGAGGGCACGATCCAGTCCTACATCCACACCAACGGCAAGACCGGCGTGCTCATCGAGGTCGACTGCAACACCGACTTCGTCGCCCGCAACGACGACTTCATCGCGTTCGCGCGCGACGTCGCGCTGCACATCGCCGCCTCGCCCGGCGTGCGCTACGTCTCCGAGGACGAGATCCCGCAGGCCGACAAGGACGCCGAGCTGCGCGTGTTCGAGCAGCAGGCGGCCGACAAGCCCGAGAACGTGCAGGCCAGGATCGCCGAGGGCAAGCTGCGCAAGTGGATGGAGGAGGTCGTTCTGCTGAAGCAGCCGCACCTCAACACCGACAAGTACGAGGGCAAGACGATCGAGCAGATGCGGGCGGAGCTCTCGGGGCAGACGGGCGAGAACGTCGTGATCCGGCGCTTCGCGAAATTCCAGGTCGGGGCGTGAGCGAGCCCGCCTTCAAGCGGATCCTGCTGAAGCTGTCGGGGGAGGCGCTGATGGGCGACCTCCCCTACGGCACGGATCTCGGGCGCGTGCAGTCGATCGCGCGCGAGATCCGCCAGGTCCACGATCGCGGCGTCGAGGTCGCGATCGTGGTCGGGGCGGGCAACATCTACCGCGGGCTCGCCGGCGCCGCCGCGGGCATGGAACGCGCCACCGCCGACTACATGGGGATGCTCGCCACGGTCCTCAACGCGCTCACGCTCCAGGACGCGCTCGAGCACGAGGGCGTCCACACCCGGGTGCAGTCGGCGATCACCGTCTCCGAGGTCGCCGAGCCCTACATCCGCCGCCGCGCGATCCGCCACCTAGAGAAGGACCGCATCGTGATCTTCGCCGCCGGCACCGGCAACCCGTTCTTCACCACCGACACCGCGGCTGCCCTGCGCGCCCACGAGATCGACGCCGAGATCATCCTGATGGCCAAGAACGGCGTCGAGGGCGTCTACACCGCCGATCCCAAGGAGGACGCGGGCGCCGAGTTCATCCCGGAGCTGACCCACCGCGAGGCGCTCGAACGCGGCCTCAAGGTGATGGACTCGACCGCGCTGTCGCTGTGCATGGACAACCACATGCCGATCCGCGTCTTCGACATGAACACCGAGGGCAACATCGATCGGATAATTTCCGGCGAGCGAGTGGGGACCCTGGTGAAGACGTGAGCCTGATCGACGACTTTCTGAAAGACGCGCGAGAGCACATGGACAAGTCCGTGGAGGCGACGCGCGGCAAGTTCGGGTCGGTGCGCACCGGCCGTGCGAGCCCGGCGCTGCTCGACCGCGTCAGCGTCGACTACTACGGCTCCCAGACGCCGCTGAAGCAGCTCGCGACGATCAACGCCCCCGAGGCGCGCCTCCTGACGGTGCAGCCCTACGACAAGAGCTCGATCAAGGCGATCGAGCGCGGGATCCTCGAGTCCGACATCGGGCTCACGCCGAACAACGACGGCGCGATCATCCGCCTGCAGATCCCCGAGCTGACCGAGGAGCGCCGCAAGGAGCTCGTGAAGGTCGTCCGCGGGCTCGCCGAGGAGGGCCGCGTGGCGATCCGCAACATCCGCCGCGACGTCATGCACGACCTGCGCGAGCTGCGCGACGCCGGCGAGGCCGGCCAGGACGACGAGCACCGCGCGGAGGACCTCCTCCAGAAGCTCACGAACGAGAAGATCTCCGAGCTCGACGGGGTGCTCAAGGGCAAGGAAGAAGAGATCCTCGAGGTGTGACACCCCGGGGCGCGTCCTACGTCGCGATCATCACCGACGGGAACGGGCGCTGGGCGAGCCAGCGCGGCCTGCCGGTCGCCGACGGGCACCGGGCGGGGGCGGACGCGGTCAAGGCGCGCCTGCGCGACGCCGTCGACCTCGGGATCCGCGAGCTGACGGTCTACTCGTTCTCGACCGAGAACTGGTCGCGGCCGGACGAGGAGGTCGGCGCGCTGATGGCGATGTTCTCCGAGCGGATCCTGGGGGAGACGCCGGAGCTCAACCAGGAGGGCGTGCGCATGCGCTTCCTCGGCCGCCGCGAGGGCGTGGCGCCCGAGCTGCTCGAGCAGATGCGCTGGGCCGAGGAGAAGACGGCCGCCAACGACACGATCACGCTCTACGTGGCCTTCAACTACGGCGGCCGGGCTGAGATCCTGGACGCCGCCCGCAGCTTCACCGGCTCGACCGAAGAGGAGTTCCGCGCCCACCTCTACGCGCCCGAGATGCACGATCCGGACCTGATCATCCGCACGAGCGGCGAGCAGCGGCTGTCCAACTACCTGATGTGGCAGTCCGCCTACTCCGAGCTGCACTTCACCGAGGTGCTGTGGCCGGACTTCTCGCGCGCGGACCTCGAGACGGCCCTCGCCGAGTTCGACGCGCGCAAGCGCCGTTTCGGGGGCCGCTGATGGCGAGCCGCCGTCGCCCGCCCCAGCGCCGCAGCAGCGGCTCGGACCTCGGCAGCCGGATCCTCGTCGCGATCCCGGCGATCGGCTTCGCGATCGCGATCATCTACTTCGGCGGGGCGACGTTCGCCGCCGGAGTGCTGGCGCTCGGCCTCGTCTGCATCCACGAGCTGTTCACGATGCTCGAGCGCATGCGCCCGGTGCGGCTCGCCGGCTTCCTCGGCATCGCAGGGCTCGTCGTGGCCGCCGCGCTCGGCGACGAGCGCGACGTGCTGCTGGCGCTCGTCGCGTTCCTGCCCGTGCTGTTCCTCCTGACGGTGGCGAGCCCGGTGCGCGAGCGGATCACGCTCAGCCTCGCGGCGACCGTGCTCGGCGTCTACTGGATCGGCCTCGGGCTCGCCCACGCGGTGCTGCTGCGCGGCCTCGACCACGGCGGAGCGCTGGTGTTCATGGTCCTGCTGGGGACGTTCCTGGGTGACACGGGGGCCTACCTCGGCGGTCGCGCGTTCGGCACCCGCCGCCTCGCGCCGCGGATCTCGCCGAACAAGACCTGGGAGGGGCTCGGGATCGGCGTGGTCGTCTGCGTGCTCGCGGTCTGGTACACGAGCCGCACCTACGACGGCAGCTGGATCGGCGGCACCGACGGCCTGCTGCTCGGCCTCGCGGTCGCGCTGGCGGCGCCGGTCGGCGACCTGTTCGAGTCGCTGATCAAGCGCGACGTCGGCACCAAGGACACGGGCGGCCTGTTCGGGGTCCACGGCGGGGCGCTCGACCGCCTCGACGCGGCACTGTTCTCGCTGATCGCGGGCTATCACGTCTGGCTCGCGACGATGACGTGACCGGTTCCGACCCTCGCGGCGAGCACGAGCGCAAGCGCGATCGCCAGATGATCGAGCTGCTCAACGAGCTGCGCGTCGCGCTGCCAGGGGTGCAGATCCTGTTCGCGTTCCTGCTGACGGTGCCCTTCGCCCAGCGCTTCTCGCGGATCTCAGACTTCCAGCGCGACGTCTTCTTCGTCACGCTGCTCGCCACGACGCTGTCCGCGGCGTGCCTGATCGCTCCTTCGGCCGCGCATCGCCTGCGCTTCCACCAGTCCGACCGCGAGTGGCTGATCGAGTCGGCCAACGGGCTGATGATCGTCGGCCTGGCGTTCCTGGCGATCGCGATCGGCGCGGCGTTCCTCCTGATCACCGACGTGCTGTTCGACGGCGCGCGGGTCTGGATCTACTCCGTGATCGTGTGGCTGGTGATCCTCGGGCTGTGGTTCCTGCGCCCGCTCATGCGCCACGTCCGCCGCCGGTCATCCGGGCCCTGAGCTCGTCCGCGATCACGCGCGCGTCCCGGGGCGAGGCGAGCGCGGCGGCGAGCTCCTCGCCGATCTCGCGCTCGCTCTCGGCGGCCTGCGCGAGCACCGTCTCCTCGACGAGCACGGGCGCGCCGGTGGCGAGCGCGAGGTTGATCGCGTCGCTCGGCCGCGCGTCGACCGAGGCGCCGTCCTCGAGCACGGCCTGGGCATAGAAGACCTCCTCGGCGAGGCGGACCACGCGGACCTCGCGCAGGCGAGCCCCGGCCGCCGCGAGGAGATCGGCGGCGAAGCGGTAGGTGTCCGGCCGCGGCAGATCGACCGCGTGGAGTCGCGCGGCCAGCGTCGTGGCCTCGGGCCTGCCGATCCAGATCGGCAGGCGCCGCGGCCCGCCCTCCTCCTCGAGGAAGACGACGTGGCTGGCGAGGGCGTCGTCGCCGGCTTCGCGGATGTCGGCGACGTGCATGAGGACGCTGGAGGGCATGGCGGGAGGTTCCCTTCGGAGGTCGGCGAGGCGGGTCTGGAGCGAGGCGCGGGCCTTGTGCAGGCGGGTCTTGACCGCGCCGACGGAGATGCCGAGGCGCGCGGAGATCTGGGCGTGGGAGGAGTCGGCGAGGTAGAAGAGCGCCACCGCGTCGCGCTGGCCGCGCGGCAGGGCGGCGATGGCGGCGAGCACGCGCGCCCCGCCCTCGCGCCCCTCCGGCTCCGGCGCCGCGGGCTCCGGCAACGCCTCGAGCGGCAGCGCGGCGGGCGTGCGCCGGGACCGGCGGGCGAGGTTGTGCCCGATCCCGCACAGCCACGGGCCGAACGCGCCGTCGTCGCGCAGCGAGGCGATGCCCGTCAGCGCCTGGAGCACGGCCTCCTGGGCGACCTCGGCGGCTGCCCCGGGCTCGCCGAGCGCGCGCCGGCAGGTGCGCAGCAGCGCGGCGTGGTGGCGCGCGACGAGCGTCCCGAACGCGTCGCGGTCACCCGCCCGGGCGGCGGCGACGAGTTCGTGGTCGGGGGGCGGGGCCACAGGGTGATAGTGCCGTGCGCGGCCCGGGGGGTTACCCGGCTCCTGCCATGATGGATCGTCGGATGAAACGCCTCCTGATCCTCGGCGCCACCGGTTCCGTCGGCACCCAGGCGCTCGACGTGGTCGCCCGCGCCGCCGGTGAGTTCGAGCTCGTCGGCCTCTCGGCGGAGCGCTCCGTCGAGGCGCTGGTGGCGCTCGCGGACGAGTACGGCGTCGACCGGATCGCGCTCGGCGACGGCGACTCCGCCGCGCGCGCAGCCGAGGCGTGGACCGAGGGCGAGGTGCTGGCCGGCCCGGAGGGGCTCGTGCGGCTCGTCGCCGAATCGGACGCCGATCTCGTCCTCAACGCGATCGTCGGCTCCGCAGGCCTCGGCCCGACCGTGGTGGCGCTGACGGAGGGCATCGACGTCGCGCTCGCCAACAAGGAGTCGCTGGTCGTCGGCGGCGACCTCGTGATGCCGCTGGCCGAGGCGACGGGCGCCCAGCTGATCCCCGTCGACTCCGAGCACTCCGCGCTGCACCAGCTGATCGCCGGCGAGCCGCCCGGGGCCGTCGAGCGGCTCGTGATCACCGCCTCCGGTGGACCGTTCCGCGGCCGCTCGCTCGCCGAGCTCGCGGACGTCGAGGTCAAGGACGCGCTGCGCCATCCCACCTGGGCGATGGGCGGCAAGATCACGATCGACTCGGCGACGCTCATGAACAAGGGCCTCGAGGTGATCGAGGCCCACCACCTGTTCGGGATGCCCTACGACCACATCGACGTCGTCGTGCACCCGCAGTCGATCGTGCACGGGCTCGTGACGCTGTGCGACGGCGCGTCGCTGGCCCACATGGGCAATCCCGACATGCGCGTCCCGATCGCCTACGCGCTGCACCTGCCCGAGCGCGTCGAGGTCCCCGTCCCGAGGCTCGACCTCGCCCAGGTCGGCTCGCTCACCTTCGAGGAGCCCGACACCGACGCGTTTCCCGCGCTCGCGCTCGCGGGGGTCGCCGCGCGCGCCGGCGGCACGGCTCCGTGCGTGCTCAACGCCGCCAACGAGGTCGCCGTGTACGCCTTCCTCGCGGGCCGGCTGGGCTTCATGGGGATCCCCGCGGTCATCGAGGGCACCCTCGAGCGGCTGCCGACCAGCCCCGTGCACTCCTTCGACGCGCTCTACGAGGCGGACGCCGAGGCGCGCCGGATCGCCGGCGAGCTCGTCGCTCGCGAGGCGCTCGCGTGAGCTGGTTCCTCGCCTTCGCCGGGTTCGCGGCGCTGATCATCCTCCACGAGCTCGGGCACTTCGCGGCGGCCAAGGCGGTAGGGATGCGCGTCGAGCGCTTCTCGCTGTTCTTCGGGCGCACGCCGCTGCGCTTCCAGCGCGGCGAGACCGAATACGGCGTGGGCTGGCTGCCGCTCGGCGGCTTCGTGAAGATCACGGGGATGAACCCGCACGAGGAGATCCCGCCCGAGGTCGCGCCGCGCGCGTACTTCCGCCAGCCGGTGTGGAAGCGGATCGTGGTCATCTTCGCCGGCCCCGCGGTCAACATCGTGCTGGCCTTCCTGATCCTGTCGGGGCTGTACTGGTCGACCGGCATCGCCGAGCCGACCAAGAAGGTCCAGCGCCCGGAGACAGGCTCGCCGGCCGCGGGCGTGCTGCTCCCGGGGGACGAGCTGGTCTCGGTCGACGGCCGGCGCGGGGGCCAGGCGGCGCTGGCGCGGCAGATCGCCACCCACCGCTGCGCGGGCAGGCAGGTCAACGGCTGCCGGGCCGCGACGCCCGTCACCGTCGTGGTCCGCCGACCCGGCAGCGAGGCGGGTCTCGGTGCCGAGCGGTCCTTCACCCTCAGGCCGGTCTACGACGCCGTGGCCAAGCGCCCGCGCCTCGGTTTCTCCTTCCAGGTCAAGGAGATCCCGATCGGCCCCGTCGACGCCGCCGGGCGCAGCGCGAGCGATCTGTGGTTCTTCACCCGAGGGACGGTCTCGACGATCGGGCAGATCTTCAAGGCCGAGAAGCGCAAGCAGATCTCCGGCGTGGTGGGGACCTACGAGGTGACGCGCAAGAGCATCGAGCTCTCCACGGCGCGGGCACTGTTCCTGCTCGCGGTCGTCTCGCTCTCGCTCGGGGTCATCAACCTGTTCCCGTTCCTCCCGCTCGACGGCGGGCACATCTTCTGGGCGCTGGCCGAGAAGGTCCGCGGGCGGGCGATTCCCGTCAGCGTCATGGAGCGCGCCGGCTTCGTCGGCTTCGCGCTGGTGCTCGCGCTGTTCTTCATCGGCTTCACCAACGACATCGGCCGATTGACCGGCGAGGGCTTCCAGGTCCGTTAAGGTCGCGGCGTGCGTCGCCTGCTCGTCTCAGCTCTTGCCGTGGCGGCGCTCTGCGCGGGCGCCCAGTGCGGGGGCGTCGGGCGAGCCCGACCTGGTCATCCGGCTCCCCGAGGGCAAGCTCGGGCACGCCGGTCTTCGTCGATGCCGTGGAGCAACCCGGCCGGCTGCTCTACCGCTTCGACGCGCAGATCCAGAACGAGGGCGGCACCCTCGACCTCTTCCGCGACGGCCCGAACGGCGGCGTGAGCCAGGCGAT
>JBBQLH010000064.1:0-24412 GCA_038327685.1 Solirubrobacterales bacterium
GTCGACGCCTCGTTCCCGATGCTGCGCAAGATGGGCAACAAGCTCGAGCGCATCGAGCAGGACATCTTCGAGGACGAGCAGGCCGAGGTCGTGCGCGACATCTCCAACGTCAAGCAGGAGATCATCAACTTCCGCAAGGTCGTGCGCCCGCAGCGCGCCGCCTTCCGCGACCTCGAGCGCACCAAGACGCGCTACATCGCCGACGACCTCGACATCTACTTCGACGACATCGTCGACGCCTCCGAGCGCATCTGGGACATGCTCGAGAACTACAAGGAGGTGGTCGAGGCGCTCGAGGAGACCAACGAGTCGGCGATCTCGCACCGCTCCAACGAGATCTTCCGCATCCTCACCGCGTTCTCGGTGATGTTCCTGCCGCTGACGCTGATCGCCTCGATCTGGGGCATGAACGTCCACGTGCCGGGCGAGCAGGACGTCACGGCCTTCTACATCGTGCTCGCCTTCATGGTCGTCATCCTCGGCGGGATGATCGCCTACTTCCGCAAGCGCGGCTTCCTGTAGTGACCGAGACCGTCGAGGCGCTCGAGCGCCTCGCCGAGGTGGCGGCGCTCGAGCGCTCGCCGCGCCCGCGGCGCATGCTGGTGATCGTCAACCCGTACGCGACGACGATGTCCGACCGGATCAAGAGCCTCGTGGTCTATGCGCTGCAGGGCCGCTACGACGTCCACGCGGTCGACACCAAGGCCAAGGGCCACGCGATCGAGCTGTGCCGCGAGGCCGCGCACGAGGGCTATGACGTGGTGGTCGCGTTCGGCGGCGACGGCACGGTCAACGAGGCCGCCAACGGCCTCGTCCGCTCCGCCACCCCGCTGACCTGCCTGCCGGGCGGCGCGACCAACGTCTACTGCCGCATGCTCGGCATCCCGTCCGACGTTGTCGACGCGACCGAGCACCTGCTCGGGCTCGCCGACGACTGGCGCGAGCGCGCGGTCGACCTCGGCCGGCTCGACGATCGGCGCTTCACGTTCTCCGCAGGCATGGGCCTCGACGCCAGCGTCGTCGAGCGGGTCGACAGCAACCCGCGCCTGAAGGCGCGCTTCGGGCCGTGGTACTTCGCGCACTCCGCGATCCGCACGTTCCTCCGTCGCTACCTGGTGCGACCGCCGCGGCTCGAGGTCGAGGTCGGCGGCAGGACCGTCCGGGGCGTCAGCGCGTTCGTCCAGAACGGCGATGCGTACACCTACTTCCAGAGCCGGCCGATCCACGTCGCCGGGGACTCCGAGCTTGACTCGGGCGACTTCTCGGGCGCGGTGCTCACGCGCGCGAGCGCGGTCGACCTGCCGACGGTCATGTTCCGCGCGCTGTCCAAGCGCGCCGAGGTCGCGCGCCATCGACGCGTGACGCCGTTCAGCGGCGTGCACGAGGTCGTCGTGCGCTCGCTCGACGGCCGGCCCGTGCCGGTCCAGGTCGACGGCGACCACATCTCCGACGAGGTCGAGGTCCGCTTCACGGTCGAGCCGAAGGCGCTGCGGGTCGTCAGCTGACGTCGACGGGGTCGTGCACCGGTGGGCGTGCTGGCGCTGCAGCGGACGATCGGCAACCGCGCTGTGGCGTGGATGCTCGAGAACGGCGAGCTCGTCGAAAGCCGGCTCCTCTCGCAGTCTCTGGAAGCCGAGCAGGCGGCCGGGGCAGCTGCGGCCGGAGCGGGCGGGGCAGCTTCCGCCAGGACGGCCGGCGCCCAGATCGAAGCCGGGCCGGACCCCGACCTCATCGAGTTCGACCTGAGGAGCCCGCGGCGGCGCTCGCCGCGTTGAGTGCTGGCCCGGCGAGCTGACGGACCGACGTCGCTGGCTGTTGCTCCGCGCCTAGCCGCCGCTCGGCGTGACGCGGTAGGCGTCGAAGACGGCGTCGATCGAGCGGAGGCGGTTGATGGCGCCCTTGAGCGCCTGTGTGTCCCCGACCTCGACGACGAAGCGGTTCTTGACCATCGGGTGCGAGACGATGCAGCGCGCCTCGACGATGTTGATCCCGGCCTCCGCGAAGGTGCGCGAGAGGTCCTCGAGCAGGCGGTGGCGGTCCCAGGCGTCGACTTGGAGCTCGACCTTGAACGAGGTCTCGTTCTCGCCGTCCCACGCCACGGGGACGAAGCGCTCCGGGTCCTTGCGCAGGGCGGCGACGTTGGGGCAGTCGTCGCGGTGGATCGTGATCCCGCGCCCGAGCGAGACGTAGCCGAGGATCGGGTCGCCCGAGACCGGGCGGCAGCACTTGGCCAGCCGCAGCGGGACGTCGGCGACGCCCTCGACCTGGATGCCGTACTTCGAGGAGGAGGACTCCGGGCGGCGGTGCGCGGTGCGCCGCTGGTCGAGCAGGGTGTCGGCGGCGGAGGGCTCCTCGACGCCGGACTCGCCCTGCTTGAGGCGCTGCATGACCTTGTTGACGACGACCTTGGGCGAGATCTTGGCCCCACCGAGGGCGATGTAGAAGTCGTCGGCCTTCCTGAAGCCCATCTCGCGGATGACGTCGGCCAGCAGCGGCGAGCCGGTCAGCTTCTGCGCCGGCAGACCGGCCTTGTGCAGGTGCTCCTGGAGCAGCTGGCGGCCGGTGTGCTCGGAGTCCTCGCGCGACTCGGCCTTGAACCACGCGCGGATCTTGTTGCGGGCGCGGGTCGTCTTGACGACCGCGAGCCAGTCGCGCGACGGGCCGCGCTCGCGCTTGGAGGTCAGGACCTCGACGATGTCGCCCGACTGCAGCTCGTAGTGCAGCGGCACGATCTTGCCGTTGACCTTGGCGCCGACGCAGCGGTGGCCGACGTCGGTGTGGACCTCGTAGGCGAAGTCCAGCGGCGTCGCGCCGGCCGCGAGCGATTTGACCTCGCCCTTGGGCGTGAAGACGAACACCTCGTCCTCGACGAGCTCGCCGCGCAGCGAGTCGGTGAACTCCTTCGGGTCCTCGACGTCCTGCTGCCAGTCGAGCAGGCCCTTGAGCCACTTGAGCTTGGTCTCCGACGGCTCGATGAGCCCGTGCTTGGAGCGCGAGCCCTCCTTGTAGCGCCAGTGCGCCGCGACGCCGTACTCCGCCGTCTCGTGCATCTCGCCGGTGCGGATCTGGATCTCCAGCGGCCGCCCCTCGGGCCCGATCACCGTGGTGTGGAGCGCCTGGTACATGTTGAACTTCGGCATCGCCACCATGTCCTTGAAGCGGCCGGGGAGCGGCTTCCAGAGCGAGTGGATCACGCCGACGGCGCCGTAGCAGTCCTTCACCGACTCGACGATCACGCGCATCGCCGTGAGGTCGTAGATCTCGTTGAACTCGCGGCCCTTGCGGGTCATCTTCGAGTAGATCGAGTAGAAGTGCTTGGCGCGGCCGGAGATCTCGGCGTGGATGCCGAGCGCCTCGAGCTCCTTGGCCAGGTAGCCGCCCGCCTTGGCGACGTAGCGCTCGCGCTCCTCGCGCTGCTGGTTCACCAGGCCCTTGATCTCCGTGTACTTGCGCGGGTGCAGGGTCGAGAACGCGAGCTCCTCGAGCTCCCACTTGATCGCGTGGATGCCGAGGCGGTGCGCGAGCGGCGCGTAGATCTCCAGGGTCTCCTTGGCCTTGTCGATCTGCTTCTGCTTGGGCATTGCCTCGAGCGTGCGCATGTTGTGCAGGCGGTCGGCGAGCTTGATCAGGATGACCCGGATGTCCGTGGCCATCGCGATCATCATCTTGCGGTAGTTCTCGGCCTGCGCCTCGTCGCGCGACTGGAACGTGATCCCGGTCAGCTTCGTCACACCATCGACGAGGCCCGCGACCTCCTCGCCGAACGCCGACAGGACCTCCTCGAGCGAGGCGCTCGTGTCCTCGACGGTGTCGTGCAGGAGCGCGGCGCACAGCGTCTCGGTGTCGAGGCGCATGCCCGCGCAGATCTTGGCGACGCCGACGGGATGGGTGATGAAGTCCTCGCCGGATTGGCGGCGCTGGTCGGCGTGGTGCTCGCAGGCGAACACGAAGGCGCGGACGACGGCGTCGCGGTCGACGGTCTGGGCGACCTCGTCGGCGTGCTCCTCGACGATCGCGAAGAGGTCGCCGAGCAGCTCGAGCTCGAGCGCAGTGAGGTCGGCGGGCGCCTGCAACGCGCTGCCGGAGCCCGTGTCCGCCCGGTCGACCGGACGGTGCGAGGCAACGCTGACGCCCACGCCATTCGGCCCCACGGGGGGCGTCGCGGCGCCGGTCAGGCTGCTGCTCTCAGTGTGCTGCTCGCCAGGTATCGGAGTCCGTCCTCGAGTCGCTGCTGGTAGGCCCGGTAGGCCGCCGATCGCTCGAGCGCGGTGCGCTCGGCCGATTCGGAGACCGTGAGGGCCGGCCCCTCACGCTCGAGGACCACGAGGTCCAGCTCGGCGAGGACCCGTACCAGCCGGCCCGCGAGTGCCGCGGATCGAGGCTGGGCGCCGTCTCCGGAGAGCATCGCCTCGCAGGCCTCCCCGCTCGCTCCGCCTGCCTCGCGCAGGGCGCGGTAGACGGCGGCGAGTGGGGCGCGCAGGGCGTAGTCCCATTGATGTATTCGTTGCGCAAAGCCTAGCTCAGCGGGACCCCAGGCCAGGTGGGTCCAGCCCGCGCCCGGCAGATGTTCTACGAGCTCGCGCCCGTGGGCGTGTGCGGGCGGGTCCAGCGCGACGACGTGCGCGAACCTCCGCGCCAGCCCGGGGTCGTCCTCGAGCGCGGCCCACGAGGTGACGGCGAAGCCGCCCACCCGGCCGTGCAGCGCCCGCGCGCGGTGTGGCGCGTGGGCGGCGACGACGAGCACGGGCTCGCCGCTGGCAACGAGGTCGCCGAGGAGCCCGGCGACGCCCACGCCTTGCTGCTCCCGCAGCGCCCGCAGTTCGTCCCCCGGGACGGCAGTGCCCGCGGACAGGTCGCGGTCGAGCTCGTTGAGGACTCCCTCGCGCCACGGCCGCTCGCCGATCACGTCGATCGGCTTCGGCGCCGCGGGCTGGGCGCAGCGGAGGATGAGGCGGGGCTCGGTGGTGCCGTTGTAACGGTTGGCCTCGAGGCGGACGGCGGCGTCGACCGGCTCGCCGGGTGCGGCCGGGAGGGAGCTGCCGGAGCCGAAGAGCACGCAGCGCGAGCGGGCGCCGCCTGCCGCGAGCGAGAACGCGACGTGGCGCCCCTCCCCCATCGGCCGCGGGTCGTCGAGCAGGGCGGCGGGCACGAGCAGCGAGACGGCCGGGTTGCCGGAGCCGAAGGGCTTGAGCTGCTCGAGCTCCTCGGCGAGCTCGAGCCGCAGGGTGTCGCCGGGCGCGACCGCGTCCACGCGCTCGGTGGCGACGAGGTCGGCCGGGGTGAGCGTGCGCGCCGCGTGGGCGACGAACGCCTCGCGGAAGCGCGCGACGCGGTTGCGGGCGATCGTCAGGCCCGCCGCGGCGCGGTGGCCGCCGTGGCGCAGCAGCTCGTCGGCGCCCGCCTCGAGCCCGGCGAGCAGGTCGAACCCGGGGATCGAGCGGCCGGAGCCCGAGCCCTCGTCGCCGTCGAGCGCGATCAGCACGGTCGGGCGGTAGTGGCGCTCCGCGATGCGGGCGGCCACGATGCCGATGACCCCCGGATGCCAGCCCTCGGCGGCGAGCACGTGCGCGGGGGCGCCCGGCGCGCTCTGCTCCGCCAGCAGCGCCTCGGCCTCGAAGCGGATGCGCGTCTCGACGTCGCGGCGCTCCGAGTTGATCGCGTCGAGCTCGACGGCGATCGCGCGCGCCCGCTCCGGGTCCGCGGTCAGCAGCAGCTCCAGGCCGGCGTCGGCGCGGTAGAGGCGCCCCGCGGCGTTGAGCCGCGGCGCGAGGCGGAAGCCGATCGCGCTCTCGTCGACGTGGCTGGGGTCGACGCGCGCGACGTCCATCAGCGCGCGCAGCCCCGGCTTGCGGGTGCCGGCGAGCTTGCGCAGCCCGGCACGCACGAGCCGGCGGTTCTCGCCGGTGAGCGAGACGACGTCGGCCACCGTGGCGAGCGCGACGAGGTCGAGGTCCTCTCCGGCGGCCGCGGCATCCTCGCCCGCGCCCTCGAGCAGCGCCTGGGCCAGCTTGTAGGCGACGCCGGCGGCGCAGAGCTCGGGGCACGGGTAGCCGCCGAGGCGCGGGTGCACGATCGTGGCGTCCGGCAGCGCGCCGTCGGCGCGCGGCGTGTGGTGGTCGGTGACCACGACGTCCATGCCGGCGGCCTTGGCGGCGGCGACCTCGGCGACGGCGGTGATCGCGCAGTCGACCGTGATCAGCAGGTCGGTCCCGCGCGCGGCGAGCCGCTCGACCGTCGCGGCGGCGAGCCCGTAGCCGTCGTCGATCCGGCTGGGCAGGTACCAGTCGACATCGGCGCCGAGCGTGCGCAGGGCGCGGACGAGGATCGCGGTCGAGCAGATCCCGTCGACGTCGTAGTCGCCGTGCACGGTGATCCGCGACCGCCGGGCGACGTGCCCCAGGATCACCCCCGCGCCGTCGCGCAGGCCGCCGAAGGCGTCGAGCGGATGCGCCTCCTCGGCGGCGAGGAAGCGCCGCGCCGCGGCCGGCTCGGCCAGCCCGCGGCGCACGAGGACCTGCGCGAGCACGTGCGAGACCCCGAGCTCGCGCCCGAGGTGCTCGGCGGCGGCGAAGTCGTACGGCTTGATGTCGAAGCGGGCGTCCTGGCGGCGCACGGCCATGAAGCTATGGCCGCGGGAGGACGGAATCCGCGGCGCGCCGCAGATCGGGCGTAGACCTGATGCGCCCGCGGCGCATTCGCGCCGAAATGGGTCGCATGGAGTCCGGCAGCGGGCGCTTCCGGCGCACAGATCAGCTCTACCGGGCCCGCCGCAGCCTGCGCGCGGAGATCCTCGGTCTTCGGCGCGAGCTCGAGCTGCTCGCCGAGGTCCTGCGCACCGGCCCGACGCCGATCTCCGCCCGCGCGGCGCTCGATCATGCGTTCTTCTGCCTCCGCGCCGCCGAGCGGACGTGGCGCGGATCGCGCGACCCCGCCGAGCTGCCAAAGGTCGTCACCGAGCTCGAAGACTCCCGCAGGGCCCTGCAGGAGTCGCTCGACGCGCTCGCCCGCCGCGTTACGCGCGCGGGCTCCTAGGCCGCTTCGTTGCCGCGCCGCACGCCGGCGAAGTAGACGACCGCGATTCCGGCGAGCGCGCCGGGGACGGCCTCGAGCGCGGCGGCGAGGTGCGTGTCGGCCTGGCCCGGCACCGTGAAGCCGTTGACGGCGAAGCCGATGATCACGGCGCCGAACAGCGCGCCCAGGAACGCGCCGACGATGCCACCCCAGAAGCGATCGGGGATGAAGATCGTGAAGTGCCAGAGCGCGATGCCCATCATCGCCCACACGAGCATTGCCATCAGCGTGGCCTCCCGTGCTTGCGGTTGCGGGGCTTCTTGGGCTTGGATCCCTCGTCGCCGCCGGCGGGCTTGGGGCCCTGCGGAGCCGGGCCGCCGCCGGACCTGCCGCCGTTGGCGCGCGCCCGGCGACCGCCGGCCGGGCGACCGCGCGCCCCCGTGCTCGCGGGCTGGCGCTCCTCCTGGATCCCGAGGTCGCGCACCATCGCGTCGAACTCGGCCCGGGACACGTCGGTCGGATCGCTCGGCGCGGTGATGGCGCGGCGGCCGCCGCGCTCCTCCGCCGGCGCGACGTCGACCGGCGCGCTGCCGATCGGCACGGCGTAGGCCGGCAGGAAGCCGAGCTCCTTGCGGATGCGCCGCTCGCGCGTGCAGTAGACCGGCTCGCGGTCCTTCCAGTGCGTGAGCACCGGCGCCGCGATGAAGACCGACGAGTAGGCGCCCGAGATCGTGCCGACGATCAGCGCGAACGCGAAGTCCTTGAGCGTGTCGCCGCCGAACAGGAACAGGGCCAGCACCGGCAGCACGGTGCAGAAGCTCGTGGCCATCGAGCGCACGATGACCTCGGCCATCGAGCGGTTGACGATCTGCGAGAACGCGGCGCTGGGCATCCGCGGCACGTTCTCGCGGATGCGGTCGAACACGATGATCGTGTCGTAGAGCGAGAAGCCGACGATGGTGAGCAGCGCCGCAACCGTCGACGTCGTCACCTCCCGGCCGAGCAGCGAGTAGACGCCGGCGGTGATGAGGATGTCGTGCATCAGCGCGATCAGCACCGGCACGGCGTACTTCCACTCGAACCGCAGCGCGATGTAGATCGAGATCACCAGCAGCGAGGCGATGATCGCGATCAGGGCCGAGTTGGCCACCGACGCGCCGAAGGTCGGTCCGATCGACTCGACGTTGGGCTGGTCCGCGAGCCCGAAGCGCTGATCGAGCGTCTTGTTGACCGCGCCGACGCCGGACGGCTTCAGCGTGTCCGTCGAGACCTGGACGACGTTCTTGCCCAGGTCCTTGTTGTTGACGGTCTGGATCTTCGCGCCGCCCAGCCCCTGCGGCGCAAGCGCCGTGCGCACCTGGTCGACCGTCGCGGCCTTGGCGAGCGGCGCCGTGATCCGCGTGCCCGACTCGAAGTCGATGCCGAAGTTGATGCCCTTGCCGGCGATCGCGAGCGCGCCGATCAGCAGGATCGTGCCCGACATCGAGAAGAACCACCTCGACGCGCCCATGAAGTCGAACGTGATCTTGTGCTTCGCGTGGCCGGCGCCGAGCGCGGAGCGGCTGCTCATGACCCGCGTGCCGCGCAGGCTGAGGATGATCGCCTGGGTGGCGAGCACCGCCGTGAACAGCGACAGCATGGTGCCGATGCCCAGCACGAAGGCGAAGCCCTTGACCCCCGCCGTGGCGAGGATGAAGAGGATGAACGCGACGAGCAGCGTGACGATGTTCGCGTCGACGATCGTCGAGAAGCCCTTCTTGTAGCCCGCGGCGAGGCCCGCGGCCACGGATCTGCCCGCGCGCACCTCTTCCTTGACCCGCTCGAAGATGACGATGTTGGCGTCGGCCGCCACCCCCAGTGTGAGGATCAGGCCGGCTATCCCCGGCAGCGTCAGCGTGACCGGGATGAGCTTGATCAGCGCGTAGAAGTAGACCGCGTAGACGGCCAGTGCGACCGTCGCGACGACGCCGAGGGCGCGGTAGAAGATGAGCAGGAACAGCGCGACGATCGCGAAGCCGGCGATGCCGGCCTTGAGGCCCTGGTCGAGCGCCTGCTTGCCGAGCGTGGCCGAGACCTGCGAGCGCGAGATCAGCTCGAGCTTCAGCGGCAGGGCGCCCGTCTTGAGCACCTTGGCGAGGTCCTGGGCGCTCGTGATCGTGAACCCGCCGGAGATCTGCGCGCCCGTCGAGCCGTCGATCCCGTCGGGGTTCTCGCGGTAGTTGATGAACGGGATCGAGACGAGGTCGTTGTCGAGCGCGATCGCGAAGTGGTGCGAGTTCGCCACCGGATCCGGGTTGAGCGGGTTGGCGTTGTCGGCGCCGCGCTGGGCGACCTGGCTCGTGATCCGCTGGAACGCCCTGCGGCCCTTGTCGGAGAAGTCGAAGGTGACGATCGGCTCGTTGCCGGCGCGCTGGTCGAAGTTCTGCTCGGGGTTCTTGATGTCCGTGCCCGAGAGCCCCGGGTCGTCGCGGATGATCCACCAGGCGTCCGGCGCCGGCTTGGTCGCCGAGGCCTTCTCGTCGCGCAGGACGAGCACGCCCGGCTTGACCTCGAGCACCTCGGCGCGCTCCTTCTGGGCGTTGTCGAGGCCGCTGAGCGCGGCGTCATGCGACTCGTCCGGGAGCCCGGCGTTGAACGGCTTCTTGGAGACCTTGTCGAACGCGTAGAAGCGCGCCGCGGCCGCGGCCTCGCTGGTCTTGGGGGGCGTGATCTTGCACTTGGCCGCGCGCTTGATCGCGTTGTAGAGCCCGGTGACCGGCTGCTGGCCGCCGTTGATCTCGGTCTCGTTTGTGTGGCAGGACTCGTCGAGGACGTTCTTCTCCCAGTCGTAGAAGAAGAGCTGGGCCGTCGAGCCGACCTGCTTGGCGGCGCGCTCGGCGTCCTTGACGCCGGGGAGGTTGACCTCGATCTGGTCCTTGCCGGTGCGTGCGAGCTCCGGCTCGGCGACGCCGAAGGCGTCGACGCGGTCGCGCATGATGTCCAGCGCCCGCTGCAGCGACTCGGCGGTGACCTTCGTCTGCTTCGTCGCCTTGCCCTGGTAGATGAGCTGGACGCCGCCCTGCAGGTCGAGGCCGAGCTTCGTGGCCTGGGTCAGGATCGCCGCGGCCGAGCCTGCGATCAGTCCGAGGACGATCAGCAGAACGAGAAGGTGGCGGCGGCGTTCAGACATCCAGGTGCCGAGAAGAGACTACTTCGACGGTGTGAGGACGAGCAAAAGCCCGCCGTCATCGTCGTAGGCGGGGAAGAGGTCCGCCACCGCCTTCGCCGGCAGGTCCCCCTCCGCGTTGACGGTCACGCCCTTGCCGAGCTGCCGGACGCCCCATTCGAGCACCGTGCCCACGGCGTCGTCGCCGCCTTCGAAGGCGAGGCCGAGCACCTCCCGGACCTGGCGGCCGATGACCTTCTCGTCCGACAGACCCGTGAGCTCGCGCGATCCGCGGCCGCAGCCGATGATCCGGCCCTCCTGATCGCAGACGAAGAAGGCCGCGTTGGGCGCCGGGTAGTAGTCGTCGAGCAGCTCGAAGAGGAAGGCGAAGCCGCACTTCGAGCACCCCTTTGGCGTGTTGCGAAAGCCGGCCGTCCGCTCCGTCGCAGTGGAGCGATGACCGCAGTTGGGGCAGATGAAGAGGTGCGCCATTTCCGGGGAGAAGGGTAGAAGGATCGAGATAAGGCGCGCCTGAAGCTAGAAGAGGCTCGCGGCCTCGGCGGGCGGCACGAGCCCGAGATGGCGGAACGCGCGCTCGGTCGCGCAACGGCCCCGCGGGGTGCGCTTGAGCAGGCCGCGCTGCAGGAGGTAGGGCTCGTACACGTCCTCGATCGTGTCGGACTCCTCCCCCACCGCGATGGCCAGCGTGGAGAGCCCGACGGGGCCGCCGCCGAAGTGCCCGCAGATCGCGCCGAGGATCTCGCGGTCGAGCCGGTCGAGGCCCTCGTGGTCGACCTCGAGCAGGTCGAGCGCGGCGCTCGCCGTCTCGGCGTCGATGCGCCCGCCGCGGTGGACCTCGGCGAAGTCGCGGACGCGCTTGAGCAGGCGGTTGGCGACGCGCGGGGTGCCGCGCGCGCGCTCGGCGATGGCGCGCGCGCCGGCGGACTCGATCTCGATGTTCAGCACGCGGGCGGAGCGCACGACGATGCGGGAGAGGTCGCCCGGGCCGTAGTGCTCGAGGCGGTGCTGGAGGCCGAAGCGGTCGCGCAGCGGCGTCGTGAGCAGGCCCGCGCGGGTGGTGGCGCCGATCAGCGTGAACGGCGGCAGCTCGAGCGTGACGACGCGCGCGCCGGCGCCCGCGCCGACCGTGATCGGCAGCTGGCTGTCCTCCATCGCCGGATAGAAGGTCTCCTCGACCGCGCGCGGGAGGCGGTGGATCTCGTCGACGAAGAACACCGACCGCGGCTCGAGCGCGGTCAGGAAGGCGGCGATGTCGGCCTTGCGCTCCAGCGCCGGGCCGGCGGTCTGGACGAAGTCGACCTCGAGCTCGGCGGCCAAGATCTGCGCCAGCGAGGTCTTCCCGAGGCCCGGCGGGCCCGCGAGCAGCACGTGGTCGAGCGCCTCGCCGCGCGCGCCCGCGGCCTGGATCGCCACGCCGAGCTGTGCTTTCAGAGCCTCCTGGCCCACGAACTCGTCGAGCCGGCGCGGGCGCAGGGAGACGTCGAGCTGCTCGTCGTCGGGGCCGAGGCCCGGCGTCTGGATGCGCTCGAGGCTCACCGCCGCGCCTCTCTGAGGGCGTGGGCGATCAGGTCCTCGGGCGTCTCGCCGGGCGCGCCGTCGAGCAGCCCGTCGGCCTCCTGGGGCGAGAAGCCGAGCCCGACGAGGCCGTCGCGAGCGAGCAGCCGCGGGTCGTCGCCGCGGGCGACCATGATCGGGTCGCCGGCCGGCGCGGCGCCGACCTTCTCGCGCAGCTCGACGACGATGCGCTCGGCCGTGCGCTTGCCGACGCCCTGCACCGCCTGCAGCCGCGCCGTGTCCCCGGCGGCGACGGCGGCGAGCAGCTCGCGCGGCGGGCCGCCGCTGAGGACCGCGAGCGCGACCTTCGGCCCGACGGACTGCACGCCGATCAGCAGCAGGAAGAGGTCGCGCTCGGCCTCGGTGGCGAAGCCGTAGAGCAGCAACGCGTCGTCACGCACGATCAGGTGCGTGTGGAGCGTCGCCGCCTTGCCCGCCGCCGGGACCTGGCGCAGCGTCTCGGCCGAGACGGCGAGCCGGTAGCCGACACCGCCGCAGGAGACGACGACGTGATCCGGCCGCCGGACGGCGACCTCGCCGCTGAGGAGGGCGATCACGCGCGAGCCGCCCTGGCGGCGCGCGGCGCCCGCCGCGGGCCGACCGTGGTCCGCTGCGCGAGCGCGCGGCGCATCGGCGCGGAGTTGGCGTGGCAGATCGCGACGGCGAGCGCATCCGCGGCGTGGTCGGGTCGCGGCGGCTCGTCGAGCGCGAGCAGGGTCTGGACCATCCGCTGGACCTGGTCCTTGGCGGCGCGGCCGGACCCGCAGACTGCGCTCTTGATCTGCTGCGGCGTGTAGGACCAGCACGGGATCCCGCGCTGGCCGGCCGCCAGCAGCACGACCCCGCGCGCCTGCCCGACCGCGAGCGCCGAGCGCACGTTGGCGCCGAAGTAGAGCTCCTCCACCGCCACCGCCTCCGGCCGGTGCTCGTCGAGCAGCTCGGCGACGCGGGCGTGGATCGTGGCCAGCCGCGCGGCGGGATCGCTCGCCGCCGAGGTCTGCACCACCCCACCGTCCAGCGCCACCATCCGCCCGCCCTGCCGCGCCACGACGCCGTAGCCCGTGTTGGCGGTGCCCGGATCGATGCCGAGGACGATCATCTTCACGGCGGGGATTCTGCGCGGCGAGGCGGACGCCTCTTTCGGGACTACGCCCCGGGCAGCGAGGATCCGGCGAAGCCGAAGAACCACACGGCGCTGAACAGCAGCGCCACACCCACCGAGATCATCATCACCGTGTCGAGCACCGAGCGCCTGCGCTTCCGCTCGCGCTCTCCGCGCATCGACTTCATCCACGTCGCCTGCATCGGCTTGCCGTCGTCGAGCCCGGTCACCCGGCCGTGGTAGCGGTCCAGCGCCCCCAGCACCTTGCCGATCGCGACCATGCCCACCGGAAGGCCGATGACGATCAGCAGGTACGGGCCCATGCTGGGCGTGGGCGAGTCGGCGACCCGCGAGGCGAGGTAGATGAGCCCGATCGGCACGCCGAGCCACATCAGCACGCTCCCGAGAGCCATCAGGGCGATCAGGAGGAGCGACAGGGGCGACCAGTTCGAGCGCGGGCGCGGCTGTGCGGAGGCTTCCACCATCAGGTGGTTAGCCCGCGACGCGCTCCAGAACCTCGGCGTCGACGTCGAAGTTGGCATGGACCGCGTCGACATCGTCCTGATCCTCGAGCGCGTCGACGAGCCGCAGCAGCTTGCCGGCGCCGTCCTCGTCGAGCGGGACGCGCGTCTTGGGCTGCTGGGAGACCTCGGCGGTCTCGAGCTCGATCCCGGCCGCCTCGAGCGCCTCGCGCACCGCCGTCAGGTCGGCGGGCTCGCAGACGATCTCGTACACGTCGTCGTCGAGCCCGATGTCCTCCGCGCCCGCGTCGATCGCCACCATCAGCTGGTCCTCGGAGTAGCGCTCGGCGTCGACGACGACGATGCCCTTCTTGTCGAACAGGTAGGCGACGGAGCCCGGCTCGCCGAGGTTGCCGCCGTGCTTGGCGAAGATGTGGCGGACCTCGGAGCCCGTGCGGTTGCGGTTGTCGGTCACGGCCTCGACCAGCAGCGCGACGCCGCCCGGGCCGTAGCCCTCGTAGACGACGTCCTCGAGCGCGTCGACGTCGGCGCCCTCGCCCGTGCCCTTCGCGATCGCGCGCTCGATGTTGTCCTTGGGCATCGATGCGTCCCTGGCCTTCTGGACCGCGAGCCCGAGCCGCGGGTTGCCCTCGACGTCGCCGCCGCCCTCCTTCGCGGCGACCGTGATGGCGCGCGCGAGCTTGGTGAACAGCTTGCCGCGGCGCGAGTCGACGATCGCCTTCTTGTGCTTGATCCCCGCCCATTTCGAGTGACCGGCCATGACGAAGAGGTTAGCTCCGGCGCGTCAGGTCGCCGCGCGGTCGATCCACTTCGGCTGCGCCGGCGCCTCCCAGCCCGCGAGCCCGTCGAGAAGCTCGCCGAGGTCCTCGCCCACCAGCAGCATCGCGCGGTGCGCGCGTGTCACGAAGCGCTCGGCGACCGCGTGGTCGAGGAAGCGCACGAGGCCGTCGAAGTAGCCGCGCACGTTGAACAGGCCGAGCGGCTTGGCGTGCAGGCCGAGCTGGTTCCAGGTGTAGACCTCGAACAGCTCCTCGAGCGTCCCCACCCCGCCAGGCAGCGCCACGAAGGCGTCGGCCAGCTCGGCCATCTGCGCCTTGCGCTCGTGCATCGAGTCGACCACGCGCAGGTCGCTGAGCCCGGGATGCGCGATCTCGCGGTCCACGAGCGACTGCGGGATCACGCCGATGACCCGGCCCCCGCCCTCGAGCGCCGCGTCGGCGACCACGCCCATCAGCCCCACGTGCGCGCCGCCGTAGACCAGCTCGATCCCGCGCTGCGCGAGCCCGTGGCCGAGGTCGTTGGCGGCGGCGCGGTACGCGATGTCCGCCCCGGGGCTCGACCCGGAGAAGACGCAGACGCACTTCACGCCTGGAACTTCTTCGACCGCCAGATCCCCCGGCGGTGCAGCACCAGGCGCGCGCCGGCCCACAGGGACTTGAACCCGTAGACGACACCCTGGTGGAAGGAGACCGACGAGGCCTGATTGTTGTAGATCGTCGCGCACGGGACCTCGTGGAAGCGGAAGCCGAAGTACGAGGCCTGCATCAGGAGCTCGGTGTCGAAGGCGAAGTCGAGCGAGTTGCGCAGGAACGGCACCTCCAGCAGCACCTTGCGCGAGAACGCGCGATAGCCGGTGTGCAGCTCGGAGAGGTCGGTCCCCATCAGCCGGTTCTCGGCCGTGGTCAGCCCGCGGTTGGCCGCGCGCTTCCACCACGGCATCCCGCCTTTGCGCGCGCCGCCGCGCTCGAGGAAGCGCGAGCCGAGCACGATGTCGGCCTCGCCGCGCACGATCGGCTCGACGAGCCTGGGGATGATCCCCGGCTCGTACTGCCCGTCGGGATGCAGCATCACGACGACGTCGGCGTCGCGCTGCAGGGCCTCGAGGTAGCACGTCTTCTGGTTGCCGCCGTAGCCCACGTTGTGCGGATGCCACACGACGTGCAGCGGCAGCTTGCGCGCCAGCTCGACGGTCTCGTCGGTCGAGGAGTCGTCGACGAGGATGATCTCGTCGACCCACGCGCGCGGGATCCCGGACACGGTCGCCTCGAGCGTCTTGGCGGCGTTGCGCGCCGGCATCACGACGATCACCTTCGCGTCGCGCTTGCCCGTCGGAGTGTCCGGCAGCGTCTGATGGGTGTCGAGCATCCGCCGCCGCAGCGTATCCTGCCCCGCCCGTGACCAGGACCGCCCCCTCCGAGATCTTCAAGGCCTACGACATCCGCGGCCTCTACGGCGAGCAGATCGACGGCGACGTCGCCGAGGCCGTCGGGCGCGCGTTCGCGCGCGTGCTCGCGAAGCTGGCGGACACGCCGACGAGCGAGCTGCGCGTCGGCCTGGGGCGCGACATGCGACTCACCGCCCCCGAGCTCGCCGCGCGCTACCGCGAGGGCATGATGGCCGAGGGCGCGCACGTGCTCGACGCCGGGATGGTCGGCACGGAGATGCTCTATTACCTCGTCGGCTCGCGCGACCTCGACGGCGGCCTGATGTGTACCGCCTCGCACAACCCGAAGGCCTACACGGGCGCGAAGCTCGTCGAGCGCGGCGCCGTGGCGCTGTCGGGCGATGCCGGCATCGGCGACATCCGCCGCCTGCTCGAGGACGGCCTCGGCGCCGCGCCGGGCGGCGGGTCGTCGGAGGACGTCGAGATCGACGCCGAGTTCCAGGACGCGGCGCTGCGGTTCATCGACCCCGCGGCGGTGCGGCCGCTCAAGGTCGTGCTCGACGGCGGGAACGGCATGGCCGGCCCGATGGTCGGGCCGGTGCTCGAGCGGCTCGAGGCGCTCGAGCTCGTCCCGACCTACTGGGAGCCCGACGGCGAGTTCCCCGACCACGAGCCGAACCCGCTGCTGCCCGAGAACCGGGAGTTCATCATCGAGAAGGTGCGCTCCGAGGCCGCCGACCTCGGGATCGCCTGGGACGGCGACGCCGACCGCTGCTTCTTCATCGACGAGACGGGCGAGTTCGTCCCCGGCGACTTCCTCACCGCGCTGCTCGCCGAGTCGATCCTGCAGAAGCGCCCGGGCGCGGACGTCCTCTATGACATCCGCGCGTCGCGAGCCGTCGCCGACACGGTCGAGGCCGCGGGCGGCCGTGCGCTCGTCAACCGCGTCGGCCACGCCTTCTTCAAGGCGCGCATGCGCGACGAGGCGGGGGTCTTCGGCGGCGAGGTCTCCGGCCACTACTACTTCGCCGACTTCTACAACGCCGACTCGGGGACGATCCCGGCGCTGCTGATCCTCGAGCTGCTGGGCCAGAAGCAGGCGACGCTCTCCGAGCTGCTCGCCCCCTACCGCGCCCGCTACTTCATCTCGGGCGAGATCAACTCCGAGGTCGCCGACCAGGACGGCAAGCTCGCGCAGATCAAGGATCGCTACGCCGACGCCGACCAGCGCGAGCTCGACGGCATCTCGATCGACTACGACGACTGGCACTTCAACGTGCGGCCCTCCAACACGGAGCCGCTGCTGCGCCTCACGCTCGAGTCGCTCGTCTCGCACGCGGACATGGAGGCCAAGCGCGACGAGGTGCTGGGCCTCATCCGCTCGTGACCACCGACCTCGCGGCCGCCGGCTACCACTGCCTGCCGATCCCGACGCCGTTCGCGGTCGGGCGCGTCAACTGCTACCTGATCGAGGACGAGCCGCTGACGCTCGTCGACACCGGCCCGAACTCGGGCAAGGCGCTCGACGAGCTCGAGCGCGCGCTGGCCGTGCACGGGCACCGCGTCGAGGACCTCGGGCGGATCGTCATCACCCACCAGCACATCGACCACCTCGGGCTCATCGACATCCTCGCGCGGCGCTCGGGCGCCGAGGTCTGCGCGCTCGACCTGCTCGCGCCCGTGATCGAGCGCTTCTCCGAGGAGGCCGAGCGCGACGACGAGCTCGCGGAGCGGCTGATGCTGCGCCACGGCATCCCGCGCGACGTCGTCTCCGCGCTGCGCTCGGTCTCGCGCTCGTTCCGCGCCTGGGGCGGCTCGAGCGCGGTCGCGCACCCGCTGCCCGACGGCTCCGAGCTCGAGTTCGCCGGCCGAACGCTCCAGGTCCTGCACCGGCCGGGCCACTCGCCCTCGGACACGCTGTTCCACGACCGCGAGCGCGGGATCGTGCTCGGCGGCGACCACCTGATCGCACACATCTCCTCCAACCCGCTGATCTCACGCCCGCTCGGCGGGAAGTCGGGCGAGCCCGGGAGCGGCCGCCCGCGGGCGCTGCTGACCTACATGCGGTCGCTGCGCGAGACGCGCGCGATGGAGCTGGAGGTCGTCCTCCCGGGCCACGGCGAGCCGGTGACCGACCACGTGCGGCTGATCGACGAGCGCTTCACCCTCCACGACCGGCGCGCACGCAAGATCGGCGGGCTGATCGAGGAGCACCCGCGCTCGGCGTACGAGATCGCCCAGGAGCTGTGGGGCAACGTCGCGGTGACGCAGGCCTACCTGACGCTCTGCGAGGTGCTCGGCCACGTCGACCTGCTGCTCGAGGACGGGAGCGTGCGCGAGGTCGAGGCCGGCGGCGGCGTGCGCTTCGAGGCGGCCGGCTAGGGCTACTCGATCTCGGCGAGGTGCCCGACGTTCGCGCGGTCGTCCCCGTCGGACGAGGGCTGCGCGGCGAACCACGCATCGAGGATCTCCTCGAGCAGCGCCGGCGACGTCGTGCGCAGCGACAGTGCGAGCACGTTGGCGTCGTTCCACTTCCTCGCGCCGGCGGCGGTGGCGGCGTCGGCGCACAGGGCGGCGCGCACGCCGCGGACCTTGTTGGCGGCGATCGACGCGCCGGTGCCGGTCCAGCAGCAGACGACCGCCTGCTCCGCGCGGCCGTCGGCGACGTCGCGCGCGGCGGCCTCGGCGGCCCACGCCCAGTCATCGCGCTCGGTGGCCGCGAGCGCGCCGTGCGGGAGCGGCTCGTGGCCGCGGGCGCGCAGCAGCTCCACGACGGCGTCGGCGACGCCCGTGCGCTCGTCGGCGGCCACGGCAATCCTCATGAGGGCCAAGGTATCGTCACGCCGATGGTGGAGGAGCGCGCCCTCGAGCAGGAGCTGTTCGCCGTCGGCGAGCGGTTGGCGGCGGCGATGCCGACGCCGTCGCGCAACCCGTTCAAGCTCGCCGACGAGAAGGCGATGGAGCTCGCCTCCCAGGACGGCGAGCTCAAGGCGGCGCTGTTCCGCTTCGTCGACGTCGTCCCCGCCTGCCGCTCGCTCGACGACCTCGCCCGCCACCTGACCGGCTTCCTCGGCGAGGTCGAGCAGCCGACGCCGCCGATCAGCGCGGCGATGCGCATGGGCAACAACCGCGCCGGCCGCACCGCGCTGGGCGCCGCCGCCGCGCGCGGCGTCAAGCACATGGCCCATCGCTTCATCGTCGGTGAGAGCCCGCGCGACGCGCTCGGCGTGTTCAAGGAGCTCTGGAAGGACGGCGTGGCCTCCTCGGTCGACCTGCTGGGCGAGGCGACGGTGACGCAGGCCGAGGCGCAGCGCTATGCCCAGCGCTGCGACGAGGCGCTCGAGACGCTGGTGGAGGCGATGGCGGGCTGGCCGGAGCAGCCCGGGCTCGAGCGCGACGGATTCGGCTCGCTCCCGCGCGCCAACCTCTCGGTCAAGGTCTCCGCGCTCACGCCGCTGATGCGCGCCGACGCGCCGGAGCGCGGCCAGCGCGACGCCGCCCAGCGCCTGCGCGGGCTGCTGCGCCGGGCACATCGCCTGGGCGCGCACCTGCACATCGACATGGAGTCGATGGACTCGCGCGACGCGGTGCTCGAGCTGATCCTCGCCCTGCTGGCGGAGGAGGAGTTCCAGGCGGGCCCGTCGGCCGGCGTGGTCCTCCAGGCCTACCTGCGCGACTCGCCCCAGACGCTCGACACGATCGTCGAGTGGATCGCCGGTGCCGGCGCGGGCCGCGCGCAGCCGCTGACCGTGCGGCTGGTCAAGGGCGCCTACTGGGACCACGAGATCGTCGAGGCCAAGCAGCACGGCTGGGTGCCGCCCGTGTTCGAGGTCAAGGCCGAGTCCGACGTCAACTTCGAGCACCTCACGCGCGGGCTCGTCGACCACCGCGCCGACGGCTGCGGGCTGCGCCCGGCGATCGCGTCGCACAACCTGCGCTCGGTCGCCCACGCGATCGCCTACAACCGGCTCGCCGGCGGCGCCGACGCCGACATCGAGCTGCAGATCCTGCGCGGCCTCGGCGACGCCCTGCAGGAGGCGGTCGCGGCCCAGGGCCTGCGCGTGCGCGCCTACTGCCCGGTCGGCGACCTCGTCGCCGGCATGGCCTACCTCGTGCGGCGGCTGCTGGAGAACACGAGCAACGACTCGTTCCTCAACGACCAGGCGAGCGGCGTGCCGCTCGAGCAGTTGCTGGCGCCGCCGGCCCCGGCATGAAGGCGTTCGCGAACGAGCCGATCCTCGAGCTGCGACGGGCGCCGATCCGGGCCCGGCTCGCCGATGCGCTGGCCGAGCACGACGCGCGACCCGCGGTCAGGGTGCCGGTGTGGATCGGCGGCGAGCGGCGCGAGGGCTCCGACCTCGTCTCGACCGACCCCGGCACGCCCGACCGCGTCGTCGCCGAAGCTGCCGCCGCAACGCCGGATGAGGTCGAGGCGGCGCTCGCGCTGGCCGCGGACCGCGGCGCGCGCACGTGGGGCGCGACGCCGGCGCCGCGGCGCGCCGAGATCCTCGTCGCCGCGGCGGCGTGGCTGCGCGAGCGGCGGCTCGAGGTCGCGGCGCTCGAGGTCCGCGAGGCGGCCAAGCCATGGCCCGAGGCCGATGCGGACGTCTGCGAGGCGATCGACTTCCTCGAGTACTACGCGCGCGGCGCGCTCGACGTCGCCCAGGGCGCGCCGCTGCTGCAGGTCCCGGGCGAGCGCAACGAGCTGCACTACGTGCCGCGCGGCGTGGTGGCGGTCATCTCGCCCTGGAACTTCCCGGTCGCGATCCCGCTCGGCATGGTCGCGGCGGGCCTGGCCACCGGCAACGCGGTGCTGCTCAAGCCGGCCGAGCAGACGCCGGGCTGCGCCGCGCTGCTCGTACAGGCGCTGCGCGAGGCCGGCGTGCCGCCCGAGGCGCTGGCGCTGCTGCCCGGCGAGGGCGACGTCGGCGCCGCGCTCGTGATGGACCCGCGCGTGCACACGATCGCCTTCACCGGCTCCAACCAGGTCGGCCTCGAGATCGTCCGCACCGCCGCCGAGGTGCAGGACGGTCAGCGCCACCTCAAGCGCGTCGTCGCCGAGATGGGCGGCAAGAACGCGGTCATCGTCGACTCCGACGCCGACCTCGACGAGGTGGTCCCAGCCCTCGTCGCGTCGGCCTTCGTCTTCGCGGGCCAGAAGTGCTCGGCCGCGGCGCGCGTGCTCTGCCACGAGGCGATCCACGACGCGCTCGTCGAGCGCCTGGCGGGTGCCGTCGAGGTGCTGCAGGTCGGCCAGGCCGAGCGCCTGGACACCGACGTCCCGCCCGTGATCGAGCGCGAGGCGCAGGAGCGGGTGGCGCGCTACGCGGAGGAGGCCGAGCGCGGCGGGCGGATCGCGGCGCGCGCGCACGACGTGCCGGCGCAGGGCTGGTTCGCGACCCCGACGCTCGCCGCCGACCTGCCCGAGGACTCCCCCGTGCTGACCGAGGAGATCTTCGGGCCGCTGCTGGCGGTCGAGCGGGTGCGCGACGTCGCGGACGCGTGCGACCGCCTCGATGCCTCCCCGTTCGCGCTGACCGCCGGGCTGTTCGCCCGCAATCCCGACACCGTCGACTACGTCGTCGACCGCGTCCCGGCCGGCAACCTCTACGTCAACCGCTCGATCACCGGCGCGATGGTCGCCCGCCAGCCGTTCGGCGGCAACCGCCTCTCGGGAACCGGCACGAAAGCGGGCGGTCCCGGCTATCTGCTGCAGTTCGTGGAGCCTCGGGTAGTAACCGAGAACACGATGCGCCACGGACTCGTGGTGTGACCACTCGAGGACAGGAGCTCACATGGGTGACGGCGCCGCAGACGACGCGAAGGGCCGCATCAAGGAGGCCGGGGGCTCGCTGACCGGCGACGACTCGCTCAAGCGCGAGGGCAAGGTCGACCGGGCGTCCGGCAAGGTCAAGGACGCGGTGGGCGACGTCTCCGACAAGGCCAAGGACGCGGTCAACTCCGACCGTAACTAGGCGGCGGCGCGACGAGGGTCGTCTCGATGGGCCGCCGGCCGATCGAGGCGACCGTCGTGGCCGTCAGAGGCGGATCAGGAAGCGGCGGGACGGCGGGCGGCGGAAGCCCTCTTGATTGAGCGCGGCGTTGACGCCGACCAGCGCGACCTCGGCGGCGAGGCTGGCGGACCCGAGCACGTTGAGGCGGCGCTTGCGGCGAGCCGACTCCGGGGTGGCGTTGACCGCGGCGTGGTCGCCGTCGCGCATCGGCACGGCGCCGTTGGGCGCGGAGCGCGCGAAGCGCACGCCCTCCACGGCCGTCGCCACGCCGGTGATCGCGACGACGCCGACGAGCACGTCCTTGGCCCGCGCCAGGCGCCGCTCCTCGGGTGACAGGCGGTGGTCCCGCGCCTCCGCGGCGCGGGCTCCCGCCCAACCGCTGGCCACCGCGAGCAGTGAGAGCGAGTTGACCGTGCCGTAGCGCCGCCACGCGGCGTTGACGACCTTGCCGCGCTCGTGCTGGTCGGAGATCTCGGTGACCGACGGGTGCAGTGCGAGGCGGCCGAAGAGGTTGCCGCCGAGCAGGCCGGCGAGGCCGAGATCATGCGCGGCGCGGCCGACCTGGCTGAGGGGGACTGAAGGTGCGGCGATCGAGGTCATGCCCCTGGACTTGCCGGGTGGCCCCGGCGTCAAACGCCGCTGCGCCACCTACCGGAAAAGCGCATCCATCCACGAACGCGCGCGTTGAGGGCACGATGGGCGCGGGCGCCGGATGCGTCCCGCGCCCCTCTCCGCCTCCCTGCCGAGGCGGAAAGCATTGCGGCGTGCGACCCGTCGGCCCGGATGGCCGCGGGCGCACCGTCGCGGCTAGAGGTGCGCGCGATCGTTCCAGGTGGTGAGCGCCCAGCCAGGGAACGGGATGCCGTCGAGCACGCGCTGCTCGTACCGGGTGAAGATCGAGATGCCGGTATTGGCGTGGCCGAGGCTGTAGACGCCCAGCACGTGCTCGGGCCCGAAGTCCTCGTCGAACATCGTCAGCCCGAGCAGGAAGTGCAGGAAGCCGTAGTGGCTGACCGCAACGACACGTTCGACGCCGGACGCCTCCAGACGCTCGCGCACGCGCCTCACGCGCCCGAGGATCTCGGCGAACGACTCGGCGCCCGCGGGCGCCTCGTCCGGCGCGGCCGTCGGCATCCAGGCCAGCGTCGCGTGCTCGGCGGCGCGCGGCAGGTTGGCGTAGAACGCGTCGGACTGGCGGATCTCGAACAGCTCGTCGTCGGTGGCCAGCGGCAGGTCCAGCACCTCGTTGATGGCCGAGGCGGTCTCCTGGGCGCGGCGCATCGGGCTCGCGAGGATCGTCTCGATCCCCTCGTCCCGCAACCGCCGGCCGAGGCCGCGCGCCTGCTCCCAGCCGCGCTCGGTGAGGCGGTCGACGTCGCCCTCGGGCCGCGCGCGGTCGCGGTCGAAGACGTTGGCCACGGACTCGCCGTGGCGGACGCAGTAGACCTGGAGGCTCAGGCCTGGGCTCCGGCCTGTGCCCGCACCTGGGCCAGGAACAGCTCGTGCAGCCGCCGTTCGCCCGCGAGCTCCGGGTGGAAGGCGATCACGAGCATGTTGTCCTGGCGCGCGGCGACCGGATGGCCGTCGACGGAGGCGAGGATCTCGACCCCCTCCCCCGCGTCGGCGACCCACGGCGCGCGGATGAAGATCGCGCGCACGGGCGGCCCGTCGACGCCGGGGATCCGCAGGTCGGCCTCGAAGGAGCGGATCTGGCGGCCGAAGGCGTTGCGCTTGCAGGTGTAGTCGGCCAGGCCGAGGTGCTCGCGGTCGAGCATGATCATCCCGGCGCAGGTGCCGAGCACCGGCGTGCCGCCGCGCACGAGCTCGCGCAGCGGGTCGGCGAGTCCCTCACGGGCGATGCCGAGCGACATCGTCGTCGACTCGCCCCCGGGCATCACGAGCCCGTCGAGCCCGGCGAGGTCCTGCGGCACGCGGACCTCGCGCACCTCGGCGCCCAGCTCGCGCAGCATGCGCGAGTGGGCCTCGAAGTCCCCCTGCAGCGCGAGCACGCCGACCAGCGGCGTCACGACTACCAGCCCCGGTTGGCGAGGAGCTGCTGCTCCTCGAGCTTGCGCGTCTCGAGCGAGACCATCGCGGTGCCGAGACCCTCGGACGCCGCGGCGACGCGGTCGGGGTCCTGGAAGTGGGTGGTCGCCTCGACGATCGCGGCGGCGCGCGGCGCCGGGTCGTCGGACTTGAAGATGCCGGAGCCGACGAAGACGCCCTCGGCGCCGAGCTGCATCATCAGCGCGGCATCGGCCGGGGTCGCGATGCCCCCGGCGCAGAACAGCACGACGGGCAGCCCGCCAGCGCGCGCGACCTGGCGGACGAGGTCGACCGGGGCCTGCAGGTCCTTGGCCGCGGTGGCGAGCTCGGCGTCGTCGAGCGTGGCAAGGCGCTTGATCTCGCTGGTGATCTTGCGCATGTGGCGGACGGCCTCGACGATGTCGCCGGTCCCCGCCTCGCCCTTGGAGCGGATCATCGCCGCGCCCTCGCCGATGCGGCGCAGCGCCTCGCCGAGGTTCGTCGCCCCGCACACGAACGGGACCTTGAACGCCCACTTGTCGATGTGATTGGCCTCGTCGGCCGGCGTCAGCACCTCCGACTCATCGACGTAATCCACCTCCAGTGCCTCCAGCACCTGCGCCTCGAGGAAGTGGCCGATGCGGGCCTTAGCCATGACCGGGACGCTCACCGCCTCCTGGATACCCGCGATCATCTCCGGATCGGACATCCGCGCGACGCCGCCGTCGCGGCGGATGTCAGCCGGGACGCGCTCGAGCGCCATCACCGCCACCGCCCCCGCCTCCTCGGCGACCGTCGCCTGAGCAGGCGTTACGACGTCCATGATCACGCCGCCCTTCAGCATCTCCGCCAGGCCGGTCTTGACCTGGAACGTGGACTCTTCGCGCATGCGCT
>JBBQLH010000065.1:0-24294 GCA_038327685.1 Solirubrobacterales bacterium
CTCGTCGGCATCGTGGTCTACGGTCCCCATGCGGTCCTCCTATCCTCGCGGACTTGGTTGGCGCCGGTCACGCTCGCAACGCGAGCGGACGAGGCGGGAGGACCGCCACCTCAACTTCTACGGACTACGGGACAACCTCCCAAGACGCCCGCCGTAACCCGAGCGCTGAGCCTCGCCGCCGTGGCCAGGTGTGCGCGAACTACGGGCAGCGCCTCGGTCTCGCCGCCAGCGACCTGCCTGAGAGCTGTTTCGGCTTGGGTGCCACCGTCGTGGTCACCGGCAGGCAGCCCGGCCGGCATCTCTGCTGGCTTGCTTTTTGCCGACGCTGCAGGACCAGGGGTATGCTCGGCGACTGCCAGTGTCGCTTGCTCGTTTCGGGCCTGAGCTTCGCGGACAACGAGCGCCTCGAGGAGATCCTCGAGCAACTTCCGCTCAAAATCCGCCAAGTCACGGTACTGGCGAAACATCGCGCGACTGCGCACTCGCTCCCGAAATGCGAGATTGGCAGGGTCTGCCTGGATGTCCTCGGCAAAGCTGCCGCAGCTACAGCATGCCCTCCACCAGTTCACCTCGGTCGTGGCGCTCCGCGATGCGCTCGAATTCCTCTTCGAACCCCGCGGAGTACAGGCCGGTGTCGGTTCCCCACCCGTCATTGAGCACGCCGACGAGTACGTCGCACTCGTCGACGTCGTTGTTGATGAGTTCCTGCGGCCGGCCAAGACCGGGTCGACGCTGCTCCCATCCATTTGCTCGAACCGTCCAGCCAAGGCGTCGCGCGATCCGAATGTCGATGTCGTCCACGACGCGCCTGACCGCGTCCCGCTCGTCGGAGACATCTCCGGGCGACGCGATGAACACCAGCAGCGTGCGTTCCACGATCGCAACCTATCGACGCGTCCGGCCAGGAATGACGCCCGAATCAGCTTGGGGCGAGCGACGGGATCGCCTGCGGGATCGGCCTGAGGTGCTTCGGCGTCCTGAGGGGCAGCGCAGGCAAACAGCGCTTCTTGGGCGAAGGTCGCGCCTTCTTGGGCGTAGCATCGGGAGCCAGAACGACACGATTCGCCGTGCTCCGGGCAGCGCGGGACCTACGCCCAAGAAGTCACGCTGTGCCCGTACTTGGGCGGAGCGGCCCGCGTCAATCCACTCGGCGCGCTTGTCGGAAGGTGTTGATTTGCAGCGAGATTCATGAACGCTACGCCCAAGATGAGCGCCGGCCGACACGGGGACTTAGGTACCTCGCCGGAGCGCCCCGGCAGGGAGCACGGGCGAGGCGACGCGACCTCCGAGCCAATCACTCAAACGGTCTTCGGCAGCGCTCCGGGGGACGCCGCGACCGACCCGATCGCGAGGGTCACGTCGCTCCCTGCACCAACCCCGGCTGCAGTGACCGACGCAGCGCGGAGTAGGCGGCCCGGCACGACGCTCCCAAGCAGGCAGCTCCGTACCGAAGCGCTATTGACGGGGTATCGCATCTCGGCTCACCTTCCTCGGTGACCTCCCCGCATTGACGGGGCTCCTGCAAGCAGTCGCATAGCCCGAAGTCCTCGCCCCAGAGTTCCTCGCGCGCCCAGCATTCGCCTCCAGCCAACCCACCCGGCTCAGGTTGTTGTCGCGCTGCTCCCCGACACTGCTGCCCGATCCGCTCTCGCCGCATAAGCTCCTGACGGGCCCGCGCCTACGCTCGGGAGCGCTCATGGAAGTCCTCGAACTGATCGACACGCTGCACGATCTGGTCCGCGACGCCAAGCACGTGCCGCTGAGGGGCGAGGTCCGCGTGGACAAGGAGAAGCTCGACGGCCTCCTCGACCAGATGCGCGCGACGATTCCCGAGGAGCTCAAGGAGGCGCGCTGGATCGTCAAGGAGCGCGAGGAGATGCTCGCCGCGGCAGGGCGCGAGGCGGAACGGATCCTCGGCGAGGCGCGCGAGCGCCAGACCCAGCTCGTCGCCGAGCATCACCTCACGGGTGAGGCCGAGCTCGCGAGCGAGGAGATCATCGACGACGCCCGTGCCGAGGAGCGCGAGATTCGCCTGGGTGCCGAGATCTACGCCGACGAGATCCTCAGCACCTTCGAGGTCAACCTCTCGAAGTTCATCGCCGCCATCCAGCGCGGCCGCGAACGCCTCCGCGGCCCGGAATCGGACGAACCGGACGCAGCCGAGTAAGCCGCCCCCTCTCAGGGGCAAAGCCGCCCGCACCGGCGGATGCTGAGCGCCCTCGGGCCCTGCGATCCGCAGGCCCAATACTTCACCGGAGGGACCCTCCGATGACCTGACCCAGGCCCGGCGTCTCTCGCGCCGGGCGATCAACCCGTCCCTGAAAAGCGTCGACCCCGGAGGGGAAGCTCCGGGGCCGGCGGAAACGCCTCGAAAGGAGGCATCCCCATGCTCCGCAAGCGTACCACCGGTCCGGGCGTCCCCGGGCCGACGGGCCGGCCGGTACGGCCGGTGAAAGAGCAAGAGCCGCCGGAGTGGCGGATCACGCCGACGCGGCTCTCGCGGGCGGCGTTCGAGCTGGCGCGCGAGCACCGGCGGATCGAGCACCTGCCGACCAAGGCGCAGTGGCGCACGATGGCCGGCTTTGACGGGCGGGCGCCGAGCACCTACGACCTCGACCTGGCCGTCAAGTGGATGCCGGAGGCGACGCGGGCCGGGCTCCCGGACGGTGCCGACGGGCTGCGCTTCACGCACGCCGGCGGCGAACTCGTGGTGCTGCCCGACGGCTGCGGGTTCGCGCTCTAGCCGCAGCGCCGGCGCCTGCATCGAAGGCCCGGAGACCCGGGGCCGTCCGCTGATGCCGAGGCCCGCCGGACTCCGGGCCTTCGTCGTCTCTGCTCTGGTCGCGACCGGCCGGCGCGTCTCCGCGCGTCGCCCGGTCGCGGCCGCTTTCACCGACCCGTACAGGGAGACCGACCCATGCTCACTTCACCCACCATCACTTCGACGCGTGCGCAGCTCGCCGACACCGAGGAGGCGATCCTCGCCTTCGCGGTCACCTCACGCCAGCCCGACCGCGACGTCTGCGAGGACGACCTGGCGTGGTGGCTCGAACGCCAGGAGCGGCTCGAGATCCGCTCCGAACTGGCCGCCAGCGGGCTGCTGTAGCCCGCGGCCCGCACCACATCCGCGGCGGAATCGGCGCGCGCGCTTCACCGCGTGCGCGCCTCACCGCCCCCCGCCGGTGAACACGCCCGGCATCACCCGCCCTCAACCAGCGAAGGGAACCCACCGTGCTCGACACCGTCACCGTGACCTCTGACCTCGCACCCTCCCCCGCCCCCACCATGGGCTCGCTCGTCGACCGCGACGAGTACGGGCCGATCACCGGCCGGCCCGGTGGCCTGTTCACCGCCGCAGCTCCGGTGCGGCTTGGCGATTGCGACGACCTCGGCCGCCGCCTCGCCGGCTGGGTGCCCGCCGACCACCTGTTCTAGCCCTCCCCAGCGGGTCGCGAGCCATCCGCTCGCGGCCGCCCGCCCCGGTGGCCGTCGCGGCCACCGCAGGCCGCTCGCCGCCCGGTCGCCTCGGATAACCGCCTGACCGAATGCGACCGGAGCACGCCGCGTCCGCCTCGCGTTGGGCGGACGCGGCGCTCCGGGCTTCCGCGCGCACGGCGGACTTCACGCACCGCGCGTGGGAAGCTGTTGGCCACCGTCGCCACGCCGTGGAGGTTCCAATGCGCCGCCCGTCCCCCGCTCTCGTACTGTCGTCCGCCGCTCTGTTCGTCGCGCTCGGTGGACCGGCCGCCGCCCAGCAGGCGGCTCAGGAGATCCCCGGTGCACGTCTGGTCAGCAACTCCGTCACCGGGGCCAAGATCCGCGACGGCAGTCTCGCCGCCAAAGACTTCTCGGCGCGTGCGCGACGCACACTCAAGACACCCGCCAACCGCTCCGTGACGGCGGCGAAACTGCGACCTAACGCGGTCCGGTCGGCCGCGATCGCCCGCGGCGCCGTCCAACCCGCCGAGCTCGCCGCCGGCGCGGTCCGAGCCCCCGCGATCAGCGCCGGAGCCGTCGGCGCGTCCAAGCTGGCCGCGGGCGCCGTGAGCTCACCCGCGGTGGCCGACGGGTCGCTGCTGGCGCGCGACCTGGGCCGCCACCAGGGTCACGTGCAGCTGGACTTTGGTCCGATCGGATCGGGCGGCTGCCAAGCGCTGCCCGTCGGGCTCTCCAACGCCGCGGCCGACGCCGTCGCACTCGTCACGGCGCCCGCGAACTGGCCGGCGGCCATCCAGGTCACGGCCCTGCTCGGCCCGGGCGACCGCAGCGTCTCCGTGCTGGCCTGCAACTTCACCGGCGCGCCCGCGGATCCCGGCCCAGTGAGCTTCCGCTACCTCGTGATCGAGTTCTAGCACCGAGCAGCGGCCTCCCGCAGATGCCAGCGGCGCCGGCGGGTCGAGCTCGCAACGGGCACCGCCGCCCCGGCAGCCTCAGGCCATCACTGCTCCTCGGGAGCCATCGCACCTGAGCACGGCCGCAGCTCGATCGGCCGCGCCCCAGTCGGCTCACACTCGCCACGGCTGGACAACAGCTTCGCCGGCCTCCGGCTGCAGGCTGCGAGAGCGAGGAGACCCACGGGCGGCGGAGCGCTCCGCCGCGCCCAGCACACCCGCCTTAACACCGGCCATCCTGCCTGCTGAGGCGGGCCACCCACCGGCGCATCCGTAGTCGCGAAATCGCGCCCCCGCGCCGGCGTCCACCCGCGCGCCGCCAGAGGCGACGCCTGCGCCGCACCCACTCCAACCCCAGAAAGGAGAGCAGCTCATGCTCAACCCCGTCACCGTCCCCTCGACCCGCGCGCAGCTGGCCGACACTGAGGAGGCGATCCTCGCGTTCGCGGTCACCTCGCTCCAGCCCGACCGCGACGTCCATGTGGACGATGTGGCCTGGTGGCTCGAACGTCAGGAGCGGCTCGAGATCCGCTGCGAGTTGGCCGCCAGCGGGCTGCTGTAGCCGCGGCCACACCGCCGCCGCGACACGGCTGGCGGCAGGCGCGCGCGTCCTCGCGAGCGCGCGCCGCCATGGGCAACCGCCGGTGAACGCACCCGGCATCACCCAGCTCTCAACCAGTGAAGGGATCCACCGTGCTCGACACCGTCACCGCGACCTCTGACCTCGCACCCTCCCCCGCCCCGACCGTGCGCTCGCTCGCCGACCGCGACGAGTACGGGCCGATCACTGGCCGGCCCGGCGGCCTGTTCACCGCCGCGACCATCCCGTCCCTGCTCGGCGAGCGCGACGAGCTCGGCCGCTGCCTCGCCGACTGGGTGCCTACAGCCCACCTGCTGTAGCACTCCCCCAGCGACGGCCGCGAGCCACCCGGCTCGCGGCCCCGCCCCGGGGCCGCCGTTCCGGGCACCGCAGGCTGCTCGCGGCCCGGTCGCTAGCTGCGCTTCTGACGAAGCGCTCCGTTTCCCGATCCTCGCGCGGCCTACGTCATGGGCGGGAGCAGCGGTTGGGTACCCCCGCCGCTGAGGAGGTAGCCCAGGCCGTCGAGCGTCATCCTGAGGATGTCCTGGCCAACTTCTGGGGGCAGGATCCCCTGGACGAACGCACCCAGGAGCGCTCCGCTGACCCAGAGCGTCCAGTCCTTCCGACCCATGCGACCGGCGGCCGCTGCGATCTCGTCGAGCTTCGCTTCCAGGTGCCGGATCTGCGCCTCGGAGAGCGAGTGCGCCGTCTTCACGTACGCCTTGATCTGTCGGAGCTGCTCCGCGATCTCCGCGTGCTCCTCCCTCCGGCGTGAACGGCGTGTTCTCGACGCCGTCGTAGCGAGCGCCCGAGAGGATCTCCCGCTCGCGTTGCAACTCAGCCCAGAGATCCGGCGTATCGACGTCTCGCTTGACGTCCCGGGCCCATCGCTCGGCACGTTCTTCCACGGTCGGCCAGGTGAACGCTTCGAGTTGCCAGGGCGCGCCCTGCCCGACGACCGTGGTGGTCGTGAAGCGGCCGAAATCACCCGCCAAGACGAAGGAGGACTCGGACGGCGCGTGGGTGATCCGGCATCCCCCGTCGTCGTCGAAGTCGAAAGTGCACTCGCGTGGCTCGAGCCCTCCCTTCTTCACTGCCGTGATGATCCCGTTCGTGAACATCTTGTCCAGCCGCACGGCGCAAGCGTAGCTGCGAGATAGGCGGGGTCTGCCGGGCAGCCGAAGGCAGGCGCTGCACCACGGCTACGGCTACCAGGACCCGCCGCTCCGTGACCGAAGAACGCCCGGCACTGGGCGACCAGGCCACCACGTAGCCGCGTCAGCGGCCGGTTTCCGGCATCACCCTCGGGGCTCGACCGCCCCGTGGGCGAAACCGACTCGCCGATGAACCCGCTCGAGCGGGAGATGGCCAGCTCTACCACCCGTGAAGAGATCCATCTTGCTCAACGCCACCAGCGCCAGCCTCCACCCCGCCGAGCCGACCGTGTCATCGCTCGTCGACCGCGACGAGTACGGGCGATCACCGGCCGTCCCGGCGGCCTGTTCACCGCTTCCCCGAGCCCATCCCCGCTCGGCGAGAGTGCGACGAGCTCGGCCGCTGCCTCGCCGACTGGGTGCCTACAGCCCACCTGCTGTAGCCCAGCCCGGCGGCGGCCGCGGGTCGGTCACCCGGTCCGCGGCCGCCCGCTCCGGCGCGGCCGCTAGCGGCCCACGTCGCAGGCCGCTCGCGGCCCGGTCGCTATCTGCGCTGCTGAAAGGGAGCGCTCCGTTTCCCCATCCCTCGCGCGGCGCTAACGCCGCCGAACCAGTGAAAGGAGCCCCCATGGCTTCGCGCATGATCCTGCTCGCCGAGGAGGACCCGGCGCTCGCCGGCTTCCTCACCGACAACCTGATCGCGGACGGCTACGGCGTGCTCGTCGCCGACGACAAGACCGCCGCGCTCTGGCTGCTCGAGACCGAGCGGCCCGACCTCGTGCTCTGCGACGTCAACGGCGACACGCTTGGCCTGATTGACGCCGTCCGCGGCTGCGACGGGGTCGCGAGCCGGGTCGCGCCCGACACGCCGCTGATCGTGCTGAGCGCGCAGGGCGACGAGCTCGCGCGCGTGCGCTACTTCGAGCGCGGCGGCGACGACGTGGTGTCGAAGCCGTTCTCCTACCCGGAGCTGCGCGCCCGCATCGGCGCCCTGCTACGCCGCGCCCTCGAGCGCCCGACCGACCGGCTCCGGGTCGGTCCGATCACGATCGACCCCGCCAGCCGCCAGGTGCGCGTCGGCGAGACGCCGGTCGAGCTGTCCAGGATGGAGTTCGCGCTGCTGCGAGCGCTCGCCGGCGAGCCGACGCGCGTCTACACCAAGCACGAGCTGCTGCGCGACGTGTGGGGCTTCCGCTGCCACGCGCGCACGCGCACGCTCGACAGCCACGCCTGCCGGCTGCGCGCGAAGCTCAGCGCCGCCGGCGACCGGCGCTTCATCGAGAACGTGTGGGGCGTCGGCTACCGGCTCGTCGGCGTCGACCCCGACGCCCGCGGCGGGAGCGCGGCATGAAACGCGCCCCGCTGCGGCGCAGCACGCCGCTGCGCAACGGCACCGTGCCGCTCCGGCGCATGCCGCTGCGGCCGGGGCCGTGGCGCGCGGCGACCGACGGGGCGACCAACGGGCAGCGCGCGCCGTTCGGCGCCTCCGCGGCGCAGCGAGAGAAGATCGTCGGCGGTGCGTGTGTGGTGTGCCTGCAGACCAAGGGCATCACACCTGCGCACCTCGCGCCGCGCTCGCTCGGCGGCTGCGATCACCCCGACTGCGTCGTGCCGCTGTGCTGGACGCATCACCGCGCGTATGACACCGGACGGCTCGAGCTGCTCCCCCACCTCGAACCGCACTGGCGGGCCGAGGTCGCGCACGCCGTCAGCCACCTCGGGCTGATCGGGGCGGTGCGGCGACTGGCGCCAGGACGACGCTGACGCGCGATCGAGAACGACCTGCCGCGCGCTGCGGACCTCGGGGCGAGTTCACGAGACCGGCCCCTACTCACACCGACGCCACGGCGTCCGTCTCCATCTCGGAAGGGAGCACACCATGACCCACCCCGTCACCGCCCGCTACCGGGCCCGCGACGGCACCGACCACCTCGTCACCGCCAGCCGCACATCGGAGGGCCGCTGGTGCGTGCTCGACACCGTCGCCGATAGCGCGATCGTCGTCGAGACGCTGACCGGACACGACGACCGCCAGCCCCAGGCTCAGGCGCTCGCGCGCGACTACGCCGCCGAACAGCAGGCCTTCCAGCTCGGCGTGCGCGAACACAACCCGCTGCCCAAGCCGCGGCCCGCGATCGAGCAGGAGCGGCGATGGGCAGCGTGACCGCCGCCGACCCGCGCAGCGCGGCAGGCAGCCCCCGCCCGGGCGCCTATCAGAGCCGCAGAAGCGCGATGCGGATCGTGCGCCCCCAGCCCGCAGGCCTGCGCGGCCGCGTGCGGCTCGCCGACGGCCGCGTGTTCACCGGTGCGCTGCCACCGGCGCGCCACCGGGCGATCCAGCTCGGGATGCTGCACGCCGAGACCGCCGAGCTCGTCGAGCTCACCCCCGGCACGCGCAGCATCGACGGCAAGCTCGCGCTCGACCGTCGGCGGCGACCAGAGCACTACCTGCCCGGCGGAGCCACAGGGCGGCGCGACTGGCTCGCGGCGCTGCTCGTGCACGCTGAACAGATCGTCAGCGGCGCCTACGCCAGCCCGCGAGGTGCCGGGGCGCGCGAGGAGGCGTTCGTCGGCGTCGCGCCGCGGATCCGCCAGCGCGGCGACAAGCACGCGATCGCGCAGAGCCGTTTCCTATGGGTCGACGTCGACGAGCCCAGCGAACTGCCCGCGCTGTGGGCATTGCTGGCCGAGCGGCCCTGTCACCTGCTGATCGAGTCCGGCGGCTCCGGCGGCGCGCACGCCTACTGGAAGCTCGCCGAACCACTGGCTGCGACGCGCCTCGAGCCGCGCACCGGTGAAGTGATCGAGCCGATCGAGCAGGCGAATCTGCGACTGATCCTCCGGCTCGGTGTCGACGCCGACGGCAGGCCGTCCGTCGCCGACGTCGCGTGTAAGGAGCGGGCGCGGGTGATGCGCCTGGCCGGGACCGTGAACTACAAGACCGGCCAGTACGCGCGCATCGTCGAAGCCGACTTCGCACTGCCCGCCTACTCGCTGACCGAGCTCGTCGGCGCGCTGCCCGACCCCTCCCCTGCCCCCAACGCCGACGTGCGGGCCCGGCGTGACTTCCCGGACGAGGATCCGTACAAGCGGATCGCGCCGCCCGAGTACTTCCGGCGACTGGCCGGTATCACCGTCCCGCGAGGGGGGCTCGTGTCCTGCCCGGCCCCGGGCCATCTCGACCGGCACCCGTCGTGCAGCGTCGGCGCCGAGGCGTCTCGGGGCTGGTGCTGTCACGCCGGGGACTGCGGAGCGCGCGGCGCCATCTACGACCTCGCCTCCGTGCTGTTCGGCGGCCCGTGGGGCCGCGAGCTGCGCGGGGCCGCGTTCGCGCGCGCTCGCGCGCGCGTGCGCGACGCGTTCGGCGATGTCGGCTGAGCGCGCCACCGCCGGCCGCGACGACCGCGAGCCGCTCGGCGCCGAGTCGCTCTACGTCGTCCGCGTGCAGGACCGCATCGATGGGCGGATCGCCGGCCACGACGGGTGCGCGTACGCGAGTCCGCCGGCGCCTCGCGACAGCGCGCTCGCACTGGTCGGGCTGCTGCTCGGCGGCGACCCGGGGGCGGTCAACGGCGGCGGCGCGTGGACGCGGGCCGTGCCCGGCGGACAGCGCACGATCACGCTCGCGCCCGAACGCATCGGCTGAGCGCTCGGCCCCGCAGGATTGCGCGGCCGGCCTCCTCCTTCATCGCTGACTGACCTTCACCGGGAGGTGATGCATGACCCACCCCGCTGCGGGTGTCCCCTACCCGCGCCCACCTGACGACGCACTCACTGCTGGGCTGACGCCCGAGCAGGCCGCCGCGGTGCGCCACGGCCGCGGGCCGCTGCTGCTGGTGGCCGGGCCCGGCACCGGCAAGACGCGCACGCTGACGCACCGCGTCGCCTACCTGCTGGCCAGTGGTCGCGCCGCGCCCAGACAGATCCTCGCCGTGACATTCAGCGTGCGCGCCGCCGGCGAGCTGCGGCTGCGGCTCGCCGAGCTGCTCGGCGAGCAGACCGCACGCGGCGTGACGGCCGCGACGTTTCACTCCGTCTGCGCGCGCCTGCTGCGCGAGCACGCCGGCGTGTTTGGCCGCACCGACAGCTACACGATCTACGACCAGGCCGACCTGCGTCACGTCATCGAACGCCTGCTGTCCAACCGCGAGCAGGTTGAGATCGCGCAGGCGCTCGAGCGCAGCGGCCGGCCGTCGGCGGCCGAGCTCGAGCACCAGATCAGCGTGGCCAAGAACCGGCTGCTGACCCCGGACACCTTCGACGGGCCGCTCGCGCCGACGGCGGGGCCATTGGTCGCCGCCGTGTGGCGGGCATGCGAGCGCGAGCTCGAGCGCTGCAACGCGTGGTCGTTCGATGACCTGCTCGTCTTCGCGGTGCGGCTGCTCCGCGAGCAGCCGCAGCGGCTGACCCACCTGCGCTCGCGCTGGCGCTGGCTCGTCGTGGACGAGCTGCAGGACACCAACGAAGCGCAGGCCGCACTGCTCGAGCTGCTGGCCGGGCCCACCGGCAACCTGACCGCGGTCGGCGACGACGATCAGCTGATCTATCGCTTCCGCTGCGCCGAGCCGCGCAACATCCTGTGCTTCGGCGAGCGCTACCCCGGTCACCGGCGGATCGTGCTCGGACGCAACTTCCGCTCGCGCGCCGAGATCCTCCACGCCGCCGTCGCGTGCGTGAGCCACAACACCGAGCGGACCACGAAGGCGCTGCTGGCGGTGCGCGGCACGGGAGGGCAGCTCGAGGTCCAGGGGTTCGGCGACGAGCGCGGCGAGGCGGGCTGGGTGGCGGGGCTGATCGGCGACGCGCTCGCGGCCGGTCTCGCGCCGGCGGAGATCCTCGTGCTCGGGCGGACCGGCTACGCGCTCGGGCCGATCCAGCACGCGCTGGCGGCGGCCGGGATCCCCCATCGCGTGCTCGGCAACCTCGGCCTGTATGAGCGCGCCGAGGTCAGGGACGCGATCGCGTACCTGACGCTGCTGGCCAACCCGGCCGACGCGCAGGCGTTCCGGCGCGCGGTGCAGGCGCCGCCGCGGGGCATCGGCCCCGCCGGCGCCGAGCAGGTCATCACCGGGGCGCGCCGCTCGCATGGCAGCGACCTGATCGCCGCCAGCGCCCGCGCCTCAGAGCTCACCGGGATCCGCTCGCAGCCGGCGCGCGACCGCCTCGCCCTGTTCGGATCCGAGCTCGAGCGCATCCAGGCCGAACGCGCCCAGGGCCGGTCGCTCGCGCACGTCGTCGTCGCCACCGTGATGCTGCCCGGCGGGCTGGTCGGCTACTTCGAGCAGCGCCGCGACCAATCCGCGCAGGCCCAGCAGCGCCGAGACGCCGAGCGCGTGCTCGAGGACCTGCGCTCGCTGTGCCGCGCCGCGCAGGCCTTCGAGGAACATCACGGCGACCGGGCGTCGCTGCCGGCGTTCTCGAGCACGCCGCCGGCCTGCACGCGCAGGAGCTCAGGGCCGGTGAAGACCGCCGCATCACCGTCTCCACGATCCACCGCGCCAAGGGCACCGAAGCCGCGCTCGTGGCGCTGCTGGCCTGCGAGGAACGCCTGCTGCCGTCCTGGCGCGCGCTCGAATCCGCCGACGGCGAGGACCTCGCCGAAGAGCGGCGGCTGTTCTACGTCGCCGCCACCCGCGCCAAGGACCGCTTGGCCATCACCCACGCCGCACTGCGCGGCGGACGCCCGACCGCCGGCCCCTCGCGCTTTCTCACCGAGGCCGGCCTGCTCGCGCCACCCACAGCGCTGGCCGCCTGAACCCCCTTCCACCAAGGAGCACACATGAGCACCACCCACGTAACGCCGGCGCGCACGCACGCGCAGGCCGGCGAACTCCTGCGCCGACCGTTCGCGGCCGGCGCGATCGGCTTTCGCGCCATGAGCAAAACGCCGCTCGGCAACGACCCCTACGGCGGCGCGCAGGTCGCCGCCTACCTCGCCGCCCAGTCGGTCGTGCAGCGCCTGAACAGCGTCGTCCCCGGCCGCTGGCGCCAGCAGTTCGCGCCGCTCCCGCCCGAGCTTCACCCCGCCCAGGCCGGCGAGGGCCGCGCCGCGCGCCGGGTCTACCTCGCGTGCCGGCTCACCCTCACGCTGCCGCTGACCGAGGGCGGCCCCGACGTCGAGGCCGCCTACGAGGACATCGGCGAGATGGACGCGGGCTCGCTCGCCGGGCTGAAGGCGCTGTACTCCGACGCGCGCAAGCGCGCCGCCGTCGCCGCCGGAATCGGCGCGTACCTGTTCACCGCGCTTGAGTCGGTCGTGCTGCCGATCGGGCCCGGACCGCGCCACGTGCAAGCGATCCGCCGGCCCGGCAACAGCGACCTGCTCGTGCTCTCAGCCGAGACCGAGGAGTGGCTGCGCCACGGCTACCGCGCCCGCATGAACTCAGACGCCGTCCGCCGCGACCTCGGGGCGATCCTCACGCACGGCGAGCCCGAGACCGGCATCGGACAGGGCGAGAGCGGCGAACTCCCCGCGCCGGCCGCCGAAGCGGCCGCCGCCGAGGCTCCCTCGCCCGAGGCCACGACGGAGCGCGCCGATGGCAACGGCAACGGCTCCGGCGAACTGGTCGCCGTCGACTTCGGCGGCCTCGGCCCGGTCGGCCCCGATGCCGCCTGACCGCCCCCTTCCCCGCCTCGTTCCAAGGAGAACGCCATGACCACCCTCGAAGTGGCGGCCCCGGCCCGGCCGGACGCCGCCCCGGCCCGCGCGGCCGCGCTGGCCGCCCGCATCGGCGTGCCGCGCTGGCTCCCCGCCCGCTACGACGGGCAGCCGCTACGCCACCTCTCCCCGTCCTCCTACAACCGCTTCCTGCTCTGCCCGGAGGACTGGCGGCGGCACTACCTGCTCGGTGAGCGCTTCGCTCCCAACGGCGCGATGTTCCTCGGCAGCCGCGTCGACGACGCCCTCACCCTCTACTACCGCCAGCTGCTCGAGCGCCACGAGGCACTCGCGCTCGACCAGCTCCGCGACGCCTACCGCGACCGCTGGTTCGAGCAGCTCGAAGCCGAAGAGCAGGAGCGCGGGATCAACTGGGAGCCCGACCTCGACGAGCAGGCCGCCTTCCAGATCGGCCTCGACGCGCTCGAGCTCACTTTCGCCGAGCTGATCCCCAAGCTCGGCCGGCCCGTCGCTGTCCAACGCCAGCTCGAGTACACGCTCGCGCCCGGCCTCGAGTGGACGGTGCAATGCCACCTCGACCTCGAGACGCTGCGCGAGGACGGCGGGCAACCCGTGCCGACCGTCGTCGACTACAAGGTCAAGAGCACCCCGCTGACCGCGGCCAAGGCCGACCACGATCCGCAGGCCGGCCTGTACCTCGCCGGGCGCTGGCTCGAGTCCGACCCGGCGCGCGAGTTCTGCTTCGCCCAGATCGCCAAGCCCGGCCCGCGGCGCAAGCAGATCAGCGCCTCGATCGTGACGACCAGGCGCACCACCGGGCAGTTGCGCGGCCTGCTCGCCCGCATCGGCCAGGCCGCCAGCCAGATCTGCGCGCTGCACGACCGCTACGGGCCGGACCGCCCGTGGGGGTTCGCCGACCCGAGCGGCTGGAAGTGCTCGCCGCGCTACTGCTCACACCACGCCCGCTGCCCCGGTGGCGCGGGCCTCTAGGCAGGCAGCCGCGGCCACCCGCCCAATCCACGTCAACAGGGGCCCGCCACAGCAACGGGCGGGCCCCGGAGAACCGGGAGACCGCCATGACGCAAGAGAGCTTCGCCGCCCGCTACCGCGCCGCCGAGCGCCTCGCCGGCGGGCGCTGCCCGATCGAGGCAGGACTGATCTGCCGGCTCGCCGACCACGAATGCCGCCACGGCCGGCTCGCCTTCGACCGCACCGCCCCCTGCGGCTGCTGGCCCGAGGAAGGCGCCGTCGTGCGGCCGCTGGCCCACGCCAAGGTCCCGTCAAAGCGGGCGCACAGCGAGCCGGTCGCCGCGTAGACGAGGGCGCCGGCCGCGCTCGCATCTCCTTCGCAGCGTGGGTCTCGCGCTGCCGGCCAGCCACGCCCGCCTTCGTCCGCGGCGATAGCCCCGGCGGCCCACGCCCGCGCTAGGACCCTTTGGCTCGAGCCCTTTGCCCCGGAGCCGTTGCCCTATCCGGTGAACAAAAGCGAAGACAGCGCCGCCCGCGAGGGTGCCACCCGGACAGCTACCACTTGCGGCCGTTCCGATACTTGAAACCCATGTCGTCACCCCCTGCCTCGGCGGCATGCTCCCGAGACGCCTTCGGTGACCCGGCCGACTCCCGCTGGGAGTCCCGTGGCTTTGCGGACCCGCCTCACGACGGGGGTGCCTTTGTCGGGGATGGTGCCTTTGCGTGTGCTGCACTACCCGCCATGTGTCGGCGGACTTCGGACAACACTTGAGCCGCCACGTAGCTCGTGCCGGCATGGGCCGTCCGCGACCCTCTACAGACGGGCACCGTAGCGCTGCCGGGCCGCACGGACCAACGCGCTGTTCCTTTCGCCCTCGTTCCGGGCGTGTGCGTAGCCGACCCCGATATGCCCGCTACGGACGAATGGCAGGAGCGACGGCGGCGTCCACGCGAGACGCCTGCTTGTCGTCCCACCACGCCGACGGCTTTGACGCGTTCGCTCGCGCGCTGCGTGTCATGGCCGCAGCGACGTCGAGCTTTTCCACCGTGCGTGGGCGGCGTTCGCTCGCGGCGACCTCACCGGGGCCACGAACGTCCTCGACCCGAACGTGCGCTGGTACGGTGCCGAGGACCCCGGCGCCGAGACCAGCTGCCGCAACCGCGGGGCGAGCGCGACCGTCTCGCGATCCTCGAGGTCGATTAGGAGCTCGCCCGTGAGCACCGGGAAGAACTCGTCCTGGTCATCGTGCTTGTGCCAGTGGAAATCGCCCTCGATCACCCCGAGCCGGACGACAGCGTCGTTGACCGTCGTCAAGGTCTGGTTGAACCAGGGCACGTGACCGGCAGCCTCGGCCGGGATATCGATGAGCTCGAGCGGGCCGAACGCGTCGCCATCGGAAAGCTCGATGTGACGCACTCGCGTGTCGAAGGACGCGAGCACGGCGCGCGCCTCGGGCTCGACCACCGCAACGTCGACGTCCTCGCCAGCGAAGGACCGGATCGCTTGCATCGAGCTCCAGCGGGTGACGACGACGATCTCCACGCGGCCGCTGCCGTCCGCGACCCGCTCGAGGGTCGCGCCGACGAAGCCGTCCATGCCCTCCAACTGCGGTCGCACGGCGTTCTCGAAATGCGCCGCGTAGGCGTCGACGTTCTGAGCGCTGTCGGCCCAGCCCCTCCAGCGACGAGCGATCACCGCTCAGATGATGTCACCCGAGTAGACCCAGATGATCGAACACGGTGATCGCGTCGGCGACGGCCGGGCTGTCCTCGCGGTCGCGTAGACGGCCGCGACGCATCGCGGCGCGATGCCGGCGTCGTCGGTGGGCGGCTTGAACATAGGCATGTCAAATGGCATCATTCGATGCTTGGTGGCGTGCAGTCGAAATGGAGTGATGATGAGGACGACCCTGGCGCTTGATGACGATCTGCTCGCCGAGGCGCAACGCCTCACGGGCATGAAGGAGAAGACCGCCCTCGTCCGCGAGGGCCTTACCGCACTGATCGAGCGCGAGAGCGCGCGCCGGCTCGCGCGCCTCGGCGGGACCGAGCCCGAGCTCGAGGAGATCCCGCGGCAACGCGCCGCGGCGCCGTGATCCTCGTCGACACCGCGGTCTGGATCGACCACCTCCGCGACGGCGATCCGGCCCTGACCGGCTTGCTCGAGCGTGGCGAGGTGCTCGCCCATCCGTGGATCACGGGGGAACTTGCGCTCGGGCGTCTGCACGCCCGAGCCGAGATCCTCAAACTGCTCGGCGATCTCCCCCAGGCGGCGGTCGCCACGCCAGCGGAGCTGCTGGCGTTCATCGAGCAGCACGAGCTCAACGGCATCGGCGTCGGCTATGTCGACGCGCAGCTGCTCGCCGCGACGAGACTGACCGCCGACGCGCGGTTGTGGACGCATGACCGCCGACTGAGCGCGGTCGCCGCGCGCCTGGGGGCCGCCTACCCGTCCGAGACGGGTCCGTGATCCACGCGCTCTCGACCTCCTCGGTACGGGGACCGGTCAGACCGGTCAGTGCCCCCGCTTGGAGCGACCCACTCGGCCCTCGCTCCCGAGCCTGATCGCGCGGCGCCTGCCGCCGGCTGCGGCTTCACCGCCAACCTACGGAGCCCATCGCCCGGGCTCACAGCTCGTCCGTATCCCGCTCGCCGGCGTCCCGCTCGCCGGCGCGACAGATTTCCACGCCAAGCCCCCGATGCGCCTGCGCTGAGTGCGCCCCACGCCTGGCGGCGCTCGGCACGGACGCCGGCGAGAGCAGGTCGACGGGCACGATCGCCCTCGCCGCCGCCACCCTCAGCGCACTCGCCGGAGCGAGCGAGCATGCGGTTCCCGCCCCCGGCCGCCAGTCCATAGACCGGCTGGCCCTTTCGAGCGCCGTGCCGGCGCGACATCTCCCCGCACGCCGCGCCGGCGAAGGCGCCGCGCGGACTCACCCTTCTCGACCCAGGAGCCCTCACATGCATGACCCCTCCCCCACCGCCGAGACGCACGCACCGGCGGACCCGACGGTCCCGGGGCGTTCGTTGACGTTTGACCGCCGCTGGGCCGTCTCTAGGTCTGAGCAGGTCGAGCGGAGCCGGCTGATCGAGCAGGCCCGCCACACCGACGCGGCCGCGCAGCTGCGGCGCTCCTGCTCCTGCTCCTGCGCGGCACGCGTGCTCGAGCAGCTGAGCTGGCGGGCGCTGACGCGGCTCGCGGCCAACGAGCCGGTGGACCCCAACGACCCCGACAGCTGGCGCAGCCCCGACGCGCACGCGTGGATCGTGCTGCGCCGCCACGGCATCACCAGCCTCGACAGCACCCGACTGACGATGGAGGCGGTGCAGGCACTGATCGACGGCCAGACGCGCGCCGACCGTGACGCCGGACTGGACTGGACACAGCTCGCCGGCCCGGCGACGCGTTTCGACGCAGCGCTGCGCCAGGCCCATGCGCGGCTGCCGATCGGACTCGACGACCCGGCGATCTACGCCTACCGCGATGATCAGCGCCGCGTCCTCGCCGCCCGGCTCGGCGTCCCCGGGGAGCAGGCCGGCGACCTCTCACGCTGGCTGCTCGCGCATCCCGACGCGTTCGAGGGGAGCGACTTGCGCTGCTGGCGGATCGCGTCGGCCACGTGGCTGGCGCTCGCCGGCGAGCAGCTGCCCGCAGTCGCCCGAATCGAGCGGCCCGTCGGACTCTTCCTCGCCCCGGCCGAGCGCGGTGAGGGCTGGCAGCTCGCGCCGGTCCTATCGCTGGACGCGATCCGGCTGCTGCACACGCTCGGCGGCCGGGTCGAATACGACCTGCGCTCGGCGGTGCTGCCACTCAGCGCCGGCAGCGAACTGGTCGAGCGCATCAACCCACGCACGCTGCACGCGGGGCCGAACGAGCACGTCGACTCCGCCGCCCGGCTCTCCTCGGCGCTCACGCGCGAGCTCGGCGCGGCGGTCAGCCCGGGCGTGGCGCGCGAGAAGCGCGATCGCTGGGGACGCCTGCTCGTCCGACGCCGGCCATGCACCGGCCCCGGCGGCGTCGCCGGCTCAGAGCTCGTGCTGCGCGTGCTCACCATCGCCAGCCGGGCGTTCCCGCGCCGGCGGGTCGGCGCCGCGCCGCGCGACGAGCACACCGCCCAGCCGAGCGCGGCGATGGAGCTCGGCGAGGCGGTGCAGACCGCAGTCGAGCGCGAGCTGCCGCTGCTGCTCTCAAGCGAGGCCGCCGGCCAGCTGCGCGACACGGTCCGCGTCGGGCGCATGAAAGGCCGCCCCGGCGCGCTGACCATCACCACCGCCGACGGGGTGTCAGCCAGCACCCGCCGCGTCGTCGCCGAGCAGGCGGTGCCCGAGCTGCGCGCACTCAGCGACAGCGGGGCGACGGTGACGCTCGACGCCGGCGCGCGCCAGCTGGTGCGGATGACGCTGGCGCGGCCGCTGGCCGACGACCCGATCCTGCTCGGACGCCAGAAGCAGATCGCCGCCCTGAAGGTCGTCGGCTGCGGCGTCGACGCAAGCCAGGTCGGGACCGGTAAGACGATCACCACCGGCCGCGCGCTCGCCCACCGCGCGAGCACGACGGAGCGCTTCCGCGCGCTCATCGTTGCCGAAGGCCGGCTGCTGGGCCAGTGGCGCGACGAGCTCGCCGCCGGCGCGCCCGGCCGCGGGCTCGCGCCGCTGGCGCCCAACGTCGAACTGCTGCCGCTCGACGACCGCAGGTCGATCGCCGGGCAGATCCGCGCGTTCGATCGCGCGCTTGGCGAGCGCCCCGGGGTCGTGCTGGTACCCAACGGGACGCTTGACCGCCACCCCGCCGAGCTCGAGGCGGTCCAGTGGCATCTGCTGATCGCCGACGAGGCGCTGCGCTACGCCAACCCCGCCACCGACGCACACCGAGCGCTCGCCCAAGTGCGCATGGGATCCGTCGCCGACTGCTGGCTGCTGACCGCGACGCCGCGCGGCAAGAGCGCCGAGCAGCTCGACGTGCTCGTCGGCCTCGCCGTCGGCGATGAGGCGATGATCCGCGAGCGCCTGAACACCCGCGAGAGCGGCGACCTGCTCGACGAAATGCACGCGCACCGGCTGCGCGTGAACTACGGCCCGCACCTCGTGCGCGTCACCCGCCAGGACATGCAGGCCTGGATGCCCGACGTCCGCCCGGCCGAGCCGCTCGCCGTCGAACCCGACGCCGCCCTGCACGAGCTGCTCGAGGCGATCCGCCGCGGCGGCCGCGAGGCCTACCGAAAGCTGCTCGGGCTGCTCAGCGAGCTGAAGGCGCTCGACCCCGGCGGCGCGCTGCACACCCAGGCGCTGGCCGAGCTCGCCCGCGTCCAAGGCGTCGTGCTCGGCAACGTCGGCGTCTACCTCGACGCCTCCGTCGACCCCGAGACGCTCGAGCACTCCAAGGCCGCACTTGCCAAGGCGCTCTCTCGCCAGGGGCTCGTCCGCGAGGCGATGCGCGGCGGCGGCGACGGGCTGCCGCTGCTGCGCGGGATCGCCGCCCAGACGATCGCCGGCGTGAGCGGCGAGGAGCAGGTGATCGTGTTCGCCGACCGCGTGCGCTGCCTGCGCCAGCTCGCCCACACCCTGCGCGAGCGCCACGGCATCGACGCCCACGTCGGCGACGGCTCGACCAAGGCGGCCGACTTCGAGGAGCTCAAGCGGCGCTTCTGCGCCCGCGAGTTCCCCGTTCTCTGCCTGTCGCGGATCGGCCACGAGGGCCACAACCTCCAGACCGCCTCGGTGCTCGTGCACCTCGACCTTCCGTGGCTGCCCAGCGGCCTGGAGCAACGCGTCGGGCGCGCCGCGCGCCCCGGCGCCGCGCGCGGCGCGGTGCAGACGTACATCCCCTACATCAAGGGCGCCGGCACCGAGCACGTTGTCTCCGTGCTGTCCCCGCGCGGCGGCGAGCACCACCAGATCCTCGACTCCTTCGAAGGCGTCGCCGCAAGCGAGTCGACGATCGCCACCCAGCTCGGCGCCATCACCGGCCAGGTCGCCGACGCCAAGGACCACGCCGGCTACGCCGGCACCGCCGCCCGGCTGCGCGTCGCCGCCGCCGTCTTCGGCGCCTGACGAACCCCACTGTCCGCTTTCGCGCGGTCTCGCACCGTCCGGGGGCAGGCGGCGGTGGTGCCGCTTCCAATCCCGGAGGACAACCATTGCAAGACCATCCGCTGACCCTCATCTACGCGGTGTTCGCCGCGATCCTGACCGCTGTCGTCGCGGTGGTCGCAACGCGCGTGCAGCGGCTGCCCGACGTCATCGACCTCTCGCTGATCCCGACCGGAGCCGGACTGGGCAGCCTGGTCCTCGTCGGTTACGGAGCGCTGCGGCGCTTCGAACCGCAGCGGATCGAACGGCTCGCCCTGCTCGGCACGCTCGTGGGCGGTGTAACGACCGGCGCGGCGGTCCTGATCGCGTGGGTCGCCGATGTAGTCTCATGACACCGATGTGGCGTGCACTCACCCCTTCTCTGATCGTCGCCGTGCTCGTGATGAGCGGCGCCGGCCTGATCTACGGGCTCGGTGGTCCGGCCTGGATCGTGTATGCGGCGATCGTCCCCGCCGTCCTTTCCGTCCTGCCAGCCGAGGAACGCTGGGAGCGCCGCCAGCACCCGCCGTAGCTGAGGCAACGCGGGCTGCAGAGCCCGGACCGGGGCCCCGTTTGGCTCGTGGCACTCGCTGCGCGGTGTGAGGGACCAGACAGAGCCTCGACTGGGTCCACTGGGGGCGGTGTTACCGAGGTCGCACGTTGACGGCTTGTTGACATGAGCCGACGACAAACCCGCTGCAATGGGTGCATGTTGCGGTCCGAGGGGAGCCTGCCGCCGCTGTACGCGCACCGACTGGGACGGGCGTACGGGCCCGATTCCTCGGCCGCGGCGCTGATCGGCGCGCTGACCGCGGGCGTCGACGGTCTGGAGACCGACGTCTGCCTGACCGCCGACGGAGAGCTCGTGCTGCTCCACGATCCCTACCTCCCGCTCGGCACCAGCCTCGAGGGCTTCGCGCACGAGCGCACAGCGCGTGAGCTGCGGCAGGCGCGGCTGCGCGACCGCGACGGCCGCCTGACCGCCGAGGCGCCGCTGTTCCTCGACGACCTGCTCGGCACAGCCCCAGCCGAAGTCGTCCTCCAGCTCGAGGTCAAGGCGCACGCGGACCCGGCGCTCGCCGGGCGCACCGTCGACGCGCTGACCGCGCACCTGCGCGACCGAGCGCGCGAGCGGCGATTGGAGGTGCTCTCATTCGAGGCGGCGACGTGCGCGCGAGCCGCGAGGCTCGGCTGCCCCGCACGGCTCGTCGCGTGGGCGGACTACGCCCCGGCGGCGCTCGCGCGCTGGGCGCGACGGCACGGGGTCGGCGGGGTGTGCGTCGAGCACTTCCTGCTCTCGCCGGCCCTCGTGGGCCAGCTGCGCCGCGGCGGGTTAAGCGTCTCCACCGGCACCGTCAACGAGCGCGTGCTGCTCGATCGCGTGCTGCCGCTGCGGCCGGACGCGGTGACGAGCGACCGCCCGCACACGCTGCGCGAGGCGCCGACGTCGGCGCCCATGCTGGCCGCCTGATCAGCCGCCGGGGCGCTCGAGCGTGGCCATGATGCGCGGGTGCCCGTCGATCGTCGGCGTCGAGTCGATCGTCGTCCGCGAGAAGCCCGCGAGCGTGGCAAGGGCGCTGAGGCCGCCGCCGCCGAAGCCCCAGTAGACGAAGTCGTCGCCGGGATAGACGTCGCCAGGCTCGTGGACTTCGATGCGGCGATCGCCCGGCCGGCTGTCGCCGTCGATCCCGAGCGTCTCCACCAGCATCAGCCCCCCGGGCGCGAGCAGGCCGCCGAGCCCGCGCAGCAGACCGAGCGGGTTCTCGACGCGGTGGAGGATCCCGAAGCACAGGACCACGTCGAAGTGCTCGCCCGTGTCCGCGAACGCGAGCGCGTCGCCGCGCACGTACTCGACGCGCGAGTCGAGCAACTCGGCGATGGCGCGGAATCCGCCACCGCCTTGAAGGTCGATCCCCCAGCGTGACTTCACCCACATGACGTACTGCTCGTTGTCGACGGCCACGACATGCGCCGCACCGCGACGCTCGGCCAGGAAGGCGTAGAAACCATCGAACGTCCCGACATCGAGCACACGCTGCCCGGCGAACGAGGCCGGGAGGAACGGCACCCGGTACCGGTGGTCGCGCGCCACGCCGGGGGTGTAGAGCCCATGCGCAGTGTTGAGCGCGAACGTGTGAAACCACAACGGCACCCGTCGCAGCACGCGCGCGGCGTCCTCAGGCGTGGCGTCGATGGGCAGCGCGTCAGCGACGGCGCGCTCGGCGTCGGTGAGCTCAGGAAGCTGGGTGAACGAGTCCACGCGGGGCAGTCGGGTTCGAAACGGTCCCATTTGTGACGCCAGCCTGTCACAAGCTCGGCCGAAGGACGCGGACGCGCGCGTGACGCCGCGTCAGCCCGCCGCTAGCGTTGCGGACCGGCTCACCTGGATCGGCCACGCCACAGTGCTGCTCGAGCTCGCCGGCGTCCGCCTGCTCACCGATCCCGTGTTGCGCCCGCGCGTCATGCACCTCCGACGGCAAACGCCGGAACCGACAGACCCAGGCGCGGTCCACGCCGTACTGATCTCGCACGCGCATCGCGACCACCTCGACGTCCCCTCGCTGCGCCGGCTCGACCCCAGCGCGACCATCGTCACCGCCCCGGGCGCTTCGCGCCGGCTGCGGTGCCTCGGCCAGACGGTGGTCGAGCTGGCACCCGGAGAAGAGATCCGAATCGGCGGCGCTGCCGTCCGCGCAGTCCCGGGCCGTCCATTCCGAGGGGCGCGCACCGATCGCGACGCGGAGCGCTGCCGTCGGGTTCGTCGTGGAAGGACGTCGCCGCGTCTACTTCGCTGGCGATACCGAGGTGTACCCGGCCATGGCGGCTCTGGCCGAGGCGCTCGATGCCGCCCTCGTGCCGGTCTGGGGCTGGGGGCCGTCGCTGGGCGCCGGGCACATGGATCCCGCCCAGGCGGCCGAGGCGATCGCGCTCTTGCAGCCCCGGCTGGCCGTGCCCATCCACTGGGGGACGTTCCTGCCGCTCGGCTACCGCCGCCGCCACGGCCACCTCCTACGCGATCCGCCACACGAGTTCGCAGCGCACGTCGCGACCCGCGCGCCCGCGACGCACGTCGCAATCCTCGCGCCCGGCACCTCGCTCGATCTGGGCGTGGGAAAGACCGGCAGGCCTTAGACGCGACGCACAGCGACCGCCATCAGTGCCGGCCTGACGCGATGTCGCCCGGCGTAAAGGCCGATGGCGGCGTCTCTCACATTGCAACGAAAGGAGGCGCGCGATGAGCGCGCTCGATACCGCCTTGGAGACCATCGACGCGATCGCCGGCGAAGGCGACCTCGCCCCCACTCGCGCAAGCGTCGACCCGCTCGAGTTCGAGTCGGCCGGCGAACCGATCGCGCTGCCCGACGGGCGGCGGATCTACCCGCCGCGACTGCACGGCCAGCCAATCGACGAACTGGCCTGCGCACTGCTGGACATGGAGGACCCGTCGCAGTCGACGTTCCTGCGCCTGATCGGGCCGCCCGGCGCCGGCAAGAGCCAGATCGCGCGCGCGATCGCCCACCGACTGTGGAGCGGCCGTGGGCGGGCGATCGGCGAGCGCCACGGCAGCCCGTTCTATGGCTTCGTCGAGCTGCAGCCCGGCCCGTCCTCGGACGAGTACTTCTTCCGTTACGACTACGTGCCGCTGGCCGGGGCGGGCGGGCAGGTGACGCTGGTGGACTCGGCGTTCGTGCAGGCGATGCGCGAGGGCTGGGTGGTGATGATCGACGAGGTCAACACCGCGCGTGACGTCTGCCTGCTCTCGATCAACGCCACGCTCGACGGCCGCCTCTGCCTCTACCTCGCGGCGACCGGCGAGACGGTGCAAGCGCAGCCTGGGTTCGCAGTGCTGCTCGCCTACAACCCGGGCCTGGTCGGGGCGACCGACATCCCCGACGCCTGGCACTCGCGCTTCCCCGCCACGCTCGAGGTGAGCTCCAACTGGCCGGCACTGGCCGCGCTCGGCGCGCCCGAGGCACTCGTCGGTGAGGCGATGCGCCTGGACCGCCAGCGGATCGCCGGCGAGGACGGACTGACCTGGACGCCGCAGTTCCGCGACGTCGAGGCGCTGTGGCGGATGATGAAGCGGATCGGCGAGCGCCCCGCGCTGGCGTTCTTCGCCTCCAACCTGCACGAGCAGGTCCAGGCGGGGAAGCTCCAGGACGCCGAGGCGGCTGCCGCGTGCCGGATGCTCGACCAGGCCGGCTACGCGCACCTGAAGGTGTCGGCCTCGGGCGGGCGCCCGAGCCTGCACGGCTACGCGCGCGCGGTGACCGGCTGATGGCCGCCACCCGCAGCCGGCCGGCGGTCTTCGTGGCCGAGCTGCACCGCGCGAGCGCGCAGCGCGGCCGGCTCGACCCGCTGTTTCAGGATCTCTCCGATCACTGGACGCGGATCCTGCAGCGCCTGTACCCGGTGTGGGCGCTGATCGGCCCCGGCCTCTCAGACCCCGGGCACATCGAGATCCACTCGCGCTCGATCTACCTCGACTCCGACGAGCTGCTCGGCCCGCGC
>JBBQLH010000066.1:0-24131 GCA_038327685.1 Solirubrobacterales bacterium
CTTCTCGCCGAGCGCCTCGCGGCGGCGGTCGAGCTGCTTGACGAGCTTCGGGTGCACCGTGAACCCGTCGGGGAAGCGCAGCAGCTCGTCGTTGAGGATCCGCAGGCGCTCGTGGCTGACGGCGGTCTTGACCTCCGGCGACGGCGTGCGGTCGAGCTGGTACTCGCCGGTCGGCTGCTCGACGGTGCCGGCCTCGGCCGCCGCCTTGATCTGGTCGCGCAGGCGCTGGTGCAGCGTCGTCAGCTCGTTCCAGACCTCGGTCGTCTGGGCGTCGACCTCGCGCGTGGTGATGACCCCCTGCGCGATCAGCCCATCGGCCCAGATCGCGGCGACGCGCTTGTGGTGCTTGATGCGCTCGTACATCGCGGGCTGCGTGTACGCCGGCTCGTCGGCCTCGTTGTGACCGAAGCGGCGGTAGCCGATGAGGTCGATGACGACGTCGTGGCCGAACTCCTGGCGGAAGGCGAAGCCGAGCCGCACGGCCGACACGCAGGCCGCCACATCGTCGGCGTTGACGTGGATGATCGGGACGTCGAAGCCCTTCGCGAGGTCCGAGGCCCAGCGGGTGGAGCGGGCCTCCTCCGGGTCGGTGGTGAAGCCGACCTGGTTGTTCTGGATCAGGTGCAGGGTGCCGCCGACCTGGTAGCCGTCGAGCGCCTGCAGGTTCAGCGCCTCCGCCACCACGCCCTGGGCCGGGAAGGCGGCGTCGCCGTGGAGGATGATCGGGATCGCGGCGTTGTTGTCGATGTGCGCGTGCGGGCCCTGACGCGTGGTCTGCACCGCGCGCGTCGCGCCCTCGACGACCGGCGAGACGTACTCGAGGTGCGACGGGTTGGACTCCAGGCGCACGATCACCGATTGGTCGTTGGGGAGCTGGTAGGTCCCCTGGGCGCCGTGGTGGTACTTGACGTCGCCCGTCCCGCCCTGCGGGATCGTCGTCACCGCCTCGATCGAGGAGGCGCCCTCGAACTCGCGCCAGATCGTCTCGTAGGCGCGGCCGAGGTTGTGCGCGAGCACGTTGAGCCGCCCGCGGTGGGCCATGCCGATCACGACCTCGCGGGCGCCGTTGGCGGCCGAGAGCTGGATCATCTCGTCGAGCATCGGGACCGTCATGTCGAGGCCCTCGATCGAGAACTGCTTCTGGCCCAGGTAGGCCTTGTGCATGAAGCGCTCGAGCGAGTCGACCATCGTGAGGCGCCGCAGGAGCGCGTTCGCCTCGTCGTGGGTGAGCGGCTTGCGGAAGGCGCCCGACTCGATCTTCTCGCGCAGCCAGGTGCGCTGGCGATGCGAGGAGATGTGCTCGATCTCGTAGGCGATCGTGCCGCAGTAGGTCTCGCGCAGGTGCGGCAGCGCATCGGCGAGCGTGGCGCCGGGCACGTGCGTGCGCAGGATCCGCGCGGGGATCTGGGCCATCAGCTCGGGGGTCAGGCCGAGCGGCTCCGGATCGAGCGCGGGGTCGCCCTCGGGATCTGAGTCGAGCGGGTCGAGCTTGGCCGCGAGGTGGCCGTGCATGCGATGCGCCTTGACCAGCGACACCGCGGCCTGCACCGCCTGCAGCAGCTCCTCGCTCGGCGGGGCGCCGGCGTCGGCGGCCTTCGCGTCACGCGCGGTCGCCGCGGCGGCGGCCGCGGCGAGCGGCTGGGGCGCGGGGCCGAGCAGCGCCTCGAGGTCCTTGAAGATCGCCTCGTAGAAGCCGTGCTCGCCCTGCAGGTAGGCCTCGACGACCTGGAGGAACTTGCCCGACTCGGCGCCCTGGATGACGCGATGGTCGTAGGTCGACGTCATCGTCATCACCTTCTCGGCGCCGATCATCGGGCCGATCGCGCTGAGGCCGGGCGGGTAGCCGATCGAGCCGGTTGCGACGATCGTGCCCTGGCCGGTCATCAGCCGCGGCACGGAGGCGATCGTGCCGATGCCGCCCGGGTTCGTCAGCGAGAGGTTGGCGCCCTGGAGGTCATCGGCGGTCAGCTTGTTCTCGCGCGCACGGGCGATCAGGTCGTTGAAGGCGCCGAGGAACCCGGAGAACGTGAGCCGGCCTGCGTCGCGGATCACCGGCACCATCAGCGTACGCCCGCCGTCCTTCTTCTCGACGTCGACGGCGATGCCGAGGCTCACCGCGTCGTCGTCGACGCGGTACGGCTTGCCGTCGATCTCGGCGAAGTGGTGCGCCATCACCGGCATCTGCTCGGTCGCGGCGCGCGCGATCGCGTAGGCGATCAGGTGGGTGAAGGAGACCTTGTGGCCGGCGTTCTTGAGCTCCTTGCGGCGCCCGTCGAGCACCGTCACGGTGACGGTGCGGAACGAGGTGGCGGTCGGGATCGACCGCGACTCGTCCATGTAGCGCGCCAGCATCGCCGGGGCGCCCTTGATCAGCGTGGAGTTCTCGGCGGCGGGCGCGATCGCGGCCTTGCCGTTGCCCGACGCGGCGGCGAGCACGTCGTCCTTCTGGATCCGGCCGGCCGGCCCGGTGCCCTGGATGCCCGAGACATCGATGCCCTCGGCCTGGGCCACGCGGCGGGCGACGGGCGAGATGCGGATGCCGTCGTCGAGCACGACCTCCTTGGGCTCGCCCGGCTCGGCGGGTTCGGCGGGCTTCGCCTCCGGCGCGGCGGCCGTGCCTCGGCCAGGGGCCTCGTCACCGGCTGACGCCTCGGCGCCACCCGGTCCACCGCCTCGGCCAGGGGCCTCGTCACCGGCTGACGCCTCGGTCATGCGCCCGATCACCTGGCCGACCGTCACGGTGTCGCCCGGCTGGGCGAGGATCTCGCCCATCACGCCCGCCGCGGGCGCGGGCACCTCGGCGTCGACCTTGTCGGTGGAGATCTCGACGATCGTCTCGTCCTCCTCGACCTGGTCGCCGGGCTGCTTCGCCCACTCGAGGATGACGCCCTCGGAGACGGACTCGCCCATCGCGGGCATGGTGATCTCGACCGCCTCGCCCTCGGGGGCGGGCTCGGCGGGCGCGGCGTCTTCCTCCTCGGCGACGGAGGGCGAGCCGTTGCTCGACCCATTGAGCGCGATCTCGGCGAGCAGCGTTCCGACCTGCACGGTCTCGCCCTCGGCGGCGTGGACCTTGACCACGGTGCCCGACGCGGGCGAGGGGACCTCGGCGTCGACCTTGTCCGTTGAGATCTCGACGATCGTCTCGTCTTCAGAGACGGAATCGCCTTCCTGCTTGTGCCATTCCAGGATGGTGCCCTCGGAGACCGAGTCTCCCATCGCCGGCATGACAACCTGGACGGTGGTGTCGACTGCCATTTGGGTGTCTCAGGATACCTTTTCCACGGCCGGCCCGGGTGACCTTGTTCGCTGACGGACGCGGCGTTCCTCGAGATAGAAGCCGAGGCTGCCCGCGAACGGCCCCACGCCGCCGACCACGGCGACCATCACACCGAGCCACGGCGGGATCACGCGGCGCCTCACGGCGGCGAGGCAGAGCAGCGACATGACGATCCAGCCGATGCCGTGGACCCAGCCGAGCACGGACACGATGCCCTCGCGACCCGTGATCGCCGCCCACAGGAGCACCGAGTAGACGATCGAGTGCGCGTAGGAGCCGTAGCGGAGGACGGGCCGGCGGAGGACCGCGCTCATACGAGCAGCGACGCCATCCTGCGCAGCGCGGGATCGGCGTCCGCTTCGGGCCAGTCGGCCGGGTCCTGCGGCCACCAGGCATGCGCGTCGTGCTCCGCGTCGGGGATGACCTCGACGCCGTCGGGTAGCCACGCGAGGCCGATCAGCATCGCGAGCCGGTTGGGCAGCGAGACGAGCGCCTCGACGGTCAGGCGCTCCGGCGTCACCGACCACTCCTCCTCGAGCTCGCGCGTGAGCGTCTCGACCGGGTCCTCGCCGACCTCGACCGCTCCGCCGGCGCCGAGCGCCCAGCGCCCGGCCCACGTGGCGACCCAGGGCGCGCGCCGGCCGGCCAGCCAGTGGCCGTCGGCCGAGCGCGTCACGCACAGCGCGGCGAGCGAGGACGACGCGTCCTCGCGCACGAGCCGCAGCGACCAGCGCATCGGCTGCAGCTCGAGCTCGAGCCGCCCTCCCTCGGAGCGGAAGTCGGCCAGCCGGGCGGCGAGGCCGTCGTGCGCCGGCGAGCCGCGGTCCGCGAGCGCCGCGATCGCCTCGTCGGCGGCCTCGGTGCGGGCGGCGGGCGGCTCGAACGTGTCCTCGCGCCAGCGGCTGGCGACCTGGTCGGCCCGCCAGGGTCCACGGGCGAGGATGCCGGGGGGATGGGACACCGTCGCTCTGATCGTAGACGCGTAGGGTTCACCGCCCGTGGGCGAGCGCCGTCGCAAGCACTGGGGCTGGGGCTATGAGGACGAGCAGCCCGCTCCCGACGAGCTGCGCGCGACCGCGGCGGGGCTGGCCGACCACCTCGGCTTCGGCGCGCGCGAGCCCGAGTTGCCGGTCGCGCTCGCGGACGTCGAGCTGGCGCCGCCGCGCCTGCAGACGCCGTTCGCCCAGGACACGTGGTCGCGGGCCGCGCACGCCCAGGGCCGTTCCTACCTCGATGTCGTGCGCGGGCTGCGCGGCGAGTTCCCGCACCCGCCCGACGGCGTCGCCTTCCCCGCCTCGGAGGAGGAGCTGCGCGCGGTGCTCGACTGGTGCGGCGAGCATGCGGTCGCGGTCGTGCCGGTCGGCGGCGGCACGAGCGTGGTCGGCGGCATCGACGGCATCCCGGGCTCGGGGCACAAGGGCGTGGTCGCGGTCAACCTGCGCGCGCTCGACCGCGTGCTCGAGGTCGATCCGGTCTCGCGCGCGGCGCGCATCCAGGCCGGCGCGACCGGCCCGGTACTCGAGCGCCAGCTGGCCGAGCACGGGCTGACGATGCGCTTCTACCCGCAGTCCTTCGAGCTCTCGACGCTCGGCGGCTGGATCGCCACGCGCGCAGGCGGGCACTTCGCGACCGGCCCGACCCACGTCGACGACCTCGTCGAGTCCGTGCGCGCGCTGACGGTCACGGGCGACGTGTGGGAGTCACGGCGGCTGCCCGGCTCGGGCGCCGGTCCCTCACCCGACCGCATGCTGCTCGGCTCCGAGGGCACGCTCGCGGTCATCACCGAGGCGTGGGTGCGCGTGCTGCCGCGGCCCGAGCGGCGCCGGTCGGCGAGCGTCTCGTTCCGGGACTTCGCGGCCGGCCTCGAGGCGGTGCGCGAGCTCGTGCAGGCGGGCCTGCGGCCGGCCAACTGCCGCCTGCTCGAGCCCGAGGAGGCGAAGCTGACGATGGCGGGCGACGGCTCGCGGGCGCTGCTGGTGCTCGGCTTCGAGGAGGTCGTCGAGCCGGCCGACGGTGCGTTCGAGCTCTGCCGCGCCCACGGCGGCGAGGTCTCCGAGGGCCGCGGCGGCGGCTCGGGCGCGTGGCGCGAGGCGTTCCTGCGCGCGCCCTACCTGCGCGACAGCTTCGCTGGGATGGGCGTGCTGTCGGAGACGTTCGAGACCGCGATCACCTGGGAGCGGCTGCCCGCGTTCGTCGAGCAGGTCAAGGGTGCCGCCGCGGCGGCGCTCGGCGAGGGCCTGGTGACCTGCCGCCTCACGCACGCCTATCCCGACGGCGCGGCGCCTTACTTCACGGTCCTCGCGCCCGTGCGCCGGGGCGAGGAGGCCGAGCGCTGGGGCCGCGTCAAGGCCGCGGCGTCGGAGGCGATCCTGGCCGCGGGCGGCACCATCACCCACCACCATGCGGTCGGCCGCGACCACCGCCCCTACTACGACCGCCAGCGCCCCGATCCGTTCGCGAGCGTCCTGCGCGCCGCCAAGGCGGCGCTCGACCCGCGCGCCCTGCTCAACCCCGGGGTACTCTTCGACCCTCGATGAGCAGCGCCAGCGCCAAGAACATGGAAGCGGTCTGCCAGGCCAAGGAGATCCACGACAAGACCTGTCCGTGGGGCGGCAAGGGCACCGAGGTCCACATGGCCTGGTTCGACATCGAGCGCATGGGCTGGGACGAGGGCGACGTCATCTGCGGCCTCGCGGTCGTCGGCGACGAGAAGGTCGCCACCGGCATGATGCGCGTGACCTGCGACGCGGAGGGCGACGGCGGCGGGCGCTCCGAGGAGGAGGAGGTCGAGATCGTCGAGGCCGTCTCCGATCGCGAGCTGGTGCCGACCACGCCCTCATGACGCTGGTGCGCCTCCGCTCCGGCGGGGGCGAGCTCGAGGCGGCCTTCGCGCCCGACGCGGGGCTCGTCGGCTGCTCACTGGCCCATCGCGGCGAGGAGCTGCTCGCCCAGCGCAATGGGCTCGAGGAATACGCGCGCAGCGGGTCGACCTTCGGCATCCCGCTCCTGCACCCGTGGGCGAATCGCCTGGCCGGCTTCAGCTACGCCGTCGCCGGCCAGGAGGTCGAGCTCGAGCGCGACTCGGGGCTGATGCGGATCGAGGAGCACGGCCTCCCGATTCACGGCCTGGCGCCGCATGGGCTGCGCTGGGAGGTCGTCGAGGAGCGCGGCGACGCGCTGCGCGCCGAGACGGAGTTCGACCGCGAGCGCCTGGAGGGCTTCCCCTTCCCGCACCGGTTGACGGTCGAGGCCACGCTGGCCGACGACGCGCTGACGATCCAGACGACGCTCACCGCGACGGCCGCCGTGTCCGTCCCGGTCGCGTTCGGCTATCACCCCTACCTCGTCGTCCCCGGGGCGCCGCGCGCGGAGTGGGAGGTCGAGCTGCCCGTCGATCAGCGGCTCGTGCTCGACGAGAACCTGATCCCGACCGGGGAGACGAAGGCGCCGGGCTTCCGCCGCGGCGCGCTCGAGGACCGTTCGCTGGACGACGGCTACGGCATGCCCGAGCGTCCGGGCCGGTTCACGGTGTCGGGCGCGGGGCGCACGCTCGGCGTCGAGTTCCTCGAGGGCTACACGCACGCGCAGGTCTTTGCCCCCGCCGGCAAGGACCTGATCTGCTTCGAGCCGATGACCGCGCCCGCCAACGCGCTGCGCTCGCACGACGACCTGCGGCTCGCGCCGCCCGGCGAGCCGTTCTCGGCGGCGTTCCGCATCACGTTCGATGCCTGACCGCGCCGCCGAGAAGCGCGCCGCGGCCAAGGCGGCGGCGGCGCTCGTCGAGGACGGGAGCACGGTCGGCCTCGGGACCGGCTCGACCGTCGCGTACCTGCTGCCGGCGCTCGCAGCGCGCGGGCTCACCCTGCACTGCGTGTCCACCTCGGTCGCCACGGAGACCACCGCGCGAGCGCTCGGGCTCGTGGTCGAGCCCTTCGAGCGGCTCGTCCGGCTCGACATCGCGATCGACGGCGCCGATCAGGTCGACCCCGACGGCTGGTTGATCAAGGGCGGCGGCGGCGCGCACACGCGCGAGAAGGTCGTCGCGGCCGCGGCCGACCGCTTCGTCGTGATCGCCTCGGGGGACAAGGTCGTCGACGCCCTCTCGCCGCCGGTGCCGCTCGAGCTGCTGGCGTTCGGGATCCCGGCGACGCTGGCCGCGCTGGGGGACACCGAGCTGCGCCATGTCCCGCTCAGCCCCGACGGCGGGGCGATCGCCGACTACCGCGGCGAGGTCGCCGATCCGGCCGAGCTCGCGGCCCGCCTGTCGGCGACGCCCGGCGTGATCGACCACGGGCTGTTCCCGCCCGCTCTCGTCCACGACGTGCTGATCGCGCGCGGGGACGAGATCGAGCACCGGCAGTTCTGACCCGCCGGGAATACTCCGCGCGGCGCCGTCGTCCTGGTGGGGTTACATGCGTGTCCTCTTCGCCTCGACGTCCGGAGCCGGCCACCTCGGCCCGCTCATCCCCTTCGCCACCGCCATCCGCCGCGCCGGCCACGAGATCCTCGTGGCCGCGCCGATGTCGGCCCACGCGCGCGTCGGCCCGGGACTGCTCGCGATGGAGGCGCTCGCCGTGCGCGTCGCGGCGCCCGCCGTCGACGACCTGCGCCGGTGGGCGGGCCTCGAGCCCGATCCCGCGGGCGACCGGCTCGCCGGCTCGCCATACCTCACGCTCGCGCCCGCCTCGCTCGAGCTGCCCTCCGCACCCGAGCCGCCTCAGGTCATGCGCTTCCACGACGCGGCGCCGCCGCTGCGGGCGGTGCGCCCCGCCGGCGCGGTCCCGCTCGTCTCCATGAGCTTCGGCTCGGTCGCCGCGACGATCGGCTTCTTCCCCGATCTCTACCGCGCGGTGATCGGCGCGCTCGCCGGCCTGCCGATCCGGCTGCTCGGGACGGTCGGCGACGCGGCCGACCCGGCCGACCTCGGGCCGCTCCCCGGCAATGTGCGCGCCGAGCGCTGGCTCCCGCAGGCCGAGATCTTCACCGAGGCCGACGCCATGGTCGGCCACGGCGGCTTCGGCACCACGCTGGGCGCGCTGGTCGCCGGCGTCCCGCAGGCCGTCGTCCCGTTGTTCGCCGACCAGCACCTCAACGCCGGCCGGATCGCCGACCTCGGCGCCGGAATCGCCGTCGAGGGGCAGGATCCCGCGGCGGTCCGCGCGGCCGTCGAGCGGCTGCTCGCGGAGCCCGCCTTCCGCGCCGCCGCGGGCCGCCGCGCGCTCGAGGCGCAGGGGCTGCCGTCGATCGACGAGGCGCCCGCGGCCGTCGAGGCGCTCGCGGCCGCCCGCGAGCAGCGGGCGGCCTAGGACCTACCGCTTGATGCCCTCGCGCGCGAGCTCCGCGTCCGCGAGGGCTCGGTCGTCGCCCACGGCCCACGGCGCGCCCATCGCGCGCAGCTTCCGGTAGGGCAGGTGCGCGAGCGCGCGGGTGGCCAGCACGCGGTCGAGGTCGGCGTCGTCCGGGTGGTCGAGCACGAGCAGGCGCAGCGCGCGGGTATCGCGGCCGCGGGCGACCCGGGTGGGGCCGTAGCTGAACAGCAGTGGCAGCGAGGGCACGAGCCAGACGGCCAGGCCGAGCAGGATGCTCGCCTTGCGGACGCTCGAGCCGCTGTCGCGCGCCTGCGCCTGCGCGGCGCGGCCCGCGTCGATCACCGAGTCGCCGGCGTCCTTGAACGCCGCCCCGACCACCGGCACGTCGACGTCGCGGATCGACTCGCCGGTCCGCACGACCGCCGCGCCCGCGCCCTCCGCCGAGCGGGTGACCTCGCTGACCTTGTCGAGCGCGCGGCCCGCCGTGTAGCCGGCGAACGCCCACACGAGCACCCAGACCAGCACGAGCGCGTCGGCCACGCGCCGCCGCCGCGGGTGCAGGAGCCAGTCCGCCATGGCCCGGGAGTACCCGCCGCTCGCTCGGCGTAACGGCGCGCCGCGCGGCTGTCATCGTTCAGTGGATGACCGAGACCGCGATCTTCGCCGCCGGCTGCTTCTGGGGCGTGGAGGCCGAGTTCCGCCGCGCCGACGGCGTGACCGCCACGCGCGTGGGCTACACCGGCGGGCACACGGAGCACCCCACCTACCGCCAGGTGTGCGGCAAGCGCACCGGCCACGCCGAGGCGGTCGAGGTGACGTTCGATCCGGCGGTCGTCTCCTACGACGAGCTGCTCGGGCGCTTCTGGACGACCCACGACCCGACGACGCGCAACCGCCAGGGCTTCGACATCGGCTCGCAGTACCGCTCGGCGATCTTCTTCGCCTCGCCCGCGCAGGAGGCCGCCGCGATCCATTCGCGCGACGCGCAGCAGGCGGCGCTCGAGGACGACGGCGGGCGCGGGCTGCTCGGCCGCCGCCGCCGGGTCGTCACGGAGATCGCCGCCGCGACGACGTTCTGGCCGGCCGAGGACTATCACCAGCGCTACCTCGAGAAGCGCGGCCAGGCGACCTGCGCCGTCGCGCTCAGAGAAGATGCCGTCGGCAGCAGCGGCTGAGCTCGCCGGGCTGATACGCGACGCCACCGTCGTCGACCTGTCGGTCACGACGGGCGTCAACCTCCCGTGCTCGCCGCCGGAGGGCCAGCCCCCGGGCCAGTTCCTCTTGAACTGGTACACGTGGCCTCGCGGGCCGTTCCTCGAGTACGTGCAGGTGCACGACGACCACACCGGCACCCATGTCGACTCGCCGTCGCACATGACGCCCGCGCCGGAGACGCAGCTCGACCACGCGACCGAGTTCGGCGGCGTCACGATCGAGCAGGTCCCGCTCGCGCAGCTGATGGGCCCCGCCGCCGTCGTCGACGTGCGGCCGTTGATCGACGCCGCCCCGCCCGGCGAGACGACCAACCTGCGCGAGAGCCCGGTGATCACCGCGCAGCATCTCGAGGAGTGGGAGCGCGAGCACGGCCCGTTCGAGCCCGGCGAGGTCGTCCTCTTCCGCACGGGCTGGTCGGACCGGTACTACCGGCCGTTGCCGGAGGGCTTCCGCTACGACCGCTCGCACCCAGCGCCGGGCGAGGACGCGATCGTCCGCCTGCACGAGCGCGGGATTCGCCACATCGGGATCGACGCCCGCGGCATCGGGCTCATGCAGGACGACTACACCCCGCACTGGGCCGCCCTCGGCCGCGGCATGATCGCGACCGAGAACCTCACGAACCTGGGGCAGCTGCCAACGCGCGGCGCGCTCTTCATGCTCCTGCCGCACAAGTTCGAGGGCGCTTCGGGCGGCCTCGGACGTGCAATTGCGTTCGTGCTCTAGACCTGCTCGAGGTGGCGGGCGTGGAAGAACGCGGCGATCGAGGCGGCCGCGGTCGCGACCACGGAGATCGCCCACAACTCGAGGAACACGTCGAGCACGCGCCCCGCCGGCGTCACGGGATTGGGCATCTGGGAGCTCACGGTGGTCAGCTGCGCCGAGACCCAGAACAGCGCCCCGCCGATCGTGTGGAAGCCGCTGCCGCGCGCGTCGTGCTCGAACAGGTACATGAGCACGGTGGCGACGGCATCGAGCGCCAGGGTCGACAGCAGGAGGAATGCGAGCCGCGAGCGCAGGAACTTGTGCGGGCGCGACTCGCCACGGATGACCATCGCCAGCTCGGACTTCATGTGGCCCATGCCCGGGTCGCCCATGGGCTGACCGTACGACAGGGTCCGGCGTCTGGTTACGGCCGGCAGTGCCTCGTGTACCGGCAGGCGACGACCGCCGGGCGCTCGACCGGGCGGCCGGCGTCGATCGACCAGGCGAGGCGGATGAACACTCGTGGGTCCAGGCCAGCGGCGTCGCCGACAGCGTCCCCGTGCCGGGCGCGAAGCCCGGGCGACCCGCGGGTGGGTGGTCGTCCCACACCTGCTCGGGCAGCATCCGGCCCCGGTTGCCGTCGCCGGGGAACGGGCTGCCGTCGGGCCGTTCGCCGTAGCCGTCGTACTCGTCGCGGTGCCAGAACTGCCCGCGCGGCGTCGTCACGCCGAGCTCGCGGTCCACGACCGGCAGCGTCGAGCGGATGTCGGGGTGCCGGCCGCGCCGTTGCGCTCCGCGATCTCGGCGGCGCACACGAGCGCGGCGATCTCGGCGGCGATCGTGGCCGGCGAGTACCAGTCGTCGGCGTTCTCCCACCGCTCCTGCGAGGTCGGGCCCTCCTTGAGGATGTAGCTGGCCGCGCGCTCGACGTGGCCGAGCGGCGCGGGTCGGTCACGTAGGTCTTGGTGATCCGCCGGCGCCGGAGCGGGACGTGTTGACCTGGCGGTACGTGAGGCTGCGCGGGTCGGCGAGCGTGGTCGTGTGCATCGCGTCCTCGCTCTCGCGCTCGGCGAACGTCCTGCCGTCCGTCACGAGGAGCTGGAGATCGCGGACGCTGGGCGTGCCCAGGTCGGGCTGTAGACCTCGGTCAGCTCGCCGTCGTCGAGCGTCAGCCACGTCCGGCTCGCGGTCGCGGTGCCGACGCCGTCCTTGTCGCCCTCCGTCCAGGTCGCGACGTCGCCTGGGGCGCCGGGCGCGTCGGCGGCGCGCGCGGCGCCGGGGACGGCGAGCAGCGCGAGCGCTGCGACCGCGAGGAGACGTCGAACCGAGAACCCCACCGCGAGCGCTCGTACCCCGTCTGCGAGGCACGACACCCTCAGCCGCTGACGCTGAGCTCCTTGCCGAAGGCGCGCTTGAACAGGTCGCGCTGGCGCTCCGCCGCCCAGCGCGCCACCGACACGTCCTCGTCGGCCTCGAGCCGGATGTCGACGCGGCCGTCGTCGACCTCGACGTGCGCCTCGTGCACCACCTGGTCGCGCGAGCGCTCGAACTGCTCGCCGAGGCGCAGCAGGGCGGAGCAGCGGACGAGCGCGGCCTCGTCGCCGTCGCGCGCGAGCGCCTCGGCGAGCCCGAGCGACGGGTTGCCCTTGCGGTGATAGCGCGCCATCTGGCCGATCAGGGCCGTCTCGCGCGTCGTGTAGCCGGGCAGTCCTGCGTTGAGGATCAGGTAGCGCGAGTGCTTGTGGTGATCGTCGTAGTCGACCGCGGTGCCGATGTCGTGCACCATCGCCGCCGCCCACAGGAGGTCGCGCTCGCGCGGGTCGGCGGGGTGGATCCCGGCCTCGCCGAGCGCGTCCCACATCCCGAGCGCGAGCCGCGCGACATGCTCGATGTGGGCGAAGTCGGCGCCGTACTGCGCGGCGAGGTTGCAGACCGCTTCGCGGCGGACGTCCTCGAACAGCGGCGGGTCGCGGCCCTCGAGCAGCGTCGAGTAGAAGACGCCCTCGCGCAGGCCGGCCTCAGTGACCTCGAGCGCGCCGAACGCGCCGATGTCCATCACATTCTGGATCACGAACGCGCCGGCGAGGATCAGGTCCCCGCGCTCGGGCTTGATCCCGGGAACCTCGCCGCGCTCGGCGGGGCTCATGTCGGCGAAGCGGTCGACGAGCGCGTCGAGTGCCTTGCGCTCGAGCACGAAGCCCTGGACGCCGAACGACGGCTTGTCAGCGGCGAGCTCGGCCGCCGCCGCGAGGTTGCGCACGGTCCCGCCGATGCCTGCGAGGTGCCCGCCGTCCGCGCCCGCGTCGGCGAGCCAGCCCGCCGAGGCCAGCGCGTCGGCGATGTGCGCGCGCAGCGCCTTGAGCTGCTTCTTCTTGACGGACTCGCCGGCGAGGAAGCGCTCTGTCATGCGGACCGCTCCGAGCGGCCACGAGCGGGCGTCGAGCGCGTGGCGCTCCCCCACGTGGGTCAGCTGCAGCGAGCCGCCGCCGAGGTCGAGCGCGACGCCGTCCGACAGCGTCGTGGAGTTGACCGCCGCGAGATAGCCGTAGCGGGCCTCCTCCTCGGGCGAGAGCACCTCGATCTCGAGCCCGGAGCGCTTGCGCGCCTGGCGCAGGAAGTCGTTGCGGTTCGTGGCGTCGCGGATCGCCGAGGTCGCGACGGGGCGGACGTCGTCGACCTCCGTCGCACGGCAGAAGTGGGCGAACAGCTCGATCGTCTCGAGCGCCCGCTCCATCGGCTCGGCCTGCAGCTCGCCCGCGGCGTCGAGGCCGGCGCCGACGCGCACCGGCTCGTAGATCTCGTCCGTCCGGCGCCACCAGCCATGGCCGCCGCGCTTGCCCCACGTGAAGACGACCAGGCGGAAGGAGTTCGACCCGAGGTCGATGACCGCCAGGCGCCGGTCGCTCATCTGACGGCTAGCGCTCGATCAGTTCGATCCGGTAGCCGTCCGGGTCGCGCACGAAGCAGATCCGCGAGCCGCCCTCGTGCACCCGGTAGGGCGGCTTCTCGGGCTCGATGCCCTGGCCGCCGAGCTGCTCGAGCGTACCGTCGAGGTCCTCGACCGTCAGCGCGATGTGGTTGTAGCCGGTGCCGAGCTCGTAGGAGTCGACGCCGTGGTTGTAGGTGAGCTCGAGGCGTTCGCCGTCGCCGGGCAGGCCCATGAAGACGTTGATCGCCTCTTCACGGATCGGCATCCGCCGCAGCTCCTCGAACCCGAGCGCCTCGTAGAAGGCGACGGAGCGGTCGATCTCGCCGATCCGGTAGCAGGTGTGGATCAGTTCCATGGCCGGAATCTACCGCGGCAGGAACACCAGACGGCCGCGCAGGTCCTCGACCACGTCGCCCGGCAGGTCCATCGTCATGCCGAGATCCTCCAGCGACGTGAAGCCGCCGCTGCGGCCGATCCCGGCCTCGCGGGCGAGCTGCGGATCGCGCTGCGCCAGCTGGCGTGCGTAGGCCTGGCGCTCGCGCGCGGCCCGCGCCGCCTGCAGGGCGGGGTCGTCGAGCATGTCGATCCGCCGCAGGTAGGACTTGCGCACCGCGAAGGAGTGGGCGATCCCGACCCCCCAGCCGGAGGCGAGAACCCAGCGGCCGCGCGGCATCGGCGCGTAGTGTCCCATCCATGATCCTCGAACGTTCCATGAGCGACCCCTGGCTTTCGAACACCTACCTCGTGGCGGCCGGGCCCGGCACCGACGCGTTCGTCGTCGATGCCGGCGGCCCCGTCGCACCGCTGATCGCGAAGGCCGACGAACACGGCCTCAACGTCACCCACGTCCTACTCACCCACCACCACCACGACCACGTCGCCGAGCTCGGCGCGCTGAAGGAGCGCTGGCCGGACGCGCAGGTCCTCATCCACCCCGTCGAGCGCGGCCGCGTCGACGGCGCCACCGGCGACCTGCAGCCCGATCAGGAGCTCGAGATCGGCGGCCTGACCGTGCGCACGCTGCACACGCCAGGCCATACCGCGGGGATGCTCTCGCTGCTCGTCGACGGATCGGACGTGTTCACCGGAGACACGCTGTTCAAGGGCTCCGTCGGCGGCGTGCGGGCCCCCGGGAGCACGAGCTACGCCGACCTCAAGCACTCGATCATGGAGGTCCTGCTCGCGCTGCCGCCGGAGACCACGATCCGGCCCGGGCACACGGATCCGACCACGGTCGGCGACGAGCTCGAGTCCAACGGCTTCGTGCGCATCTGGCGCGGTGAGGACCCCGAGGACGGCCGCGAGTGCACGGCGCTGGGCGAGAACGCGACGCTCGTGCTGCTCGGGGACGACTACGACGGCGGCCACAAGGCGTGGGTCCGCTGGCCGGACGGAGAGGACGACATCGTCCCCGGCTCGCAGGTCTCGCTAGCGTAAGAGGGGATGAGCCGCGAGCAGTCCGGCGGACTCTCGGTCACCACCCTTGTTCTCGCCAGTGTCGGTGCGGCGACGGCGTCGATCGTCGTCCCGCTGGTCTGGAAGGGCGGTGGGGTCGTGGCCGCCGCCATCACACCAATCATCGTCACCCTCACCTCAGAGGCCCTCAAGCGTCCCGTCCGGAAGGTCCAGACGGTCGGGGTCTGGCGCCGCACGCCCCAGGGCACCGTCGTGCGCCAGCCGAGCGGGCGCGACTTCGACCCGGTCGACCCCGAGGAGGAGCGGATCGAGGTCGATCCGGAACAGGCGGACGATCCGTTCGGCCTGCGCGAGCCCGAGCGCCGCACCATCCTGACGCGCCGCCGCGTCATGCTTGCGTTGGCCACCGCCGCGCTCGCCTTCGCCATCGCCGCGGTCGTCGTGACGGCGTCCGAGCTCACGATCTTCGGCGACTCGGTCTCGAGCCCGCACCGCACGACGTTCTTCGGCGGCAAGCCGGCCACGAAGGCGAAAGCCACGCCGACACCGACCCCGACGGCCACCCCGGAGGGGAGCGCGACGCCGACGCCCACGCCGAGTGAGACGCCGACGGCGACCCCGACGCCGTCGGTGAGCGCGACGCCGACGCCGAGCGTGGCGCCCAACGCCGCCACCCCGGTGCCCGGTGCCGCGCCGGCGCCCACCCCGTAGCCTCGGGGCATGGCCAAGGACCGGATCCCCACCTCGCGCATCTCCCGCACCGCCCGGGTGACCGGCCTCGCCGCGGGTCAGGCCGCGCGTCAGCTCGGCACGGCGACCGCCAACCTCACGCGCGACGAGGAGGGCAAGCAGCAGGCGCTCGAGCGCCGGCACGTCGAGGCCGCGCAGCAGATCGTCTCCGCGCTCGGGACGATGAAGGGCGCGGCGATGAAGCTCGGCCAGGTGATGTCGTTCCTCGACGTCGGCCTCGTGCCCGAGGAGTACCGCGAGGACTTCCAGCGCAAGCTCGGCGAGCTGCGCGACGCGGCGCCGAAGGTGCGCTTCTCCGACATGCGCAAGGTCGTCGAGTCCGAGCTGGGGGAGAAGCTCGGCGAGGCGTTCGCGGAGTTCGACGAGACGCCGATCGCCGCCGCCTCGATCGGCCAGGTCTACCGCGCGCGCCTGCACGACGGGCGCGACGTCGCCGTCAAGGTCCAATACCCGGGCGTCGCCCAGGCGGTGCGGGCCGACATGCAGAACCTGGGGATGATCCTGCGGCTGCTGAAGCGGATCGCGCCCGGGCTCGACGTCAAGGCGACCGCGGAGGAGGTGCGCAGCCGCATCGGCGACGAGCTCGACTACGAGCTCGAGGCGCAGAACCAGCGCTCGATGGCGCGGATCTTTCGCGGCCACCCGTTCATCGTCGTCCCCGACGTCGTGACCTCGCTGACGCGCGAGAAGGTGATCGTCTCCGAGTTCGTCTCGGGCCTCGGCTTCGACGCCATCAAGCAGCTCGACCAGCCGACCCGCAACCGCGTCGGCGAGACGGTCTTCCGCTTCTACTTCGGCTGCATGTACCGCCACCACCAGTTCTCCGGCGACCCGCACCCCGGCAACTTCCTGCTGATGGACGACGGCAAGGTCGCGTTCCTGGACTTCGGGCTCTTCAAGGTGATGCCCGCGACCCTGCTCGAGATCGAGCTGGCCTGCCAGCGCGCCGGCCACGAGGGCGACGGCGAGGAGCTCAAGCGGATCTGGACCGAGACCGGCTTCCTCAAGCACCCGGAGAACTTCCGCCCCGACAAGCTGCTCGCGCAGTTCCGCGACGCGACCTGGTGGTACGTGCTCGACGAGGACATCGAGCTCGTGCCGGAGATCGCCACGCAGGTCATGATCGACATGTCCGATCCGCGCTCCCAGCACTTCGGCCAGATGCGCCACGAGACGCTCCCCGCCGACCATCTGTTCGGCCGCCGGGTGGAGATGCTCACGCTCGCGGTCCTCTCCCAGCTGCGCACGCACGCCAACTTCCACCGCATCGCGCGCGAGTGGATCTACGGCGACGAGCCGGTGACGGAGCTCGGGCTCCAGGAAGCCGTCTTCTACGCCGGCGCCCGCCGCTGACGCCGACCCGCGGCTGGCCCGGCTGCGCCTCGGCGCCCTGGCCTTCGGGATCCTCGCCGCGCTGCTGATCGTCGCGACCGTCACCGGCCTCTCGGCGCGGGGCGTGCGCGACTGGGTCGACGGCTTCGGCGCCGCGGCGCCGCTCGTCTTCATCGTCGTGTCGGCCTCGCTGACCTGCGCGCTGTTCCCCGGCCCGGTGCTGGCCGCGGCGAGCGGGCTGCTGTTCGGGACCGCGCTCGGCTTCCCCGTGTCGCTGGCCTCGGCGACGCTCGGCGCGTCGTGCGCCTTCCTGATCTCGCGCCGCGTCGGCCTCGACTCGGTCAAGCAGCTGGCCGGGCCGCGCGTCCAGCGGATCCGCGGCTGGATCGGCCGCCGCGGCTTCGTCTCCGTGCTCTACGCGCGGATCGTCCCGGGCATGCCGTACTCGCTCGTCAACTATGCGGCGGGCCTGACGCCGCTGCGGCTGCCGGTGTTCGCGGCGGCGACGGCGGTCGGCGCCGCCCCGCGCGCGTTCGCCTACACGGCGCTCGGCGGCTCGTTCGGGGACTGGCGCTCGCCGGAGACGATCATCGCGGCGGTGGTGCTGGTGGCGATGGCGCTGGCCGGCCTCGTGCTGCTGCGCCGCGAGGTCAGACCTCCTGGATCTGGAGCAGGCTCGTCGTCCCCGGCTTCCCCGACGGCAGGCCCGCCGTGATCCCGACGCGCTCGCCGGGCTTGACCCAGCCGAGCTCGACGACGCGCGCGGCGGAGGCCCGCACGAGATCCTCGGTGACCTCGAAGCGCTTCATCGAGGCCGCCTGCACGCCCCACATCAGCCCGCACCGGCGCACGGTCTCGCGGCCGGGTGAGAGCGCGTAGATCGGGACGGCCGGCCGGTGCGCGGAGATCAGGCGCGCCGAGCGGCCCGAGAGCGTGGGGCACACGAGCGCCGCGAGGCCGAGCTCGTAGGCGGCACGGCAGGCCGTGTAGGCGATCGTGTAGGCGGGATCGCGCCGGTCGCGCCGCACGCGCCGCTCCTGCCACTCGCGGTACGGCGCGGCGCCCTCCGTGCGGTCGGCGATCGCGGCCATCATCTCGATCGCGCCGACGGGATAGCGGCCGACGGCGCTCTCCTGCGAGAGCATCACCGCGTCCGTGCCGTCGAGGATCGCGTTGGCGACGTCGGCCACCTCGGCGCGCGTCGGGCGCGAGGAGGACACCATCGAGTCGAGCATCTGGGTCGCGGTGATCGAGGGGCGGGCGAGCGCGCCGGCCAGCGCGATCACCTGCTTCTGCACGATCGGCACCTCCTCGATGCGCATCTCGATGCCGAGGTCGCCGCGCGCGACCATCACGCAGTCGGCGGCGCGCACGATCTCCTCCGCGCGCTGGACCGCCTGCGGCTTCTCGATCTTGGCCACGAGCGGGAGGCGCGTGTGGCCGCGCACGAACTCGACGTCCTCGGCGCGGCGCACGAACGACAGCGCGACGAGGTCGACGCCGATCTTCTCGCCCACGGCGAGGTGCTCGAGGTCCTCCTGCGGGACGGCCGGCAGCGACGCGGCCTCACCGGGGATGTTGAGGCCCTGCCGCGAGGCGACCGGGCCGCCGATCTCGACGACGGTGTCGATCTCGCCCGCCTCGGGCCGGGTCGCTGTGACCCGCAGCCGCACCGACCCGTCGGCGAGGTACATGATCTCGTCCCGGCCGACGGCGTCGGCGAGGCCGTCCCACGAGATGAACATGCGGTGCTTGTCGCCGGCGCCGCCGTCGTCACCTCCGCACACGAACGTGAGCGACTCGCCCGGGCTGAGCTCGACGACGTCGTCGCGCAGCTTGCCGATCCGCAGCTTCGGCCCCGGCAGGTCCTGCATGACCGCGACCTGGCGGCCCGCGCGCCCCGCCGCGTCGCGGACCCGCCCGATGACCTCGGCGTGCTCCTCGGCGGTGCCGTGCGAGAAGTTCAGCCGTGCGACGTCCATGCCGGCCTGGACCATCCGCACCAGCACCTCGGGATCGCGGGAGGCCGGGCCGATGGTCGCGACGATCTTGGTCCGGCGCATGTTCCGGTCAGCCTATGTCGACGTACTGCGGCAGTGTGAAGGTGCGGAACAGGCGCCCGGGTGCGCAGAGGACGAGCGGCACGAGCAGCATGGAACCGGGGAGCAGGCGGGTCACGGCCCCGGGTATCTATCACGCGCGACGTGCGGGGGAGTCGCTCAGCCGCGGCGCAGCGTGGCGCGCCGGGTCACCCGCCGCTTCGCGCCGGCCGCGTCGCGGCCCGCGAACTCGATCCGCACCCGCAGCTCGCGGTGCGTCCCCAACTGCTTGCGCCGCACCTTCAGCTTGAACGTTCGGGCGTGGCGCCCGGCGACCGAGACCGTGCGCGAGCCGAGCAGCAGCGCGCGACGCCGCGTGCGCAGCCGCCGCAGGCTGAGACTGCCGCGGCAGCGTTTCGCCTGCCGGCAGCGGACGCGGATCTTCACGCGACCGTGGCGGGCGCGCAGGCGGCCGGGCAGCGACACGAACGGCGCGCGGCGCGGGCTGCCGCCGCCGGCGGGCGGCGAGCCGGCCCCCGGGCCGGACGGTCCCGGGGCCGCGGCGTCGCCGCCCTGGTAGCGGGCGAGCGCGAGCCGTGCGGTCCCGCCGCCGCATTGCGCTCCGCTGCCCGACACGCACGCGATCCCCGCGGCGACGAGCTTGCCGTCGGCCTGCAGCGCCAGCGCGGTCGCGCGCGCGACCGTGGCGCCGGGGAAGGCGGTGAGCACCACGCCGCGGTCGCCGAAGCTGCGGTCGAGCCCGCCCGCGCCGTCGAGGCGCGCGAGCATGAAGCTGTGGTCCGGGCCGCTGGTCGCGTCGCCCGCGGCGACCGCGCGACCACCCGGCTCGAGCACCACGTCGGCGGCGACCGAGCCGTTGCCGGCGCGGACGAGCGCCGCGCCGTCCCCGTCGAACGACGGGTCCGGAGCGCCCTCCGGGCTCGTCCGGGCGAGCGCCATGGCGGGGAAGCCGCTGCGGTCGGTCGCCACGCCGGCCGAGAGGACGCGCCCGTCGGGCAGCGCGGCCGCGGCGTTGGCGAACGAGTACGACGCGCCGATCGGGCGCAGCCAGGGCGGGCCCGTGCCGCCGTCGGCGTCGACCGGCACGCCGCTGAGGCGGAGGTCCTGGACGGCCGAGGAGCGGCCCGACGCGCCGACAGCGACGACGCGGCCGTCGGGCAGCAGCGTGCCCCCGGCCGCGTAGGCGTAGGGCGCGGAGGTCGGCACGATCAGCGAGCCGTTGCCGTCGAACTTCGAGTCGGGTGCGCCACGTGGAGTGAAGCGGGCGAGCGCGACGCGGTCGTTCCCGAGGACCTCGGCCTGGCCCACCGCGATCACGCGGTCGCCCCGGCCCGCCACGAGGTCGGAGATGGCGTCGAAGCCGTCGCCCACGGGCATCAGGGCCTGGCCGCTGCCGCCCGGGCCGAAGGCCGTGTCGACGCGGCCGTCGGACCGGTAGCCCGCCAGCGCGAACGAGCCGGGGTCCGCCGGGCCCGCGCTCGCCACCCCGCCGGCGATGATGCGGCCGTCGGGACGCACGAGCACGTCGAAGGCCTGCGAGCGGCCCGCTCCAATCGCGGTCGTGACCATCCCGCCGGCCCCGAAGTCGGTGTCGAGCCCGCCGTCGGCCGTGTAGCGCACGAGCCGGAACGAGGAGTTGCCGGTCGGCCCGCAGGTGCCAGCGTTGCACGAGTAGCCGGCGACGACGATCCGCCCGTCCGGCTGCACGGCGACGGCCCGGGGCACGAACGTATCCGGGCTCGTCAGCGTCGACACGCGGCCGTCATTCGAGAAGGAGACGTCGAGGTCCCCCGGTGCCGCCCGGGCAGGCGACGTGTGTAGGGTCAGCGCGAGCAGCGCTGCCGCTAGAAGCCGCAGCTTGACATCCATGTCGAGCGCGAGAGTACCCCAGGTCCGGCGCTGTGACCCCCCGCTATTCGTCCACGCCTCCGCCGTACACGACCACCGGGTGGCCGTCGGCGCTCAGGCGGCCGCCGTCGCGCAGGTCGCAGATCATGTCCCAGTGGACGGCCGACTCGTTGGTGCCGCCCGTCTCGGGATAGGAACGCCCGACCGCGAGGTGCACGGTGCCGCCGATCTTCTCGTCGAACAGGATCGCCCCGACCGGCCGGTCGATGCCGAAGTTCGTGCCGATGCCGATCTCGCCGAGCCGCGACGCGCCGGCGTCGGTGGCCAGCGTCTCGCGCAGGTAGGCCTCACCGCGGTCGGCGCGCGCCTCGACCACCTGTCCAGCGCGGAACTCGAGCTCGATCCCCTCGACGGCCACGCCGCGCGGGCTCGAAGGGATCGTGAAGCGGATGTGGCCCTCCGCGGAGTCCTCGACCGGCCCCGTGAAGACCTCGCCCGAGGGCATGTTGCGGCGGCCGTCGGAGTTCACCCACGTGCGGCCGGCGACGCCCAGGCGCAGGTCGGTCCCCTCGGCCTCGACACGCAGCTCGCTCGCATCCGCGAGGCGGTCGATCAGCTGGGCCTGCTGAGCGCGCAGCGCTCCCCAGGCCGCGACCGGGTCGTCGCGATCGAGGAACAGCGCGCGCTCGACCAGCGCGGCGAAGTCGCCGGTCGACATGCCGGCCTGCTGCGCGCCCGCCGGCGTCGGCCACAGCGTCCCGCACCAGTGCCGCTGCAGCGCGAGCTCGCGCACGGCCGCCCGCGAGCGCGCCGCGCGCGCCAGCCGCGCCGGGTCGACCGCCGCCAGCTCGCTCGTGTTCTCCGGCGCCTGGATCGTCAGCAGGCAGTCGGCGGTCTCCGTCTCCGCCCGCTCGCCGGGGGAGAGCGAGTCGAGGTGGACGTCGCGCGCCGCCGCCCAGTAGCCCTCCGTCTGGCCCGGCAGCGCCGTGCGCAGCGCGGGCCACGCCTCGCGCTCGAGGATCTCGCGCTGGAGCGCGAGCAGCAGCGGCGCGGCGAGCGTGGTCGAGCGCACGAGCACCTGCTGCCCCGGCTGCACCTCGAGGCAGTAGCCGCACAGCAGCGCCGCGAAGCGTTGCGGGTCGGGGGTCGTCACGGAGCTTCGACGTCCGGGAAGTGCGCCGCGAGGTGCATCCGCAGGACCTCGCGGATCCACGCCCGCTCGTCGCCGCCGGCGAAGCGGTAGCGCGCGAGCAGGTCGCGCTGGCGCTCGATCGGCTCGGCGCCCGCGATCTCCCAGCGCGCAGCGAGGCGCTCGAACAGGAACTCGACCGAGCGCTGCCAGGCGTCCTCCTGGCTGAGGCCGGCGCCGCGGACCTTCGCGTACTCCGCCCGCGTCGCGGGCGTCATCGCGCCGCGCAGGACGAGCACGTTGCCCTCCGCGTCCTCGTACGGGCTCTCGGGGGCCGCGAGCTGCTCCGCGCCGCGGCGGCGACTGCGCCGTCCCACTAGTGGCCCCTCACTAGGTCTCCGCGGCGGCCCGCTCGAGCTGGGCGCGGACGTCGCCCGTCACGGCGTCGGCATGGCCGGGCCACGCGACCGACGGCTCGAGCGCCGCGACCTTGCGGATCGAGGCGCGCGCCTGCTCGGTGTCGAGGTTGAAGCCGTAGAGCGGCACCCGCGGCGCGCCGTGGCGGCCGGTGCCGGGGTCGACCGTGTAGAAGCAGTCCGTGGTCAGCGCCACGCGGTCGGACTCGCGGAACAGCGCGATCATCCCGGGCGCGTGGCCGGGGATGTGCACGACGCGGAAGCCCGAGACGTCCTCGCCCTCCTCGATGGTGCCGGCGATCGCGACCGGGCCGCCGTCCCACACCGGCAACAGCCGCGGGATCGTCCAGCGCGCGGGCAGGCTGACGTTCGAGAAGTCGAAGTAGTGCATACCGGCGTCGCCCTCGGCGTCGATGCGCTCCGCGGGGTGGCAGAACGTGGGCACCTGGAGACCGGGCGCCGCGCCGCGGTGATCGCCGTGGGAGTGACCGAGCACGATGCGGTTGAGGCCGCCGAGCGTCGAGGCGGCGGCGGCGAGGCCGGTCGACATCGCCTTGATGCCGGCGTCGAACATCGTCACGCCGCCGCCCTCGTCCTCGATCAGATAGACGTTCATCGACTTCAGTGGGAAGCCGCCGCGGACGAGCCAGACGCCCTCGGCCACGCGCTCCGGGGCGGCGCAGAGCGCGCGCCGGCGGAAGCTCGCCTGACCGTTGAAGGCCCTGGCCATCCGCTGCTCGGCGTTCGAGCCGTGCGGGGGCAGCAGGCCGATCTGGCGCGCGAACGTCGTGCCGTCCGTGTAGGCGTCCTCGCGCACGATCTGCCCGTCGCGCAGCCGGAAGAGGTCGAGGCCCTCGAGCTCCAGCCGCGCGTAGGTCGGCTCGATGCCCTGGTAGCTGCCGGGCCCGGCAAACGTGCCGGTGGCCGACCACTTGACCGCGACCTGCTCGCCCTCGGCGATCAGCTCCTCGATCTGGAGGCGCATGTCGGGGGACGCGCCGAACAGCTCGGCCCAGTAGGCGCGCACGCCGTCGGGCCCGCTCGCGTCGGCCTGGCCGGCGACGTGGCAGTGCCCGTCGGGCGCCCAGGCCGCCGCGATGGCGTCGAGGTCGTGGCGCGCGAGCGCGTCGAAGTAGGCCGTCATCATGGCCTGCGGAGTCGTCTCGAGCTCGCCTGTGGCCATGCCGGGACGTTACCGTCCCGCCCCATGCGCAAGCCGACCCGACCGCGGGAGGTGGGGCGCGGCGAGCGTGTGCTCCCCGGCGTCTGGCGGCTGCGCCTGCCACTGCCCTGGCCCGGCGTGCCCCACTGCAACGCCTGGGCCCTCGCCGCCGGGGACGGCATCGTGCTCGTCGACACCGGGATGCACGAGCCCGGCTCCCTCGCCCACCTCGAGCGCGCGCTCGCACAGGTGCGGCTGAAGCTCGAGCACGTCCGGCTCGTCGTCTGCACGCACGCGCACTCCGACCACTACGGGCAGGCGGCGCCGGTCCTCGAGCGCGCGGGCTGCGAGCTGTGGATGCACCCGAACCACGCGCACATGACGGAGGCGGCCGACGATCCGGAGGCCGCCCTCGCCCGCCGCGTCGAGGTGGCGCGGCAGAGCGGCGTGCCGGCCGAGCCGCTGCGCGAGTGGGCCGAGGGCCGCCGCGGCCAGGGCTACGGCATCGCGAAGATCGTCGTCCCCGACCGGGACCTCCTCCCCGGCGTGGAGGTGGAGTCGGACCTCGGGTCCTGGCGGG
>JBBQLH010000067.1:0-23635 GCA_038327685.1 Solirubrobacterales bacterium
GCTGATGCAGACGGTGGCCGCCGACTCGTGCGCCCGCGCCCTGCAGTACGCCCCGACCGAGGGGCTCGAGGTCGTCAAGCGCTGCATCGTCGAGGTCATGGCCGCGGAGGGCATCACGGGCATCGACACCGACGACCTCCTGGTCACCAGCGGCGGCCAGCAGGTGATCGACCTCGTCTGCAAGACGCTGATCGACCCGGGCGACGTGATCGTCGCCGAGGCGCCGACCTACCCCGGCGCGGTGCCCGCCTTCTGCGCGTATGAGGCCGACGTGGTCCAGGTCGAGACCGATCGCGACGGGATGCGTGTGGACGAGCTCGAGGAGACACTCGACCGGCTCGAGCGCGACGGGCGCACCCCGAAGTTCATCTACACGATCCCCAACTTCCAGAACCCGGCGGGGGTGACGATGTCGCTGCCGCGCCGTGAGCGCCTGGTGCGGATCGCCGCCCAGCGCGAGCTGCTGGTGCTCGAGGACAACCCGTACGGGCTGCTGCGCTACGAGGGCGACCCCGTGCCGACGCTGCGCTCGCTGGACGGCGGGGAGTTCGTGATCTACCTCGGCACCTTCTCCAAGATCCTTTCCCCCGGGATCCGCCTGGGCTGGGCGGCGGCGCCCCGGCCGGTGCTGGCGAAGATGAACATGGGCAAGCAGGCGACCGACCTCTGCACGTCGTCGCTGACCCAGCACTTCGTCGCCGGCTTCTTCGAGGACGGCGACTGGCGGCGCTACCTGCAGGACCTCGTCGGCCTCTACCGCCGGCGGCGCGACGTGATGCTCGAGGCGCTGGAGGCGCACTTCCCCGCCGAGGCGACCTGGACGCGTCCCGAAGGCGGCCTGTTCATCTGGGCGACGCTGCCCGACTACATCGACACGACCGACCTGCTGGCCCGGGGCCTGCGCGACAACGTCGCCTTCGTGCCGGGCCGCGCGGCCTTCCTCGACGGGCGCGGCGGCTCGTCGATGCGCCTGAACTTCTCCGGCGTCAGCGAGGACGACATTCGCGAGGGCGTGCGCCGGATCGGCAAGGTCGTGGGCGAGCAGGTCGCGCTCTACGGGACGCTGACCGGCGCGGAGCCGGCGAAGCCGCGCGCGCGGGCCGAGGCGCCCAACCCGCCGGCCTCGGGCACCGCGCCGCCGCCCGCCGGCGAAGCCGCGTCGCCCAACGTGCTGCCGCTCCGCCGGCGCGCGCAGTGAGCCGGGTCGCGCTGCTCAAAGGCGGCCGCTCGCTGGAGCGCCAGGTCTCCCTGCGCTCGGGCGCGCAGGTCCAGGACGCGCTGGAGCGCCTCGGCCACGACGTGGACGCGATCGACGTCGGCCCGGACCTAGTCGACCGGCTCGAGGAGGCGCGCGCCGATGTCGCCTTCGTGGCGCTGCACGGCCGCGGCGGCGAGGACGGCACGGTCCAGGAGCTGCTCGACCTCGTCGGGCTGCCCTACACCGGCTCCGGCCCCGCCGCCTGCATCCGCTGCATGGACAAGGTCATCTCCAAGCACGCGATGCGCGACGCCGGGATCCCGACGCCCGACTTCTATTCGTTCAGCGAGACCGCGTTCAGCGAGCTCGGGGCCGCCAGAGCGCTGCCCGCGATCGAGGCGCGCCTGGAGTTCCCGGTCGTGGTCAAGCCCGCCGGCCAGGGCTCCGCCCTCGGGATCAAGTTCGCCGCCACGGCGGCCGACGTGCCGAGCGCGCTCGTCGCTGCCTTCTCCTACGACACGCGCGTGATCCTCGAGCGCCACGTCGCCGGGCGCGACCTCGCGGTCGCGGTCATCGACGGCCCGGATGGCCCCGAGGCGCTCCCACTCGTCGAGGCGATCCCGGTCGACGAGGACTTCTACGACTTCGAAGCCCGCTACGAGATCGGACGCACCGATTTCCGGTGTCCTGCGGAGGTGGGCGCTTCTGTGACCGCCTCGGCGCAGGAGCTGGCGCTCGCCGTCTACCGGCTGCTCGGCTGTTACGGCTTCGCGCGCGTCGACCTCATGCTCGACGCGTCCAGCGGCGAGCTACAGGTGCTCGAGGCCAACGCGATCCCCGGCCTCACCGGGACCTCGTTGCTCCCCCAGGCCGCCGAGGCCGCGGGGATCTCCTTCGACGCGCTGATCGAGCGCGTGCTGGACCTGGCGCTGGCGCGGACGCCCGCCTGAGCCCGCGGGCTACTCCTCGCCGGCCTGGAAGTCTTCGGGCGAGACCTGGTCGAGGAACTCCTTGAACTTGTCCACGACCTCCTCGGTGTCCTCGACCTCGTGCTCGAACTCGATCGCGGACTCGGCGATCACGTCCTCGGCGGCGAAGATCGGGGCGCCGGAGCGCACGGCGAGCGCGAGCGCGTCGCTCGGGCGCGAGTCGATCTCGACCTCGCGGCCGTTGATCGCGAGCGTGATCGACGCGTAGAAGGTGTTCTCGCGCAGCTCGGTCACCGACACGCGGGTGCACGCGACCTCGAGCTCGCCGAGCATGTCGAACAGCAGGTCGTGCGTCATCGGCCGCGGCGTCGAGGCGCCCTGGAGCTTCATCAGGATCGCGGCCGCCTCGGGGTGCCCGATCCAGATCGGGAGGAACTTGTTCGTGTCGACGGCCTTGAGCAACACGATCGGCTGCTTGCCCACCATGTCGAAGCTCACGCCGTAGATGACCATCTCCTGCAAAGCGGCTCCTCGGGCTCCGGGTCGGGCAAGTATAGGCGCGAGGAGGCGCGTTCCCGGTGGCCCCGGGGAGAGCGCGCCGGGCCTCAGCCCGAGACGTGCTCGATGGCCTCAGCGCGGGTCTCGACGAGGTCGAGCACCTTCGCCAGCCCGCCGCTCTCGAAGACCAGCATCACGTAGGAGGCGGGGTCGAGGGCGAGGGCCATCCTCCCGTCCTCGGGGAGCCGCTGCTTGGCGTGCACGATCGCGGCCAGCGCGACGGAGTCGACGAAGGAGATCGCGGACAGGTCGACGACGAGCCTGTGCCTTCCCGCGTCGATCGCGGCGGCGAGGCGATCGCGGAGGGCGGGAGCGGTGTCGATGTCGAGCTCGCCCGTGACCGCGACGACGAGCCCGGAGGGCTCGAAGGTCTCCTCGGTCAACTCGATGCCGCGCGGTTCACCGCTCGTGGTGGTCACGAGCACGGCCTGCTTTTCGATCGTCATACAGGTTCCTTCGACAAGAACGCCGGATGGCTTTACCGCAACGGATTGGCGATCGGCGATGGTCCTGCGTCGCCGTGCTCGGTGAGCGCCGCGAGGTTGAAGCTCACGGCGTCCCGGGGCCGAGCAGCGACTCGACGCTCGTTCGGAGCCAACGCACGTCGTTGACCATGTGCGGGTGGCGTTGCAGGTTCCCGGTCGTGTGCATGGTCCACCAGGCGATGCCGATCGCCTCTAACGTTTCCCGAGTCGGTGCGATGCCCAGCTCGTGCCAGTAGCCCCTCGCGGCATCGGTGAACAGGGGCAGTTCCCACGGCCGTTCTCGCATCAGCTCGCCGAAGCTCTTGCGCGTAGAGAAGACGTGCGCGGACGCGACGAGGTGGAGCAGGTCGGTGCCGGGTACGCCCGAGGGGTGCCATGCGTCCCAGTCGACCACGCCGGCCAGCAGGCCGCGCTCGACCAGCAGGTTCCCGAGCCACAGGTCGCCGTGGCGGAGCACTGACGGGAGCGTTGCGATCACCGGCGCCGCGCGCGCCTCGAGATCGCGCAGTGGCTTCCGGAACCGCGGGAGCCGCTCGATGAGGCTCGCGATGTCGGACGCGAATGCGGTCGGTGGACTCGCACCGCGCGGGAGGCGGGCGCAGAAGTTCGCGACCTCGACCGCGAGCTCTGGGCCCAGCGCGTCGGGGCGGCGGCCGGGCAGCAGCGTCTCTGTCGTCCATGCCACCGCACCCGCGTCGCCTCGTCCCAGAAGCCGGGGCACATGAGGGAGCGCGAGCGGCTCGAGCTGAGCGAGCGCGTCGGCGGCTTGCAACGGCTCGGCCGGCGACCCGCCTCGAGCGACGCGAAGCACCGTCCGCTGGCCTCCTTCGAGCTGCCCACGTGCGTTGATCTGGTCACCGGCGCCGAAGTGCATGCAGTGCACCCGTTGCGTCAGGCCCGCGGCCGTGGCTGCGATGTCGATCACTCGCGGAATGCGAACGTCGGTCGTCAGCTCGACGAGAAGGCCGGCCCGCAGCCAGGACAGCGTCCGCGGCAGCCGGCGCGCCTGGACGAAGTCGGGCGACCAGCGGTGAACGCCAACGACCGAGAGCTGGCCAGGAGGCCTCGCGCGGAGCCGCGCGAGCGCTCGCGCGCGCCGGGCGGCGTACCGCACGAGCCCGGCCCCCGCAGGCGTCCAGGTGGGCTCACGGCCCCATACGCTGCTCTTTCCCGCGGTCAGTTCTTCCGGATCGACGTTCCAGTCGCTGCCGGCCTCGCAGATGGCGCCATCGGCGTCAGCTGGGAGCAGCAGCGCAGCGAGGTCCTGGAAGCTCACCAGCCGCGCCGCGCCTTGAAACCGCGCCAGACGATCGCCGATACCGCCGCCACGCTCGTCGTCAGGTCGCCCGTCGTCGGCACGATCGACGCGCCGAGCGGCTCGAAGGTGCTTTGGTAGGCCCTCCGCCACTGTTCGAGTCGCTCCGGCGTGTGCTCGCCCTTACGGGCGAAGAGCAGCGCCCCTGGCGCGTCGAGCACGACGATCTCGTCGGGCCACGGGACCAGCCGACCGAGCCGGCCGCCGAGGCCGCCCGCGTCCGACTCGACGGCGAGCGCCTCGAGCGGATGACGGTCGCACAGCACAATGTCGCCGCGCCACGCGTAGGCGTGGGCCATCCATGCCCGCCTCGCCGCCCGGAGCGGCCGGCGAAGCCGGTACTGGGCGAGGCGCGGACCGGCGGGGAGCAACGCCGCGGCGGCGCGGAGCATTCGCGCCCGGCGCGTCGCGGCCCGCCCGCCGGCCGATGACGATTCTCCGTTCCCCATGTAGATCGCAGTCACCCCAACGGGGATCTCCGCGCGGAGTCGGGTGATAACGCTGCCCTTGCCCGCGCCGTCGGGACCGAGGAGCGCGATCACCGGCCCGCGCCGCCTCGGTGCGAGCGGGAGCCGGCGCAAGAGCGCGACGCGGACGCGCTCGGCCGTGCCACGGCCTGCCTTCGCGCCGACGCGGTAGGCGGCGAAGCGCCGCAAGCTCCCCTCGTCGCGCGCATTCAGGTCCCAGCGCAATCGTGCGGGTACGAGGTTGAGATCGAGCTTGAGCCAGCGGGCACGCTCGGGGTCGAAGGCGAGATGGAAACGATGGCCGCGGTGGCCGGCGACGGCGAGGCGATGGAAGCCCGCCGCCTCGAGCACGCGCTCAGCCGCTCGAGCGTCGCGGGCACGTACGAGGATGTCGACGTCGCCGCCCGGTCCCGGAGCGTCGATCGGCTGATCGCCGCGCGTGGCGAACGCGATCCCTGCGGCCGTGAGCCGGTCAAGCGCCGCCCGGATCATGTCGCCACCGCGGACCCGCCGCGCCCGGCCGCCAGGAGCGCCCGCGACTCGTGGAGGAAGTCGGCGTCGACGCGCCACAGCACCACAAGCCCGGCCGCGGCTCCGGCGACGACCGCCGCGACCAGCCGCAGTCCTTCGGGTCCGGTCAGGCCCCATCGGACGGCGCCCGCGCCTACCCCGATGCCTCCGGCGAGCGCCAGCGCGGGGCGAACCGCCCGACCCAGGTCGGCGGTCCCCAAGCCGACGATGCGGGCCGCGACCGACTGCATCCCGGCGGCAAACGCCAGCGCGAGCGCGGCTTGGGTCCAGGCGACTGCGTCGATCCCGCCGTGACTCGCCGCCAGCAATAGAGCGGGGACGAGCAGCGCCAGCCGCACGAGCGCCACAGCGACCCCGAGCTCGGGCCGCCCGATGCCCTTATAGACGTCGATGGCGCCCGCGCCGAGTGCGCGCGCGGCGGCGTAGAGGGCGAGCGCCTCGAGCGGGACGGCGGCGGCGGCCCATTGCGGGCCGAAGACCACGGGGACCACCATCGGCGAGACCATGAACAGGCCGACCCCGGCGGCGACTCCGTAGGCGCATTGGAGCCGCACGCTGGTGAGGTAGCCGCGCCTAAGACGGGCGGGGTCGGCGCGCGCCCGGCTGAACATCGGGAAGGCCACTGAGGACAGCACGGCGAAGACGCCGATGATGGCTACCTGGGGGAGCCGGAACGCAAGCGTGTAGACGCCCAGCGCCTCGGCGCCCAGCACGCTGCCCACGATCAGGTAGTCGACGTCGAAGATCAACGCGGCGAGCAGCGCCTGTCCGGCGGCCGGGCCGCCGTAGCCGAGCAGCCGGCGGGTGAGCGGCGGCGTAAGAGCGCGCGCGAAGCGGAAACCGGGGCGGTAGTCGCACAGCACCCACGCCGCGACGGTGCAGGCTGCGCCGCCGGCCACGTAGCCCCAGACGATCGCCCAAGCGCCGGCGCCCGTCGCGGCGAGCGCGATCGAGACGACGCCCTGTACCACGGTGCGCGACAGTTCGGTGAGGAGCACACGGCGGAAAGCGAGCGCCCGGCGCAGCAGAGCGACGGGCACCTGGCGCAGCGCGCTCACCAGCAGTGCGGCCGAGAGCACGCGGAACATGGGCTCGACTTCGGCCGTGCCGAAGAAGGCCGCGACCGAGGGAGCGGCCAGCAGTCCGGCGCCCGCGAGCACCGCGCCGGTGGCGGCGCAGAGGACGAGAGCGCCGTCCTGCAGACGCTCGTCACGTTCGAAGTACACGAGCGCCTGAGCGACACCCAGATCGGTCACATACTCGGCGAAGGTCACGAACACGAGGGCCAGCCCGACCAAGCCGAACTCGGCGGGGGTCAACAAGCGGGCGAGGACGATCGTCGCGACGAGTGTGAGGCCGCGCCCGAAGGCGAAGGAGAGCGCCTGCCACAGCACGCCGCGGACCGCGAGCCGCGACAGCCCGGCTGGCGCGCTCGGTACTGGGGCCGTCATCGCGGCCTCAGCGCAGGATCCGGACAGTGACGCGGCGGGTGGTCGAGGCGAGTCCCGCCGCGTCCGTCGCAACCAGCGCGAGTCGGTAGCGGCCGCGCGCCAGGCGCCGGCCGCCGAGGCGTCCGGCGAAGCGGAGCCGCACAGAGCCGGCTCGGAGGCGCCGCGTGACCCCGCCCCGCAGCACGACGTAGCGCACGCAGGCGCGCTTGGAGCGGTTGGCACGGGTCGGGCGGACGCAGCCGCCGCCAACCCGGCGACCGCGGGTCGCGCGCTCCACTCCCACGCGCACGGTTGCCGCCTCGGAGAGCCTGAATCTCAGCGTCGTGCCCGCGGGCCGGCCGGCGCGCCGGCGTGTGCGGAAGTTGCGGGGCCGCGCCGACAGCGCGGTAAGCCGCGGCGCCGTGCGCTCGGCGGCTGGCACGGGCGGCGGCGAGGGCGACGGAGGGGTGGGCGGCGGGATCGGGGTGGGATGCGACAGCGGGAGCGCGTTGTGCCAGTAGTTCGTGAGGTCGCTCGCGAGCACCACGAGTTGCGGCGCGACCGAGAGGTCCTGCTTGGTCGAAGTGGCGTCGTTGATGTCGGCCCCGGCGTCACTGCGCATGAACGTCGTGCCCGGCCCCGGCGGGAACAACGGGCTGTCGAGGCTCGTCACCTTGAAGTAGATCGCCTGGACGCCCGGGTCCGGGTTGGTCGGCGACGTGGCGAAAACGTAGAGGCGCCGCGTGAGCTGGTCGGTCAGGACGATCGGCCGCGTCTGATCGTCGGCGACCGTCCCGAAGAGGTGGCGCGTCCACGCGCCGCCCTCGAGCTCGAGCACGTCGACCTGGTCGTCGGTCGGACTCGGCGACGGCGAGTCCGACTTCGAAGTCTTCACCGCCGCGAACACGCGCCCGTCGCCGCCGCCTTGAACCGACTTGAGATTGATGTGGTCGTCCGCCGAGAACGGGCCGTCCAAGGCGGTCGTCTGCGTCCACGCGGAGTCCGGGGCGCCATCCGCGTGCGACGCGAAGTACATCGCCTGCGCGTTCTGGTTACTCCACATCACGCCGATCCGCCCGCCGTAGGCGACCACCGCGGAGATGTCGTCGGCGGTCAGGTTGGCCGCGTCGGTCACCGGCAGCGCAAAAGGGACACCCCACTGGTCGCCCGGCGCCCCGCTCGTGTGCGCAACGTAGACAGTGTCGTCCCTCGTATACGTGATCCAGAGCCGGCCGGTCGTGTCCTTGTCGAGCACCACGGCCTCGACCGGGCCCCCGGGCAAAACCGCGTGGTAACCGGGATCGCGGACGTAGCGCCGCGCCGCGCCGTCATAGCTCAGTCGCAGGATCTGGATCCGTGTCGCGTCCGGCGACCCCGGCTCGTCGGAGCCGCTTGCCACGTAGAGATGCGTCCCGTCCCACAGCGCGTCGCCCTCTGAGCTGTTCCGCGCGTCGAGCGGCGTCCCCGTGTCGACCCAGCTCTGCGTGAGCGGGTCCAGCCGGTGCACGCGGTACTCCTCCACACCGGGCACGAAGAGGCTGGCCCACCAGGTGCCGTCGTGGAACCAGAGCTTGCTCTGCGGCTTCTCACCGCTCGGCTTGACGACCGCCGACGCAGTGAATGTCGCGCCGCGGAATCCGACGTCGGCCACGGCAACGGCCGGTGCGCCCCAGACCGCCGCCACGGCGAGAGCGATCGACCACTTTGCAACTCGTAAGAATCGCACCGGCTATTAGGCTATCGCTGGAACGCGCGGACGGACGAAAAGATGACCGCGCCGGTCCATTGCACGACACGCAGGTCACGCCTGGGCGCGACGCAGAGGAGTGGGCGATCCAGGACTCGAACCTGGGACCTCTTCCTTATCAGAGAAGCGCTCTAACCGACTGAGCTAATCGCCCCGTGGACGACGCGATAATAGCGGCGTCAGGCGGGCTCGACAGCGCCCAGACGGGTGGCCAGCTCGAGCGCCTCGTCGAGCGACTCGAAGGTCATCGCGACCTTGTAGCCGGTGCCCCGCGCGGTCACCTTCACGTCGGCGCCCAACGCCCGGCCGAACGCCTCGCCGAGCCGCGTCGCGGCCGCCTCCTGGTCGGGATGGACGGCGCCGCGGCGCGCGTGGACCGGGCCGGCCGGGTCGGCGCCCGACGCGGTGCGCGCCTCGGCCTCCGTGCGCCGGACGTTCCAGCCCTCCGCGAGCACGGCGCGCGCGAGCCGGCGGCGCTCGTCGTGGCCCTGCGCCATCAGAATCGCGCGGCCGTGGCCCTCGGTGAGATCACCGCGGGCGAGCATCTCGAGCGCCTCGTCCGGCAGGTCGAGCAGGCGCAGCAGGTTCGACACCGCGACGCGCGAGCGGCCGACGCGGCGGCCGATCTCCTCGCGCGTGAGACCGAGCTCCTCGACGAGCAGCGCGCACGCACGCGCCTCCTCGACCGGGTTGAGGTCCTCGCGCGCCATGTTCTCGATCAGCGCGAGCTCGAGCGACTGGGCGTCGTCCTCGACGCGCACCAGCGCCGGGATCGTGTCGAGCCCGGCGAGCTGGGCAGCGCGCCAGCGCCGCTCACCCGCGATCAGCTCGTAGGTGCCGCCCACGGACGGCCGCACGAGCACGGGCTGCAGCAGACCGCGCTCCCGGAGCGAGCCCGCCAGCGCGAGCAGCCCGGCCTCGTCGAACTGCTGGCGCGGCTGGCGCGGGTTGGCCGAGATCAGCTCCACCGGGAGCTGGCGGAGGTCACGGTCGCCCGCCCCGCCGCTCGTCGTGCTCGGGGTGAGCAGCGCCGCAAGCCCGCGGCCCATCCCACGGCTTGGCTCAGCCACGCTGTGCAACCTCCTTGGCCAGCTCGAAATAGGCGTCCGCACCGGCGCAGTGCGGGTCGTGGTGGATCACTGGGCGGCCGTGGCTCGGCGCCTCGCCGAGCCGGACGTTGCGGGGGATCACGGTGTCGAAGACGAGCTGCGGGAAGTGCCGGCGGACCTCGGCCTCGACGTCCTGGCCGAGCTTCGTGCGCCCGTCGTGCATGGTCAGCAGCATCCCGGCGATCGTGAGCCGGGGGTTGAGCTCGCGCTGGATCAGGCCCAGCGTGTCGAGCAGGCCGGCGAGTCCCTCGAGGGCGAAGTACTCCGTCTGGACCGGGACGATGACCCGATCGGCGGCCACGAGCGCGTTGACGGTCAGCGGGCCGAGCGAGGGCGGGCAGTCGAGGAGCGTGAACGCATAGGCGCCGCGGACCGAGGCCAGCGCGTCGCGCATCCGCCCCTCCGAGCCGGGTAGGCGCGGCAGCTCCATCGTCGCCCCCGCGAGGTCCGGCGTCGAGATGAGCATCGACAGGTGCTCGATCCCGGTGGGCCGCACGGCGTCGGCCACCGCGACGTCGCCGGACAGCACCTCGTAGAGCCCAGGGCCATCGTGGCGCGAGAGGCCGAGGCCGACGGTGGCGTTGCCCTGCGGGTCGGCGTCGACCAGCAGCGTCTCGTAGCCGGCCTCGGCGATGCAGGCGGCGACGTTGACGGCCGTGGTGGTCTTGCCGACCCCGCCCTTCTGGTTCGCGATCGCGTAGACGGTGCCCATTGCGCTCTCGAAACTAGCGATCGGCGCGGCGGGAACGGGCGGACAACGGGCGTTTTGCGGCCATTCCCGGCCGCCGCGGATAGCGCTCGGGAGTGGGTTCGACCTTGCGGAAGACGTGCAGCGCGCGGCGCTCCGAGCCGGGATACGGCTTCACCGCCAGGACGCTGTCGCGCTCGAGTCCGAGGATCTCCGCGGCGGCGAGCCCGTCGGCCTCCTCCGACGCGTCGACAGCGCCCTTCCACGCCACCAGCACCCCGCCCTCGCGCAGGAGTGGCGCCGCGTACTCGCACAGCACCGCCAGCGACCCGATCGCGCGCGCGGTCACGACGTCGAACGGGTCGTCCTCGAGATCCTCCGCACGGACACAGGCGACTCGGACGTTGTCCACCCCCAGGCGCTCGACCGTCGCCTGCATCCACGCGCACTTCTTCCGGACGCTCTCCACCAGCGTGACCTCGGCGTCGGGCAGCGCGATCGCCAGCACGAGCCCCGGCGGGCCGGCACCGGCGCCCAGATCCGCGATCCGCCGCGCCTCCCGCACGCCGGGGACCTCGAGCGCGCTCAGCGAGTCCGCGATGTGGACGTTGCGGCCCTGGGCGGCGTTATGAACCGAGGTTGGTGCCGCCGGGTCGGCGAGCGCCTCGAGGAGCGTGTCGAAACGAAAATCGTGAAACGGTCCGCTCAGAGCGGAGCCACGACGAGGTGGCGGTCGGGCTCCGTGCCCTCGGAGTACGTCTCGACGTCCTCGCGGTCCTTGAGATGCTCGTGGACGACCTTGCGCTCGGTCGCGCTCATCGCGTCCAGCGCGACCGGGCGCCGGGTGCGCAGGGCGTCGTCGGCGGCGTCGTCGGCCTGGCGGTGCAGCGCCTGAGCGCGCCGATCGCGGTAGCCGGCGGCGTCCACGATCACGCGCTGGGGGCCGTCGTCCGCGGCTGCCGCGGCGCGGTACGCGAGGTGCTGGACGGCGTCGATCGTGGTGCCGTGGCGGCCGATGAAGAGGCCGAGGTCCTCGGCGTGCAGCGTGGCGCGGATGATCCCCTCGTCCTGCTCGATCTCCACCTCGGCGTCGAGGGCGAGCGCGTCGTTGACGCGCTCGAGCAGATCGCGGACGCGATCGGCGGCGGAGGCGGGCGCGTCGCTCACCGGCGGCGTCCCGAGCGCTTCTTCTTCTTGCGCGGCGGCGCGGGCGGGGGGCCGTTGGTGCCGCTGCGAGCCTTGGAGCCGCCGCCGCCGCCGTCGCCGGCCACCGCGGGGGTCGGTGAGAGCTTGCCGAGCGCGCGGGCGCCGGCCTTCCCTTTGCCCTTGCCCTGGCCCTGGCCCTTCCCCTTGCTCGTGCTCTCCTCGAGCTCCGCCTGTTCCTTGGCCGCCTTGGCGGCCGCCGCCGCCTCCTCACGCAGCGGCCCGAGGCGCTTCTTGATGATCGACTGCTGCAGGATCGTCCACAGGTTCGTCGTGATCCAGTACACAAGCAGCCCGGCTGGGAACCGCCAGATGAAGGCGACGAAGAGGAACGGCAGGGCCAGGAAGATCATCCGCTGGTTCTTGTCGGCCGTCGCGGACATCAGCAGCGTCGACACGAGCTGCGAGCCGACGTAGAGGATGATCAGCGCGACGAGCACCACGCCGGTGGCCTTGTCGGTCAGGTCGTGGATGAAGAGGAAGCTCGAGTCGGGGGAATGGCCGCACGGCAGCGGGTGGACGCCGCTGACCGGGTTGATGTCCGGGCAGATGTCATGCCGGAGGTCGACCCGGAGCATGTAGTAGAGCGACAGGAAGACCGGCAGCTGCGCGACCATCGGGAGGCACGAGGCGAACGGGTTGACCGAGTTCTCCCGGTAGAACTTCATCGTCTCCTGCTGCAGGCGCTGCGGCTCCTCCTTGTACTTCTTCTGCATCGCCTTCATCTGCGGGGCGAGCTGCTGGAGCCGGATCATCGACTTCGACGACTTGTAGGTGACCGGCAGCAGGATCGCGCGGACCAGCAGGGTCAGCATGATGATCGAGGAGCCCCATCCGAGCTTGAGATCGTCGTGAAACGTCTTCAGGAAGAAATGGAAGAAGTCGATCAGCGGCTGGAGGATGTTTCCGAAGACGGGCGTCACGGCACCGGATCGTAGCGGTGGCTCTAGACTCCCGCCCACCATGTCCACCCGCGAGCTTCGCCTGCTCAGCGTGGTGGCGCCGATGCTCGACGAGGAAGGCCTGGCGGCCGAGTTCTGCAGCCGCGTCGCGACCTCGCTCGGAGACCTCCCGTATGAGCTCGTGATCGTCGACGACGGGTCGTCGGACGCCACCCCCACCATCCTCGACGACCTCGCGCGGCTCGATCCGCGCATCCGCGTGCTGCACCTGTCGCGCCCGTTCGGGCACCAGATGGCGATCACCGCCGGCCTCGACCACGCTCGCGGCGATGCCGTGGTGATGATCGACGGCGACCTCCAGGACCCGCCCGAGCTGATCCCCGAGCTGGTCGAGACCTGGCGCCACGGCGCTGACATGGTGGTGGCGAAGCGCCGCAGCCGCAGCGGGGAGACGCGCTTCAAGCTGGCGACCTCGCGCTGGTTCTACTCGATCATGGGCCGCCTGGCGCAGGTCGACCTCGAGCCCGGCGCCGGCGACTTCCGGCTCATCGACCGCGCGCCGCTCGACGCGCTCCTGCGCCTGCGCGAGCGCTCGCGGTTCCTGCGCGGGATGACCTCGTGGGTCGGGTTCTCGCACGCGATCGTGGAGTACGACCGCGACGCGCGGGCCGCCGGCGAGACGAAGTACCGGCTGGGCAAGATGCTGCGCTTCGCCCTCGACGGGCTGACCTCGTTCTCGAACTTCCCGCTACAGCTGGCGGCCCTGGCCGGCTTCGCCTGCGCCGCGCTCGCGATGCTGGGGCTGCCGCTGACGATCGTCGCCCGCTACTCCGGCATCTACTCGCGCGGCGTGCCGTCGCTGCTGTTCGCCGTGCTGCTGATCGGCGGCATCCAGCTGCTGGCGCTCGGCATGCTCGGCGAGTACCTCGGGCGCATCTACGACGAGGTCAAGCAGCGGCCACTGTATGTGGTCGCCCGCTCCGAGAACCTCGATCCGGAGGAGGGCGCCGCGGCCGCGCTGGCCGGGGTCGACCGGCGTGACCCCGAGGCGCCCGCGCCGCAGCGGACCGTCTAGTGGGTCTTCTCGTGACGTTGCGCTCGAAAGAACGGCCGCCGGTGATCGGCGGTCGCCGATTTCGGGTGGAACGTTGCGGGAAGACCCACTAGTGCGGGTCGCCGTGATCGGGGCCGGCGTGGCCGGGCTCGTGTGCGCGCACCGGCTGACCGAGGCCGGTCACCGCTGCGACGTCTATGAGCGCTGGCCCGGGCTCGGAGGCCAGGCCGCCACGATCGACATCGGCGGCGGGCACCTGCTGGAGCGCTACTACCACCACCTGTTCACCAGCGACCACCACATCGCCGAGCTCTACGAGGAGCTCGGCATGCCGGAGGAGCTCGAGTGGCGCCCGTCCTCGATGGCGTTCTTCCTCGAGGGCCGCTCGTGGCCGTTCACCACGCCGCTGCACCTGCTCCGCTTCGGCCCGCTCTCGCCGGTCTCGCGCGTCCGCATGGGCCTCGCGGTCCTCAAGCTCCAGAAGACCGCGCACGAGGTCGCGCCGTTCGAGCGGATGACCGCGCGTGCGTGGATCCGGCGGTCGATGGGAGCGCAGGCCTACGACAAGGTCTGGGGCCCGCTGCTGCGCGGCAAGTTCGGCGACCGCGCCGACGACATCTCGATGGCGTGGCTGTGGGGCAAGCTGACGATGCGCCGGAAGCTCGGCGGCAAGGAGGCGCGCCAGGAGCTGCTCGGCTACCCGCGGCGGTCGTGGGAGCCGCTGTTCGGCGAGCTGCGCGAGCGCATTGAGGCCGGCGGCGGGCGCGTGCTGATCGACCGCCCGGCGGCGCGGCTGCGCCGGGTCGCCCAGGGCTTCGAGGTCATCGGTGGCGCGCCCGGCTCGTTCCGGACCGGGCACGACCCGGCGCGCTACGAGACCGCCGGCGACCCCGAGCGCTACGACGCCGTCGTCGCCACCGTCCCGAACGACGTCTTCCGCGGCCTGCTCGACGACGACCTCGCCGCGGCGATCGGACAGGAGTACCTCGGCCGGCTGGAGCGCATCGAGTACCACACGGCGCTGTGCCTGCTGCTCGAGCTCGACCGCCGCTTCAGCCCGTTCTACTGGACCAACATCGCCGACCCGGAGCTCCCCTTCGTGGGGCTCGTCGAGCACACGAACTTCGTCGAGCCCGAGCGCTACGACGGGCGCCGCTTCCTCTACATCGCCAACTACCTCGCGCCCGGCGACCCGCTGCTCGAGCTCGACGCCGACGCGCTGATCGAGCGCTACACGCCCGGGCTGCGCAAGGTCAACCCGGGCTTCGAGCGCTCATGGGTGCGCGAGCGCTGGCTGCACCGCGAGCCGGCCGCGCAGCCGATCGTCACCGTCGGCTACCCGGAGCGGATCCCGCCGCTCCAGACCGGGGTGCCCCACCTCGTGCTCGCCAACACGACACAGATCTATCCCGAGGACCGGGGGACGAACTACGCCGTGCGGCTGGGCGGCGATGCGGCGGGGGCGCTGCTCTCGCGTGACTTGAAGAGCGTCTGGGCCGAGACCGGGTCATAGCCGCCGTCGCTCAACGGGTTGCAGCGCAGCAGGCGCCAGCCCGCGAGCACGAAGCCGCGCGCCGGCCCGTAGCCGCGGACGGCCTGGACGGCGTAGTCCGAGCACGTCGGCAGGTACTTGCAGCGCCGCGGAAGCAGCGGCGAGACGAAGCGCTGGTAGAGGCGGATCGGCGCGAGCAGCAGGGCGCGCACGGCGCTCAGTTCCTGCCACCGAGCCCGGCCGCGAGCTCGGACAGCGCCCGGCGCATCCCGGCGGTGCCCTCGCGCTCGGCCAACTCGCGCGCGTCGGGGCGAGCGACGACGACGTAGTCGGACGTGACCGGCAGGCGCTCGGCCTCGGCCCAGAACGCCTCGCGCAGCACGCGCTTGACGCGGTTGCGCTCGACCGCCCCGCCGACGCGACGCGAGACGGACAGCCCGAGGCGCGGGCCGTCCTCGCGCTCCGCGGCGTCGTCCTCCGCGCGCGGGAAGGCGTAGAGCACCAAATAGCGGTTGCCCTTCGAGCGCCCCTGCCGGTACACGCGCTCGAACTCAGCGCTGCGGGAAAGGCGGCGGCGCTTAGCGGACACCGCGGCGCTACACCGTGAGGCGCTTGCGGCCCTTGCCCCGGCGCCGCTTGAGCACGACGCGCCCGGCACGGGTGCTCATGCGGGCACGGAAGCCATGGGTGCGGGCGCGCTTGCGCTTCTTGGGCTGGTAGGTCCGCTTCATCTCTCAGCGAGGATACCGGGGCGAGGAGCGCACCGGTTCGTGCACACGCCGTCGACACCCGTGCACAGGCCTTCCGGGGAACATTCGTGCGCGTTTTGCGATGCCCTCCCGGACATCCTCCGGACGGGCCTCCGGCCCTTGTTATATTCGCCCCCCCGGGGTCCTTCAGGGCCCCTCCGCACCACCGATCCACAGACCTCTCCTGGGGAGGAGGAGCCTCCGCGTCCATCGTGACCGACGACGAACTCGCGCATTCCTGGCGGCGCATCCGGACCGAGCTGCGGACCGCGATCTCGGACGCCAACTGGCACCTCTACGTCGACGCGCTGGATGCACGGCGGCTCGACGGCTCGACGCTCGTCGTCACCGCGCCCGACACGAGCCGCGCCTGGGTCACCGAGCGCTACAGCCGCCTGCTCCAGGGGGCCGCGCAGCGCGTGCTCGGCCAGGACGTCGCGATCCGGCTCGTCGGCCCGGAGGACCCAGTCGCCGTCAGTGAGGCGCCCGAGCCGGCCACGCGCTCGCTGTGGACCGCGGCCGACGTCCCCTTCAACGCCCGCTTCACATTCGACCAGTTCGTGATCGGCGACTCCAATCGCCTCGCCCACGGCGCTGTCCTCGCGGTCGCCGAGATGCCGGCGCTCGCCTTCAACCCGCTCTTCATCTGCGGTCCGCCCGGCCTCGGCAAGACCCACCTGCTGCACTCGGTCGCCAACTACGTCGCCGCCTACGGCGGCGGGCTGACCGTGCGCTACACGACCGCCGAGGCGTTCACGAACCACTTCATCGGTGCGCTGCACCACGACGGCATCGACGCCTTCAAGAGCGCCTATCGCGACGTCGGCGTCCTGCTCGTCGACGACGTCCAGTTCCTCCAGCGCAAGGCCAAGACGGAGGAGGAGTTCTTCCACACCTTCAACGCGCTGCACGCGGCCGGCGCGCAGATCGTGCTGACCTCCGATCGCCTCCCGCGCGACCTGAGCGCGCTCGAGGACCGGCTGCGCGAGCGCTTCGAGGCCGGCCTGGTCTGCGACGTGCGCCGGCCGGACTACGACACGCGCCTGACGATCCTGCGCAAGCGCGTCCAGCAGGACGGTGTGCGCGCCGTCGAGCCGGCCGCGCTCGAGATGATCGCCGAGCAGGTCGACTCCAACGTGCGCGCGCTCGAGGGCGCGCTGGTCCGGACCGTCGCGTTCGGCTCGCTCACCGGCCGCCCGGTCACCGCGGAGCTCGCGCGGGAGGTCCTCGGCGGCCTCTATCCCGACCTGCGGCCGCGGGTGCGCTCGGTCGAGGAGATCCAGCGCCGCATCTGCCAGGACTTCGAGATCTCGCTCGACGACATGATCTCCCACAGCCGCGGCGGCGGCCTCAACTGGCCGCGCCAGGTCGCCATGTACCTCACGCGCGAGCTCACGGACGCGACGCTGCCCGCCATCGGGCGCGCCTTCGGCAACCGCAACCACACGACCGTGCTGCACGCGTGCAAGCGCGCCGCGGCCCGCATCGCCGAGGACCGCGAGGCCTATGACACGGTGCGCAGGCTGGCCGGCGAGCTGCGTGGCGATACCGACCGGGATGCTTGACAGACTTGTGCACGCCCCTGCCCTGCTCCTGCGGCGATCTCGGCGGTTGTGCACGCCATCCACAACCCTGATGACGGTGACTACTACTTGATCATTTCCACATGAAGGTCTCGACTTCCCGCACCGAACTGTTCACTGAGCTCCAGACCGTGACCCGTGCGGCATCCACCCGCAGCGCCGTCCAGGCGCTCTCCGGCGTCCAGCTGACGGCGACGGCCGGTGCGATCGAGCTGCGCGCCACCGACATGGAGATCGGCCTCCGCGTCCCGCTCCAGGGCGAGGTCGTCCGCGACGGCGCCGTCGTGCTGCCGGCGCGGCTGCTCGTCGACGTCGTCCGCGCGCTGCCCGGCGACTCGGTCTCGCTCGAGCTGCGCGCTTCCGAGCAGGACGTCGAGATCGTGGCGGGCCACGCCACGTTCCACATCCGCACGCTGCGCCTCGAGGACTTCCCGCCCTTCCCGGAGCCGGAGGGCGACGGCCGCGTCGACGTCCCCGGGCCCGCGTTCGTCGAGACGGTCCTGAAGGTGGCCCGCTCGGCCTCGCGCGACGAGACCCGGCCGGTGCTGACCGGGATCCTCGTGTCCGCGTCGGAGAGCGAGCTGCGGATGGTCGCCACCGACTCCTACCGCCTCTCGGTCAAGGAGACGAAGCTCGAGGCGCCACTGGCCGGGTCGTTCGAGGCGAACGTGCCGGCGCGCGCGCTGCAGGAGCTCACGCGGATCGTGCAGCAGACCGAGGCCGAGCAGCTGAGCGTCTCGGTGCGCACCAACCAGGTGATCTTCGAGGCCGGCGGCGTCGTCCTCTCGTCGCGGTTGATCGACGGCCAGTTCCCCAACTACCGCCAGCTGCTCCCGGATGCCTACGAGCACGAGCTGCCGCTCGGCGGCACGGAGATCACGGACGTCGTGCGCCGCATCTCGCTGCTGGCTCAGAAGAACGCGCCGCTGCGGCTGGCCTTCGCCGAGGGTGAGCTGACGGTCTCGGCGCGCACGCCCGACGTCGGCGAGGCGCAGGAGAGCCTGCCCGTGCCGTTCCAGGGCGAGCCGCTCGAGATCGGCTTCAACCCCGAGTTCCTGCGCGACGGCCTCGAGGCGGTGGAGTCCGGCGACGTGCTGCTCAAGCTCATCTCACCCCTGCGCCCGGGCTTGCTCGAGGCCGCGGACGGGAGCGGCTTCCAGTACCTGCTGATGCCGATCCGGCTGAACGTGTAGGGCGGCGGGCCCGGCGTGCGGGTCACCCGCCTGTCCCTGCGCAACTTCCGTTCCTATGAGGCGGAGGAGGTCCGGCTCGGCCCCGGCCTGACCGTGATCACGGGGCCGAACGGGGCCGGCAAGACCAACCTGCTCGAGGCGCTCTACTTCGCCTGCACGGGGCGCTCCTGCCGGACGGCGAACGAGCGCGAGGTGGTGCGCTTCGGCGCCGGCGTCGCGCGCCTGGAGCTCGACGCGGAGCGCGACGGCGAGGCGCACAGCATCACGGTCGGCTTCGAGCCCGGCGAGGCCAAGCGCCTGGCGGTCGACGGCGCGCCGGTGGACCGCCTGACCGACTCGGCCGCGCGGCCGCTCGTCTCGGTATTCCTCCCGGACCGGCTCGACCTCGTGCTGGGCGCGCCGGCCCTCCGGCGCGCGCACCTCGACCAGGTGATCGCTGCGCTGTGGCCGACCCGCGTCGGCACGCGCCGCGCCTACTCCGCGGCGCTGGCGCAGCGCAACGCGCTGCTCGGCGCGATCCGGGCCGGCCGCGCCGGCCGCGGCTCGCTGCCCGCGTGGGATCAGGAGCTCGCCCGCCACGGGGTCGCGCTCGCGGCCGACCGCGGCGCCGCGGTCGCCGCGCTGGCCGAGCCGTTCGCGGCCTGCGCCGAGGCGCTCGGGCTCGAGGGCGGCGCGGAGCTCGCCTACCGGCCGCGTTCGAAGGCCGAGCGCCCGGAGGACCTGGCGGCCGAGCTCGCCGAGCGGGTCGACTCCGATCTCGAGCGCGGCTTCACCGGCCACGGCCCGCACCGCGACGAGCTCGTCCTGCGCCGCGCCGGCCGGGAGCTGCGCACCTACGGCTCACGCGGCCAGCAGCGCCTCGGGCTGCTGGCCCTCCTGCTGGCGGAGCGCGGCGTGCTCGCCGCCGAGCGCGGAGCCGCGCCGCTGATGCTGCTCGACGACGTCACCTCCGAGCTCGACACGCTGCGCCGCGAGCGGCTCGTCGAGTTGCTCCGCGAGGGCGGCGGCCAGAGCGTGATCGCGACGACCGACCTCGCGCACGTCCCGGGGGGCGACGGACCCGACGTCGCCCGCCTCGTCGTCGCCGAGGGCACGGTCCGCGACGAGGTGCCGGCGTGAGGCGCCGCGCCCCACGCCCGGTCGGCTCCGCGCTCGAAGGCGTGACCGCCGCGCTCGCCCCGGCGACGCTGCTCGCCGAGGTCCAGCGGGCGTGGCCGGCCGCCGCCGGGGAGGCGTTCGCGCAGGCCTCCGAGCCGGTGTCCGAGCGCGACGGCGTGGTCACCGTGGCGTGCACCTCGGCGGTCTGGGCGCAGGAGCTCGACCTGCTCTCGGAGCGGGTTCTCGAACGCCTCGCGGACGAGCTCGGGCGCCCTGCCGTCAAACGCCTGCGCGCACAGGCTCGCCCACCCTCCCGATGACCGCGCATTTTGTGCATATTTGCAGCACTTTCGTGACGATCGACAGGGCGGATCCGGGACCTCCGTCTGCTATTCTTATGACACGTTTGAGGGACGCCTCGCCCGTGGAGCCGAACCGCTCCATGGCCGGGGCGTCACGTATGTAGACGGAGGAACGCTTGGCTGCAGGGAACCCCAACGACGGATCACAGCAGGGCTCGTACGACGCTCAGGACATCACCGTCCTCGAGGGTCTGGAGGCTGTCCGCAAGCGGCCCGGCATGTACATCGGCTCGACCGGCGTCCGCGGGCTGCACCACCTCGTCTACGAGGTCGTCGACAACTCCGTTGACGAGGCGCTGGCCGGCGACTGCGACCAGGTCGACGTGACGATCCACCCCGACAGCTCGGTCACGGTCGTCGACGACGGCCGCGGCATCCCGGTCGCGATCATGGAGAAGGAGGGCCGGCCCGCCCTCGAGGTCGTCCTGACCGTCCTGCACGCCGGCGGCAAGTTCGGCGACGGCGGCGGTTACAAGGTCTCCGGCGGCCTCCACGGCGTCGGCGTCTCCGTGGTCAACGCGCTGTCCGAGCGCCTCCACGTCGAAGTCCGCCGCGACGGCCACGCGTGGTCACAGGACTACGTCCGCGGCGCCCCGCAGGCCCCGCTCGAGCAGGGCGAGCCGACCGACGAGACCGGCACCACCATCACCTTCCTCTCGGACGCGGAGATCTTCGAGTCGCTCGACTTCGAGTTCGCCACGCTCGAGCAGCGCCTGCGCGAGACGGCGTTCCTGACGCGCGGCCTGCGCATCTCGATCACCGACGAGCGCGCCGAGGGTACGCGCGCCGACTTCCACTACGAGGGCGGGATCGAGGACTTCGTCCGCTACCTCAACCAGAACAAGGACCCGATCCAGGACAAGGTCTTCTTCTTCGAGGCCGACAGCGACGAGGGCGCCGTCGAGGTCGCGATGCAGTGGAACTCCTCCTACCAGGAGTCGATCTTCTCCTTCGCCAACAACATCAACACCCACGAGGGCGGCTCGCACCTGTCGGGCTTCCGCTCCGCGCTGACCGGCACGCTCAACCGCTATGCGCGAGACAAGGGCTTCCTGCGCGAGAAGGACGACGCGCTGACCGGCGAGGACGTGCGCGAGGGCCTGACCGCCGTCATCTCCGTGAAGCTCCAGGACCCGCAGTTCGAGGGCCAGACCAAGACCAAGCTCGGCAACCCCGGCATGGCCGGCTTCGTCCAGAACGTCGTCAACCGCTCGCTTGCCGAGTTCCTGGAGGAGAACCCGAAGGAGGCCAAGCGGATCCTCGACAAGTCCGTCTCGGCCGCCCAGGCCCGCGCCGCCGCGCGCAAGGCGCGCGACCTCACGCGCCGCAAGTCCGCGCTCGAGAACTCCGCCCTGCCGGGCAAGCTCGCCGACTGCTCGGTCCGCGACCCGTCGCTGACCGAGCTGTTCGTGGTCGAGGGCGACTCGGCCGGCGGCTCGGCCAAGCAGGGCCGCGACCGCGCGACCCAGGCCGTGTTGCCGCTGCGCGGCAAGATCCTCAACGTCGAGAAGGCGCGGATCGACAAGGTCCTGCAGAACAACGAGATCCAGGCGCTGATCACCGCGCTCGGCACGGGCATCCGCGAGGAGTTCGACATCGAGCGCGCCCGCTACCACAAGATCGTGCTCATGACCGACGCCGACGTCGACGGCGCGCACATCCGGACGCTGATCCTCACGCTGCTGTTCCGCGAGATGCAGGAGTTGATCGACGCCGGCTACATCTACATCGCCAAGCCGCCGCTCTACAAGGTCACGCAGGGCAAGCAGGAGCGCTACGTCGAGAAGGAGTCCGAGCTCGAGGACATCCTGCTCGGCGACAAGCTCGACCGCATCGAGGTCGGCGACCACGAGGGCCGGGCGTTCAAGCTCACCGACAACCGCTGGCAGCGCTATCGGCGCCTGCTCAAGCAGTACGAGGGCTGGGCGTCCGCGCTGCGCGCGGAGTACGGCAACGACACCGTCACCTTCCTGGAGGAGTCCCAGATCCTCGACGAGCAGGTCAGGGACGCCACGGAGCTGCTCGCGCTCGTCGAGCGCAAGGACCCCGACACGGAGCCCTATCTGACGAACCTGGTCGCGTCCGATGACGGGCTGATCCACGTCAAGGCCGTCGAGCGCAAGACGAACATGGCCCGGACGCTGCGCATCAAGCGCACGCTGTTCGAGGCCAACGAGTACCGCCAGCTGGCGCGTGTGCACGGCGAGCTGGTCGGGATGGCCGGCACGCCGCCGTTCACGGTCAAGCTGGGTGATCAGGCCGAGGAGGCGCTGTCGTTCGAGGACCTGCCGCGCTGCGTGCTCAAGGTCGCCTCGAAGGGCCTCAACCTCCAGCGCTTCAAGGGCCTCGGCGAGATGAACGCCGAGCAGCTCCGCGAGACGACGATGGACCCGCAGACCCGGACCCTGGCCCAGGTCACGATGGACGACGCAGCCGCCGCCGACCGGCTCTTCACGATGCTGATGGGCGACAAGGTCGAGCCCCGGCGCGAGTTCATCGAGGAGAACGCCCGCGCCGCCACCCTGGACGTGTAGATGGCGACCTCGGACATCATCTCCGGCGGCAACATCGAGCCCCGCGGGCTCGAGGAGGAGATGCGCTCCGCGTATCTCGACTACGCCATGTCGGTCATCGTCGGGCGCGCGCTGCCCGACGTCCGCGACGGCCTGAAGCCCGTCCACCGGCGCGTGCTCTTCTCGATGAACGAGATGGGCCTGCAGCCCAACCGGCGCTACGTGAAGTGCTCGCGGATCGTCGGCGACGTGATGGGCAAGTACCACCCGCACGGCGACTCGGCGATCTACGACACGCTCGTCCGCCTCGCGCAGGACTTCTCGCTGCGCGCGCCGCTCGTCGACGGCCAGGGCAACTTCGGCTCGGTCGACGACGATCCCGCCGCCGCCATGCGGTACACGGAGGCCCGGCTCGCCGGGATCGCGCGCGAGATGCTGCGCGACCTCGACGCCGACACCGTCGACTTCCAGCCCAACTACGACGGCGAGAACTCCGAGCCGACGGTCCTGCCGTCGCGCTTCCCGAACCTGCTCGTCAACGGCTCCTCCGGCATCGCGGTCGGCATGGCCACGAACATCCCGCCGCACAACCTGCGCGAGGTGATCGCGGCCACGGTCGCCTACATCGACGATCCGGAGATCGACGTCGCCGGCCTGATGCGCCACCTCCCGGGCCCGGACTTCCCGACCGGCGGGACGATCGTCGGGCTCAGCGGCATCCGCGAGGCCTACGAGACCGGTCGCGGGCGGGTCCGCATCCGCGCCCGCGCCCACTCCGAGCCGCTGTCGCACGGCAAGGAGGCGATCATCGTCACCGAGCTGCCCTACGCGGTGAAGAAGGGCGGCGACGGAGGCGTCATCAAGAAGATCGCCGAGCTCGTCCAGGACAAGAAGATCACCGAGATCTCCGACCTGCGCGACGAGTCCGACCGCAACGGCATGCGGATCGTGATCGAGCTCAAGCGCGACGCGATCCCCAAGGTCGTGCTCAACAAGCTCTACAAGCACACGCCGATGCAGGCGACCTTC
>JBBQLH010000068.1:0-23310 GCA_038327685.1 Solirubrobacterales bacterium
GCAACCCCAGATCAAACAACGACTCCACCTGACCAGCCCACAACCGCAGCACGCCACGCCTCCAAATCACCCGATTTGCAGGCCAGATCCTCCCGCCCCACCCGGACAGACCGTCGGACTATTTCCGGGGCAAGTAGCTAGCTACGGGGTGACGGCGCGCGCCGCGTCCACCAGGCCGGCGCCGTAGCGCGAGTCCGCGCCCGGGGTGCCGAGGTCGCGCGCCGTGGCCTTCAGGCGCGCCTCGACCTGCCCCGGGGTCGGGTGCGGGCCGATCACGCCCGAGGCGATCACGAGCGCCGCGGTCGCCGAGACGTGCGGCGCGGCCATCGACGTCCCGACGTAGCCGCTCGGCAGCCCGAACGCGCGCACGGAGCGGCTGGTGTAGGTGAGCTGGTAGACGTCGCGCCCGAACGGCTCGGCGCCGGGGCGGCAGTTGGGGTCGCCGGGGACCTCGGCGTCGAGGCCCCCGCCGGGGCCGGAGATGTCGAGCGCCGAGCCGGAGTTGGAGTAGTCGGCCTGGCACAGGTGCTCCGTCGTCGCGCCGACCGACAGCACGTTGGTCGCGCGCGCCGGGTAGGCGACCGCGTGCGCCGAGAAGTTGCCCGAGGCGCCGACGACGAGCACGCCCTTGCGGCGGGCGAAGCGCAGCGCGTCGAGGATGTCGGGGATCTGGCCGCGCGTGACGCTCGAGTCGAACTCGAACGAGAGGTTGATGACCTTCGCGCCCTTGCGGGCGGCGTAGCGGATGCCCGCGCTGATCGCGACGCTGTCGCCCGTGCCCGAGCGGTCGAGCACGCGCACGGGCATGAGGCGCACCCCGTAGGCGAGGCCGGTGACGCCGTAGCCGTTGCCCGTGGTCTCCGCGATCGTGCTCGCCACGTGGGTGCCGTGGCCGTTGAGGTCGTCGGGGTAGGCGTCGTTGTCGACGAAGTCGTAGCCCTTGAGGAAGCGGTTGAGGAGGTCGGGCGAGCGCCGGTAGCCGTGGCGCGTCGCGTAGGCGACGCCCGTGTCGAGCACCGCGACCTTGACCCCGAGGCCACCCGGGCGCCCGACGGCGTTGAGCCGGTCCCACGCGTCGGGGGCGTTGACGCCGAAGTCCTTGCCGAAGTTCCACTGCAGGCCCTGCCAGCCGCCGAGCGGGCTGCCGGGCTGGCCCGGGTCGTTGGGCACGAACGCGCTGATGCGCGCGATCACGTTCGGCGTCGCGCTGAGCACGCCGGGGCGCCGCTCGAGCTCGGCGATCGTGTGCGCGACGCTTTCGCCGTCGCGGATCTTGAGCACCCGCGTTCGCGGGGCGAAGACGTGGGGCTGCCCGACGCCCGTCGCGCGCTGCGTGGAAACGCGCACCCGCCGGTTCGCCGAGGGCGCGTAGCGGACGATCACCTCGCCCGGCACGTAGACCGATCCGGTGTGCACGTTGGGCGCCACGGCGTCGGCGCGCGCGCCCGGCGCAAGCACGAGCACGCCGGCCGCGAGGCCGGCGAGCAGAGGGGCGATGGAGCGGACGCGGGAGGGGAGATTCAAGGGCAGGGCACCACCACAACATTCTCGACACGAAGAAGTTGCACCACAACCCCCCGGACTTGCGACAACAATGCCGTAATGGACGAGCATTGGATGCGGATCGCGCTCGCGGAGGCGCGGCTGGCGCTCGAACATGATGACGTGCCCGTGGGCGCGGTCGTCGTCTACCGGGGCGAGGTGGTGGGCGCCGGGCACAACGAGCGCGAGCGCCGCCAGGACCCGACGGCGCACGCCGAGACGCTCGCGCTGCAGCGCGCCGCGCAGCGGCGGGGGAGCTGGCGCCAGCTCGACAGCGTGCTCTACGTGACGCTCGAGCCGTGCGCCATGTGCGCGGGCGCGATCGTGCTCGCGCGCGTGCCGCGCGTCGTCTACGGGACAGCCGACCCGAAGGCGGGCGCGGCGGGCAGCGTGCTCGACGTGCTCGCCGAGCCGCGGCTGAACCACCGGCCCGTCGTCCAGGGCGGTGTCCTGGCCGCGGACTGCGCGGCGCTGCTGACCGACTTCTTCGCCGCGCGCCGGGCCTGAGCCCCGCTACCCTCCGATGCGCTCTGGAGAGGTGGCAGAGCGGTTGAATGCGGCGGTCTCGAAAACCGTTATGGGCCGGTTAGGTCCATCGAGGGTTCGAATCCCTCCCTCTCCGCTCCTCACGGTCCAGATCGCGGCGGGAACGCCGTCGGGCCGGACGAGCAGCGCGGCGCCGGCGGCGATGCCGAGCGCTCGCGCCGTCATCGCGTCGAGCCGGCGAACCGTCACTGGAGGCGCGCCGCGGTACGTGGGCCACGGTCCTTCGCCCGGGCCGGTGAAGAGCGTCAGGCCGTCGCCGAGCAGGTCGAGCGTCGACACCCCTGCCCGCCTCGCCCGGCAGCCAGGCGTGGGCGATCCGCGGAGCGCGCGCTGTACGCAGCGGCCGCCTGATCGCGCCCGCTGCGAGACTGCGCCGATCGCCGGTCCCGTCTACCACCAGCGCGGGTTCGTCCTGCCGCCCAACGCGACCGAGGTCGTGCTCGTCCGCCACGGCGCGTCCGAGCCCGCGGTCGCGGGCCGGCGCTTCCCGCTGCTCGACGGCCACGGCGATCCGGCGCTCGCGCCCGAGGGCGAGGTCCAGGCCGCGCTGGTCGCCGAGCGGCTGGCGGGGGAGCCGCTCGTGGGGCTGTTCGTCACGACGCTGAAGCGGACCGCGCATACGGCGGCGCCGCTCGCCGCGCGCCTCGGGCTCGAGCCGGTCGTCGTCCCGGAGCTGCGCGAGGTCTCGCTCGGCGAGTGGGAGGGTGGCGAGTTCCGCATCCGGGCGGCCGAGGGCGACCCGATCGCGCTGCAGGCGGTGTCCGAGGAGCGCTGGGACGTGATCCCGGGCGCGGAGACGATGGAGTCGTTCGCGCTGCGGGTGCGCGCGGGGATCGAGGCCGTGGTGGCGGCCGCCGGCCTCGGCGTCACGGTGGCCGCGGTTGTCCACGGCGGCGTGATCGGCGAGGCCTGCCGGCAGGCGACCGACAGCCGGCCGTTCGCGTTCGTGCACTCCGACAATGGATCGCTCACCCGACTCGTCGTGCTCGACGGCGGGCGCTGGCTGCTTCGATCATTCAACGACACGTCGCATTTGGCATCGGCTGCGTAAAGTCGCGGCATGGACGACGCCACCCTCACCCGTTTCGCAGACGTGATCGTCGGATTCGGCGCCAACGTGCAGCCAGGGCAGGTTGTGGCGGTCTCCTGCGAGCCGGGCAAGGAGTTCATGGTCCGCGCGATCGCGGCCAGCGCCTACCGCCACGGCGCCAAGTTCGTCGACGTGCAGTACTTCGATCCCTGGGTCAAGCGCGCGCGCATCGAGCACGGGCGCGAGGAGGACCTCGACTTCATCCCGGACTGGCACGGCAAGCGCCTGCTCGCGCTCGGCGAGATCGGCGCGGCGCGCGTCGGCCTCTCGGGCCCGGTCGCGCCGGGGCTGCTCGAGGACCTCGACCCCGCGCGCGTGGGCCGCGACCGCTTCCCCTCGCTCAAGGAGGCGGGCAAGGTCGTCAACGACCGCACGACGAACTGGACGATCGCGCCGTGCCCGACGCCCGCGTGGGCGCAACTCGTGTTCCCCGACCTCGACGCAGACGCGGCGCTCGAGCGCCTCGAGGGCCACCTCCTCCACGTCTGCCGGCTCGACGAGGACGATCCGGTCGCCGCCTGGCGCGCCCGCGCGGACTTCCTCGTCGCGACGGCCGAGCGCCTGACCGAGCGCCGCTTCGACGCCCTCCACTACGAGGGCCCGGGCACCGACCTCACGGTCGGGCTGCTGCCCGCCACGTCATGGCAGGCGGCGCGCTTCCAGCGCGCCGACGGGCTTGTGCACATGCCCAACCTGCCGACGGAGGAGATCTTCACCTCGCCGGACCCGGCCCGCGTCGACGGCGAGGTCACGTCGACCAAGCCGCTCGTGCTGATGGACGGGACCGTCGTGCGCGGGCTGCGCGTCCGCTTCGAAGGCGGCCGCGCCGTGCAGATCGATGCCGACACCGCGGCGGAGACGATGCGCACGATCTGCGCCCGCGACGAGGGCGCCGCGCGCCTCGGCGAGATCGCGCTCGTCGACGCCGAGGGGCGCATCGGCGCGCTCGACACCGTCTTCTACGACACGCTGCTCGACGAGAACGCCGCCAGCCACATCGCGTTCGGCCAGGGCTTCCCGTTCGTGATCGGCGACGAGGGCCGCGACCGCGTCAACGCGTCCGAGCTGCACCTCGACTTCATGATCGGCTCGCTCGAGCTCAAGGTCACCGGCATCACCCCCGACGGCGAGCGCGTCCCGGTGCTCGTCGAGGGCCACTGGGGGATCTAGAGCCACTACCCTTCGACCGCTCCAGGAGAGGTGCCGGAGCGGCTGAACGGGCACGACTGGAAATCGTGTGACGGGGGTCAACCTCGTCCGAGGGTTCGAATCCCTCCCTCTCCGTTGTGCGCCTTTCGTGACGCGCTACGCGACCGCCTAAGGACCCGGCGGCGTCGAGATCGCCACCGACGCGTCCGCTCCCACCGCCGGCCCCGGCTCGTCCACCACGCCGAGCGACTCGAGCTCGGTGACGAGGATGACGTGGCGGGCTGAGATCGCCATGTAGTCCTGGCGCTCGGGCTCGCGGGCGCCGTCGGTCCAGGTCACGTCGGCGTCGATCAGCGCGATGAAGTCGGAGTCGTGCGCGTTGAGGAAGTCGGTGGTGCGGGAGCGGTAACCCTCGTTGGGAAGCTGCAGCGTGCCCTCGATGATGTGGCGCTGGGTCTCGACCCGGACGCGCTCGCGGCGGAATTGCATGCTCGCATTATCGGCGCGATGAGAAACGGCGGTAGTGTGCCGCCGCGTGTTCGACGCCAACGCCCTCCTGCGACCGTGGTTCGACCGGCTCGCGGCGGACGTCCCGCGTCTGGCGCTGTTCGACGCGCACACGCACGTCGGGGCCAACGATCCCGATGGCTTCCGGCAGACGATGGACGAGCTGCTGGCGGCGCTGGCGCCCGCCGGCGCGCGCGCGCTCGTGTTCCCGATGCACGAGCCCGACGGCTATCGGGAGGCCAACGACCACGTGCTCGAAGGGGTCGCGGCCTCCGGCGGCCGGCTGCGGGCGCTGTGCCGCGTGCAGCCGCGCGACTCCGGCGCGGTGGCCGAGGCGCGGCGCTGCCTCGACGCCGGCGCGTCCGGCATCAAGCTGCACCCGCGCGCCGAGCAGTTCACGCTCTCCGAGCCATCGGTCCGCGACCTCGTCGCCGCCGCTCACGAGCGCCGCGGCACCGTCCTCATCCACGCCGGCCGCGGCATTCCCGCGCTCGGGCAGGACACGGTGCACCTCGCGGAGGAGTTCCCGGACGCGCGGCTGATCCTCGCCCATTGCGCGATCTCCGACCTCGCGTGGCTGTGGCACGAGCTGCCGCGCCTCCCGAACGTCTTCATCGACACCGCGTGGTGGAACCCGGCCGACATCATCGCCACGCTGTCGCTGTGCCCGCCGGCGAACGTCGTGTGGGCGAGCGACTCGCCCTACGGCCTGCCGCTGTTGGCCGCCACGCAGACCATGCGCTGTGCCGTTCAGGCGGGGCTCTCCCCGGAGCAGATCCGCGGCGTGATGGGCGGGCAGGTCGAGCGCATGCTCGACGGCGAGGATCCGCTCGACCTCGGGCCGCCGCCCGGGCCGACGAGGCGCGCGCTGGATCCGCTGCTCGATCGCGTCGCCTCCCACCTCACGGCGACGATGGGCCGCGCCTTCGCCCGCGTCGATTTCTCCGAGCCGCTGGCGCTCTCGCGGCTCGCCTGCGCCGTCGGCGACGACAGCCGCGTCGCGCCGTTCTGCTCAGCGGTGCTCGACATCCTCGACGACTTCGACGAGCACCTCGCCCCGCCCGAGGAGGGCCGGCCGATCCCCGCCGCCGGGCGCCTGCTGGTGTTCGCCCTGGTCGTCGCGCGCACGCCCGACGTGCCGCTGCCCGACCTCCCCGGCGCGCCGCACGCGACGCGCGCCGACGCCGAGGCACACGAGCCGCGCTAGCCGTTTTCGCCGCCGCCGATCTCGGTCGGCGGGGGCGTCGCACGGGGCTTCGCGCGCTGCTTCGGCTTCGCCGCGGCGCCGGCGCAGCGCCGGTAGTCGCGCGCGGCGTGGACGACCTGGCCGCCGAGGGTCGTGCCGCTCACGCGGACGGAGGTGCGGGCGCCGCTCAGCCTTATGGTGGTGCTGGCCGCGCGCGGCACGCCGGTCATGCGAGTCGCCTCGCGGCCGTCGGCCCTGACCTGCAGGACCCCGAAGACGGCCCCGGGGGGCGGCAGGAAGCGCACGGTGGCGCGGGTGAAGCGGACGCAGGATGCGTCGGAGGGCAGGCGCAGCACTTGGCTCGAGGTGACCGAGGGCTCCTGGAGCTGGTACGCGTCGTTGCTCGAGCCGGTCTGCGCGATCGCGGTGGCGCCCGCCAGGACGCCGAGTGCGAGGACGATGATCAGGACGCGTCGCACGGTCTCCGAAGCTACCCCACTTCGCCGGCCCCGTGTGACGGATTAGTCTGCCCGTCCGATGAGCGACCTCCTTGATCAGCTGGTCGACTGGCTGCGGATTCCGTCGGTCTCCACCGGCGGCGGCGATCCCGCCGACCTGCGGCGCGCGGCGGAGTGGGCCGCCGGCCACGTCGAGCGCGCCGGCGGCGCGGCGGAGCTGGTCCAGATCGGCGACGGCAACCCGCTCGTCGTCGGCGACCTGCGCGCCGTGCGGGCGGACGCCCCGACGGTCCTCATCTACGGGCACTACGACGTCCAGGGCGTCGGGTCGCTCGCGGCGTGGACCTCGCCGCCGTTCGAGCCCGAGGTCCGCGACGGCCGCGTGTACGCGCGAGGCGCGGCCGATGACAAGGGCAACTTCTGGCCGCTCCTCTCGGCCGCCTGCGACCTCGCCAAGCGCGACGAGCTGCCGGTCAACGTCCGCGTGGTGGTCGAGGGCGAGGAGGAGGCCGGGAGCGAGACGATCATCGAGTGGATCCGCGCCGACGAGCGCGGCGCCGACGCCGCGATCGTGTTCGACTCGGGCATGGTCGACGAGCGGACGCCGGCGATCACGGTCGGGTTGCGCGGCATGACGATGGCGCACATCGAGGTGCGCACGGGCGTCCGCGACCTGCACTCCGGGATCTACGGCGGCAGCGTCCTCAACGCCCTGCACGTGCTCCACCACATGCTCGCCCAGGTCGTGCCCGGCCCGGACGGCAAGCTCCGCGACGAGTTGCGCGCCGGCATCCTCGCGCCCGCCGAGGCCGAGCGGATCTCCTGGGAGCGCCTGCCGTCGGGCGAGCAGGTGATCTCCGAGGTCGGCGGCCGCCCGGCCTATCCGGGCGCGGCCGCCGAGTACTACGAGCGCAACGGCGCGGACGCCTCCCTCGAGGTCAACGAGCTCGTCGGCGGCGAGCCGCGCACGCTCGTGCCCGCGAGCGCGCGCGCCACCGTCTCGCTGCGCCTCGCCCCCGGCCAGCGGGCGGCGGAGATCGGCCTCGTGCTCGAGCGGCTGCTGCGCGACGCCGCGCCCGCGGACGCCGACGTCACGATGGCGTGGCAGCACGCCGACCCGTCGCTGTTCGAGCCCGACCTGCCTGCGCTCGTGCTCGGCGCGGAGGCGATCGAGCGCGCGACCGGGGCGGCGCCCGCGCTGATCCGCTCCGGCGGCTCGATCCCCGTCGTGGCGGAGTTCGCGGCGCGCGAGATCGCCACCATCGTGAGCGGCTTCGGGCTCCCTGACGACGCCTTCCACGCCCCGGACGAGTCGTTTCGCCTCGAGAGCCTCGAGCTCGGCGAGCGCACCGCCCGCGAGCTGCTGACGGCGCTCGCGGCGCTCTGAGGCAACGCGATTCTGGCACCGAGCCACTTGCTCCACTAGGCTCAAAGTCGGCGGGAGGTCTAGTAAGGGCGGTCCCGCCTGGAAAAACCTGATGCCAGCGCGCTCCCTGAGGCTGCTTGCCGCCGAAGCCGTGATCCTCCTCGGCACGCTGGTCGCGGCCGCCGCGTCCTCCGAGGCGGCCGACTGGCGCCCCGTCGGCCTCGTCCTCGTGTTGCTGGGGCTCGCGGTCGTCAGCGACCTGTTCGCGCTGCAGCACTCGACGCAGCGGGTCACCGGCGCGTTCTTCGCGCTCGTGCTCGCGATGGCGCTGTGCGGGCCCGCGCCCGCGGTGGTGATCGGGGTCGTCTCGGTCCTCGTCGACTCGCTCCGCAACCGGCTCGCCTGGCGCAAGCTGCTCACGAACCTGACGGTCTACGCCGTCATCCCGCTCGTGGGCGGCCTGACGATCGACTGGCTCCGGGGCGTCACCGATCTCGAGACGAACAACCTCACGTTCGCCTTCGTCGTGTTCGGCGCCTTCGTGATCGCGAACGTCCTCAACTTCGTGATGATCGCCGGCGACATCTCCGTCCACCTCGGTGTTCCGGTCAGCCGTCAGGTGCGCCAGATCTTCGTCCCCGTGCTGCCGTCCGAGCTCGCCGGCGCGGTCCTGACCGTGAGCATCGCGGTGCTCTACCGCGAGACCGGCGTCGCGGCACTCGCGCTGCTCGCCCTGGTGCTCGTCGTCTTCCAGTACCTCATCCGCGAGCTGCTGCGCTCACAGGCGCGGGCGGAGGAGCTCGCGTCGCTCCAGCTCGGCGTGCTGGCGAGCATGGTCGAGACGCTCGCGCTGCGCGATCGCATGACCGCGCGCCATTCCGCCGCCGTCGCGCGCTACGCCCGCGCGCTCGCCCTCGCGCACGGCTGCGACCGCGAGCAGCAGGACCTCGCGCACACGGCGGGGCTGCTGCACGACATCGGCAAGTTCTCCTTCCCCGACGCGATCCTGCTCGCCGAGCAACCGCTCAGCAACGAGGACTGGCGGATCGTGCGCCGCCACCCGGAGGAGGGCGCGCGCGTGGTCGCGCGCATGGAGGCCTACGGCCCGGTCGCGGACATCATCCTCGGCCACCACGAGCGCTGGGACGGCGCGGGTTATCCGCGCGCGCTGAGGGGAGAGGAGATCCCGCTGCTCGCGCGCGTGATCATGATCGCCGACGCCTACGACGTGATGATCGCGCGCGACTCCTACCGTCGCCCGCGCACGTCGGCGGAGGCCGTCGCAGAGCTGCGGCGCGCCGCCGGCTCGCAGTTCGACCCCGAGCTGGTGGAGACGTTCGTCGAGCTGCTCGGCAACCGCGGCCTGCGCTTCCAGCACGCCGATGACGCCGACTTCGAGGCCGAGCTCGCGTTCGAGCGGCGCGTGCGCAGGTACGCGCGCCCTGGACGGGTGTTCGCTTAGCGGAAGCAGCGCTCAAGTTCTGGCCCGCCCGTACCGACAACGGCGGGCATGGGCTTCAAGTACTAACTAACCGCAGCCGGCGTACCGGCACGCGACGATGGCGGGCCGCTCGATCGGCCGGCCGGCGTCGATCGACCACGCGAGGCGTACGAACTGGGCATGCGACCACGCGAGCGGCGACGCCGAGAGCGTCGCCTCGCCCTTCGGGAAACCGGGGGATCCCGACGGCGGGAAGTTGTCCCAGACCTGCTCGGGGATCATGTGCCCCGGGCCGGCGGCGCCGGCGATCGAGGCGAGCCGCCCGCGGGCGGCCGCGCGCTTGCCCGCGGCGAGCTCGTACTCGCCGCGCTCGCCCGCGAAGATCGGCCAGATGCGCCCGATCGTCGTGTTCTGCGACCAGTCGTAGTTGGGGGCGGTGGTCGGGTTGACCGGCTGATTGATGTCCCACGGCGAGCCGTCCTGCTTCTCGCCGTAGCCGTCGAAGTCGAACCGGTGCCAGAACATGCCGTTCGGCGTCTGGACGCCGAGGCGCTTGTCGACCACGCCGAGCGTGTTGAGGACCTCGGGCTCGTTGAAGGGCTTGACCCCGAGGCGCACGAGCTCGAGGTAGCTCGGGTCGGTGACCCGGCGCTGGTCGACCTGCTTGGGGCCGGAGTCGCCGATGTCGTAGGGCGTGCCCGCGTTCGGGTTGCCGTCCTTGGTCAGGCGCAGGTAGTAGGGCTTGCTCGAGTAGGGGCCGTTGCTGGTGGCGGTCCAGCCGTCGACCTTGGCCTGCCAGTCGTCGGCTGTGGCCTCCCACGCCGCAGCTGACGCAGTGTCGCCGTTGGCGCGCGCGACGTCGGCCGCGGTGATGAGCCCGGCGATCTCCGCCGCGATCGTCGCGGGCGACCAGCCGCCCTGGTTCTCCCAGCGCTCCTGCGGCGTCTGCGGGCCGTTGGCGAGGATGCAGCCGACCGCGTTCTTGACGTGGACGTAGGTCGCGGCGTCGCGGCGCCCGAGCTGCCATGCGAGCACGATCGGGAACGCGACCTCGTCGAGCTGCATGTTGGTCCACTTCGGCGCGCCGTCGACGGTTGAGTTCTGCGGGAAGCAGCCATCGGGCTTCTGCTGACGCGTGAACAGGTAGTCGACCGCGCGGCCGGCGCCGGCCCGGTCACCGGCCGCGAGCAGCGCGGTGGCGATCTGGTAGAGGTCGCGCGACCACACGAGGTGGTACGCGTCCGAGGGGTTCGAGAGCCCCTGGCCCCACACCCAGGGCATGCTCGGCGACGCGACATAGGCGCCGGGGAACGTCTTGTCCTCGTGCGCGGCGAGCGCCATCACCGACACGTCGTAGGTGGTGGCGAAAGCACGCGCCGAGTCCGGCCGCGGCTTGAGGGAGCCGAGGTAGGCGTGCCAGCCCGCGGCGTAGCCCCGGGCGGCGCGCGCGTAACCGCTCGCGAGCGCGGAGCGGGCCGTCGAGCGCGCTGCGGCGCCGTTGGCCCCGAAGCCGACCACGAGCGTCATGCGCTGACGCTTGACCCCGTCGAGCGCGGTCTTGCCGGTCTGCACGACGTTGCCGTTCGGCGCCGACGCGTACTTCCAGTTCATGCGGAAGTCGGAGCGCAGGTCGGTCCAGCCGTCGCTCGTGCCGAGGTAGCCGTTGGACGTGCGGCGGAAGCCGGGCGAGGCGGCGAGTGCGCTGCCGGCGTTGGCGTCCTGCGTGACGAGCATCCCGCCCGCGGTCGAGCCCGAATCGTCGTCGCCGCCGTTGGAGAGCGCGGGGTCGAAGAGCGAGTAGAGGGCGAGCTTCCTCCCGGTCAGCGACTTGAAGCGCACGTTGATCACCAGCGCGTTGCGCGCCGGGTCGGTGACGTAGGTCTTGGTGATCCGGTAGCGGGGGGTCGAGTTGACCTGGCGGTAGGTCAGCGAGCGCCGGTCGGCCAGCGCGATCCGGTGGTTGGTGCTCTCGCGCTCGCGCTGGGCGAACGTCCTGCCGTCGGAGACGATGAACTGCAGGTCACGCACCGCCGGGGTGTCGAGCCTGGGGTAGTAGACCTCGGTCAGCTCGCCGTCGTCGAGCGTGTGCCAGACCTTGCTCCGCGGTGACTGGGCGGTGCCGAAGCCGTCCTTGTCGGCCTCCGTCCACAGCGCCTTGTCGCCGGGCGCACCGGGAGCGGTCGCGGCGAGCGCGGTGGCGGGGGTGAGGAGAACGATCAGCACGACGAGGCGGAGGATCTTCATGTCCGCCCTGGTACCCGCCCAGACGGATAACGTGACAAGGATGTTGGCCGAGCGGCCGTGGGAGGAGCTGCCTGTTCGGCGACGAGCTCGACGATCCCGACGCCCGCTTCGAGCTGATGGTTGTCACCCGCGCACGGACTCTGCGCGGGCGGTCGTGGCCTGGGTGAGCAGAACCGCCGCCGCGCCCGTCCTACTGTTCGGGGCATGGAAACCGCCCCCGCGTCGCCGATCGAGCTCCCCGTCCCCGACGAACCGGTCCCCTTCAACCTCGACCTCTCCGACGACCAGCGCGACATCCGCGACTGGGTCCACGGCTTCGCCGCGGACGTGGTCCGCCCCGCCGCGTCGGAGTGGGACGAGCGCGAGGAGACGCCGTGGCCGATCATCGGCGAGGCCGCCAAGATCGGCCTCTACGGCTTCGAGGCACTGGCGCAGTTCTACGCCGACCCCTCGGGACTGACGCTCCCGATCGTCAACGAGGAGCTGTTCTGGGGTGACGCCGGGATCGGTATGGCGATCATGGGGACCTCGCTCGCGGTGGCCGGCATTTTCGGTAGCGGCACCCCGGAGCAGATGGGCGAGTGGATCCCGCAGTGCTTCGGCACCCCCGAGGAGCCGAAGGTGGCCGCCTTCTGCGTCTCGGAGCCCGACGCCGGCTCGGACGTCTCCTCCCTGCGCACGCGCGCCGTCTATGACGAGGCCAGGGACGAGTGGGTCCTCAACGGCCAGAAGGCGTGGGCGACGAATGGCGGCATCGCGGGCGTCCACGTCGTGATCGCGTCCGTCGATCGCGAGCTCGGCTCCCGCGGCCAGGCCGGCTTCGTCGTCCCGCCCGGGACCAAGGGCCTCGAGATGGGCACGAAGGTCAAGAAGCACGGGCTGCGCGCCTCGCACACCGCCGATGTCTTCCTCGACGACTGCCGCATCCCCGGCTCCTGCCTGCTGGGCGGCAAGGAGAAGCTCGACGAGCGGATGGCGCGCGCCCGCGAGGGCCGGAGCGGCAAGCGCCAGGCGGCGATGCAGACCTTCGAGGCCTCGCGCCCGACGGTCGGGGCGCAGGCGATCGGGATCGCGCGCGCGGCGTACGAGTACGCGCTCGAGTATGCGAAGGAGCGCTCGCAGTTCGGGCGCCCGATCATCCACAACCAGGCGATCGCGTTCGCGCTCGCCGACATGAGGCTCGAGATCGACGCGGCGCGCCTGCTCGTGTGGCGCGCCTCGTGGATGGGCCGCACCGGCAAGCCGTTCACCGCGGCCGAGGGCTCGATGAGCAAGCTCAAGGCCGGCGAGGTCGCCGTGTGGGCGACCGAGCGGGCGATCCAGATCCTCGGCGGCAACGGCTACACGCGCGAGTTCCCCGTCGAGCGCTGGCACCGCGACGCCAAGATCTACACGATCTTCGAGGGCACGTCAGAAATCCAGCGCCTCGTGATCTCACGCGCGATCTCGGGGGTCCAGATCCCCTGACGCCATCGGACAAGACCGGCGCTACGATGCGTCGCCATCACAGAACGACCAGCCGGAGGCCTGGATTGAGGCGGATCTTCGCAGTGTTCGCGGTGTCGCTCGTCGCGCTCGCCGCCGCCACGCACGATGCACGGGCGCTCGAACTGCCGGCGGGCTTCTCGACGGTGGAGCTGGCCACCGGCCTCGACGGCCCGACGGCGCTCGCCTACGCCCCCGACGGGCGCCTCTTCATCGCGGAGAAGGCCGGGCGTGTCCGGGTGGTCGATGCGGCTGGGCGGCTGCAACCCGACCCCGTGATCGACATCCGCGATCACGTGAACTCCTACTGGGAGCACGGCCTGCTGGGACTCGCCGTCGACGCCGACTTCGCGACCAACGGCTTTCTCTATCTCCTCTATGTCTACGAGGACAACGCACTCGACCAAACCGGCCCCAAGACGTCGCGCCTCACTCGCATCAAGGTGACGAGCGACAACCGAGCGGACCCTGCGGCGCCGGAGAGGGTCCTCGTCGGCTCCGTGTCGCAGGCCCCGTGCCCCGAGGCCGCCGACACCGTGGACTGCATCCCCGCCAACGGCTCGTCGCACGCGATCGGGACGGTGCGAGCCGACCGCGACGGCACACTGTGGTTCGGGTCGGGGGACGCCGCGAACTGGGATGCGGTGGACCCGACCGCGCTGCGGACATACGACGAGCACACGTTCGCGGGCAAGCTCATGCACGTGAGTCGCGGAGGGCGGGGACTGCCCGGCCACCCGTTCTGTCCCGGTGAGAGCGACCTCACGAAGGTTTGCACGAAGCTCTACGCCAAGGGCTTTCGGAACCCGTACCGGTTCCAGCTGCGACCGTCCGCCGGCCCGCTCGTCGGCGACGTGGGATGGGGGGGCTTCGAGGAGATCGACCTCGCGAAGCCGGGCCGCAACTACGGGTGGCCCTGCTACGAGGGCGCGGGCCGGACGCCGGATTACGAGGAGCTTGCGGGCTGTACCGCTGAGTACGCGGCTGGGGCCTCGGCGCATGAGCCGCCGGCGCACGCCTATCCCCACACGGGGAGCGCGGCGATCGTGGCCGGTCCGCGCTACGAGGCCGCGCAGTATCCGCCCGCGTATCGAGGCGCGTGGTTCTTCGGCGACTACGCGATGGGCGTGCTCTGGCGGATGACGCTCGACCAGCAGGGGCAGGTCTCCGACGTCGAGCAGTTCGCCACGGGCCTCGAGGGCGGTGTCGACCTCGAGCTCGCGCCCAACGGCGACCTGGTCTACGTGAGCATCGGCGCGGACGCGACGTCAGGCTCGGTGCAGCGGATCGTCTACCCGCCCGATCCGGCGCCGGCTCAGCCGCTCCCCGTGCCGCCGGTGCTGCCCGCGGCTCCGCTCACCCGATCCTCACCCGCGCCACCGGCGGCCGCGCCCCGCCTCGTGCTCGACGCGATCGCTCCCGGGCCCTCGGCGCGCCGGCTGGGCGGCCGCGTGCTCGGCGGCGTCGAGCCGCTCCGCGTCGACGTCGCGCTGCGGTTGCGGCGCGGGCACAAGGGCTGTCGCTGGTGGCGGCGGCCGCTGCGGCGGTTGAGTGCCGCGCCAAGCCGCTGCGCCCGCCCGCTCTGGATGAAGGCCCATGTCGACCGCTCCGGCCGCTGGCGGCTCGACCTCCGGGGTCGCCCGCGGGCCGGGAGCTACGCCGTGCTGGCGCGCGCGCGAACGCTGGAGGCGCGGCCGCGCGTGATGGCGCACGCGATCTGGGGGGTCCGGATCCGGTAGGACCCGATTCGATCGCGGGTAGGTCGGTGCCTGCTCCTTCTGCGATCCCTCGCTCTGGTCTCGTCGGCCCGCTCGCCGGGCCGGGCCGCATCCCGACGCAGTTCGGCGAGATCTCGACCTGGGGCATCAGCGCAAGGCGCGGCTCGGCCGCTTCTACTCGAAGGCGTCGATCGACTCGCTCGGGGCGGGGGTGCAGTCGCTCCAGCGCTGGGGCTTCGAGCAGGGCCAGGCGGCACTGGTCGGGGCGCTGCGCCAGGACGAGCCGGTCGCCAACGCCCTCGCCGCCGAGATCCGCGACGGAACGCCGCCCGGACAGGCGGCACGCCGGGCCCAGGCGGCGGTCGAGCGGCTGCGCCGATCTACCTTGAGATGATTCAGACCGAGCGGTGCGTGGCTCCGGCAGTCGAACGTTTGGCTAAGGTGGCGCCGAAAGCTCTTTGACCTCCTAAAGTGTGGAGTCAGAGAACCGATCCCCCGATCGGCCCCGGAGTGGGCCGGCCGCATCGGGCGCGACATGCGCATGTTATGGAGGACACTTTGCAGAAGGTGATCGTGACCGGAGGGCTCGGATTCATCGGCTCGTACGTCGTCGACGGGCTGCTCGCTGCCGGCAACAAAGTCGAGATCATCGATTCGATGGTCACTGCGGTCACCGACGGAAGCGAGTACGAGGCCCACTCCCACTGCACGGTGCGGCGCCAGTCGATCGAGGACTACCTGCACCACGGGGGCTCGTTCGCCGGCGCCGACTGGCTCGTGCACGCGGCCTCGTGCGTCGGGCCGGCCGAGATCCTGAGCCATCAGGGACGCCTCGGCGTGGAGATCGCCAACTCCACGCAGCTGGTCATCGAGGCATGCCTGGCGGCCGACGCAGCGCTGATCGGCTTCAGCTCCGCCGAGGTCTACGGGCGCAGTGGCCTGCTCTCCGAGCGCGACGCGCTCATCGTGCCCACCGCCTACAACGCGCGGCTCGAGTACGCCATCGCCAAGGCGCTGACCGAGGCGGCGATCATCAATAGCCGCCACCGCGGGCTGCGCGGGTTCGTGATCCGGCCGTTCAACGTCGCGGGCGCGCGTCAGTCGCGAGCCGGCGGCTTCGTCATGCCGACCTTCGTGCAGCAGGCGCTCGCGGGAGAGCCGCTCACGGTGTTCGCGGGCGGCCATCAGGTCCGCGCTTTCCTCTCGCCCACCGACCTGGCGCGCTTCGTGACCGACCACGCCGAGGCGGCGCTGGCGAGCGGCCGGCCGATCTTCAACCTCGGCCACCCCGACAACTCCACGCCGATCTGGGACCTCGCCGAGCGCGTCGTGAGCCGGCTCGGAAGCACCTCGGAGATCGTCCACGCCGACGGGAAGGCGGTCTACGGACCGCACTACTTCGAGGCCGAGTCGATCGAGAAGCTGCCGGTCCTCGACGCCGCTCCGGCGGTCGGGTGGCAGCCGCAGATCGCGCTCGACGAGCTGATCGACGAGACCGCGGAGCACTATCGCACGCACGTGGACGCCCGCCTCCGGCCGGCCGACCCGCGCGCATATGCTGCGACCTGAGGACGTTCGCAGCGCCCTGGTCATCGCTCCCCACGCCGACGACGAGGCGATGGGGTGCGCCGGGCTCATGGCTCGCCTCGCCGCCGCCGGTGCCGAGCTCCACGTGCTCTACCTGGCCGTCGACGGCTTTCACCACTACGGCATCGAGCGTGAGACGACGTTCGCCGAGCGCATCAGCGAGATCGAGCACGTCCTGGCGTTGTTCGGCCAGCGCTGCAGCTACGAGATCGCTTACGGCGACCAGGGCATGATCGAGCGACTCGACTCACTGCCCCGCCGCGATCTCGTCGATCGCTTCGAGCAAACGCTCAACGAGCGCCGCCCGGACCTTCTGCTCGTGCCGTCCGGTCACGACTACGACCAGGATCACGTCGCGGCCTTCCAGGCCGCCCACGCCGCCGCCCGCCCGATCGCGCCGCAGTTCGGCAAGTGGCTCGTACCGCACGTCCTCGCCTACGAGATGACGAAGCTGCAGTGGGCCGCGCCGCTGCCGCGCGCTCCCGCCTTCTGCGACATCGGCGACGTGCTCGAGACCAAGCTCGAGGCGATCCGCCGCTACGCCACCCAGTTCCGCCCGAGTCCCCACATCCGCAGCCTCGAGTCGGTGCGCGCGCTCGCGACGATCCGCGGAGCCGAGATCGGGGTCGAGAGCGCCGAGGCCTTCGAGGTCCTGCGTACCGCGATCTGAGATGGCTTCGCTAGACCGGAGGCGCGCCGCAGAGCTGGACCCGACCGGCCGGACGCCTGCGCGGCTCGCTGCGCACTATGAGATCGAGCGCGAGCTGGCGGATCGGGTGCGCAATTCGACATGTGAGGAACGTGCCGAGCTCTACAGCGCGGTCTACGACGAGCTGTTCGCTCGCGTGCCTGACCATCCGCAGCTCACGCTCAAGGAAAGTCCGGAGATCCGCCAACGGCGCCTCGCGTCGCAGGTTCTTCTCATCAACGACTTCGTCGATCGCGACGCGACCTTCCTCGAAATCGGCGCCGGCGACTGCGCGCTCTCGCTCATCGTCGCCCCGACGGTGGCCACGGTGTACGCCATCGAGGTCTCCGAGACGATCGCAGCCACTGCCGAGACGCCGCCGAACTTCAAGCTGCTGATCTCCGACGGCCGCAGCATCCCCGTCCCGGCAGGATCGGTCACCCTGGCCTACAGCAATCAACTGATGGAGCACCTGCATCCTGACGACGCCAGCGCGCAGGTGCGCGCGATCGGGGCCGCGATCACACCGGGCGGCGCCTATATCTGCCTGACACCCCATCGCGCATTCGGGCCGAGCGACATCTCCGCCTTCTTCGATGAGGAGGCGACAGGGTTCCACCTGAAGGAGTACACGACCTCTGAGCTGTCCCAGCTGTTCAGACGCGCAGGCTTCCGGACGGTGCGTGTGGTCGCCCGCGTCGCGGGCCGCCGGTTCTACCTGCCCGCGCCACCCTTCATCGTGATCGAGCGCGTGGTGATGAGGTTGCCGAAGCGGGTGCGACGAAACCGCTACGTCAGGAAGCTCGTCAGCCCCGGCGGCGGTGTCGTCGGCCTGAAGTAGCCGGCGATGAGCGTGGCGGGTTTCCAACCGGCTGCCGTGGCTCACCGGCCTGAGGGGCGCTCGCGGATCCTCGTCGGTCGTTGATCATCGCCAGCGACGGTCGTCGGGCCGATTGGCCGGGTAGGCCGAGCCCATGGCCCTCTCCCATGACGGCTGCGTCCGCGTTCGCGGCGCGCGCGAGCACAATCTGCGCGACGTGGACGTGGACATCCCGCGCGACTTTCAGCGCGCTCGAGAAGCGCTTCGACATCGCGCCCGCGGCCGCTGCAGCCGGCTGGAATCGCGCGGCGCGCTCGTGGAGAACTACGTCCGCACGTTGCTCGAGGAGGCACATCCCGAGCCCCGGCCTGTCGGGTCAGGCCGCGTTCACGGCGAGGTGACGTATCGCGCCCCCGGCGGGGACCGCCGCAGTCCTGCCGTGGCAATCGACTTTGGCGTAGATCTTGTGCTCGTCGAGGTCACCTCCGGCCGTCTCTCCTTCGAGACGAAGGTCGGCGGCAATCCGGCGGCAGAGACGCTGATGGCGATCGTGAGTACGAAGTCGACGATGAGCGCGCCGATCGGGATGAACGCCCAGCCCTCGCCGAAGCCACACCGGCCGCCGCGGCAGCACCCCCGCCTTTTGGGAAGCGCGCCACCAGCTGGCGATAGTTCGAGATCACCAGTGCCATGAGCGCGACGACCAAGCCCACGGTTGGCAACAGCAGCGCGAGGTCGCCGTGTAGTGCCCGCAGCGCGGCCTCGATGGCGTAGGCGACCGAGGAGACGGGGTCGGCCATCACCGCGAAGGCGAAAGCGAGGAGCAGAGCTGGGCCGCTGAAGAGGACTCGACGTGCGCGACCGCCGCGTTCGGGCTGGTCGAGGGTGTGGTCGGTGTGCGGCATGAAGCTCCCAAGGGTCGGCATCGTGCCGACCAGGCTTCCCGGCTCACCTCGTCGGACTTTGCCCCGCCGGGGGTGCGATCCATCACCCTGGCCGTTAAGGACGCGTCAAGATTGGGGTCGCGACCGCTAGGGGTGCGTCAAGAGAAGCGCGCGGCCGGAACTCTGGGCCTAGAACTCGGTGGATGGCCTCCACGGCGGCGCGGGTGATGTTTGGCGAGCCGATGCGCAGCGACCGGCTGGGCGAGACGCTGTTGCCCAAGAAGTTGGCGCTGCCCGTGTTCTGCTCGGACCCGTTGTCGTCGGTCGCTTACGCAACCGAGCAGATTGTGCTCGTGCTTGGTCTCGGGGGGCTCGCGCTGTTGGACCTGACGCCGTGGCTGGCCGCTGCGGTGGTGGTCCTGTTGATTGTGGTGGTCGCGTCCTACCGTCAGACGTGCTTCGCCTATCCGAACGGCGGCGGCGCGTACGCCGTGAGCCGGGACAATCTGGGCGAGGACGCCTCGTTGGTCGCCGCTTCGGCGCTGCTGATCGATTACGTCCTGACCGTGGCCGTGTCAGTGGTGGCGGGGGTGGCGGCGATCACGAGCGCCGTGCCGGCGCTGGCGGGTGATGCGGTTCTCCTGTCGCTGGGCTTCGTGGTCGTGCTCACTGTGATGAACCTGCGTGGGGTCAGGGAGTCCGGCCGCGCGTTCGCGGTGCCGACCTACGGGTTTGTCGCCGCGATCTATCTGATGCTCGCCGTCGGGTTCGCCAAGGTGGCGTTCGGCTCGGGCATCACGGCGGAGAGCGCGCACTACGGCCTTCGCCAGGTGTCGCGCACCGGCGGACTGCTCACCGTGTTTCTGATCTTGCGCGCGTTCGCCTCGGGCTGCACCGCGCTGACGGGCGTCGAAGCGGTCTCCAACGGCGTGCCCGCGTTCGAGGAGCCGAAGAGCCGCAACGCCGGTTTGACGCTCGTGGCGATGGGGCTGCTGGCCACGACCATGTTCGCGGGCATTACCGTGCTTGCCCTCGTCGCCCATGTGCACATGGCCGAGGACACGTCTGCGCTGGTGGGCTTCCCTGCCGGAGGCGAGCAACGTACGGCCTTGAGCCAGATCGCTCTGGCTACGTTCGGCGAGGGCGCGCCGTTCTACTTGCTGCAGGGTTTCACCGCGGCGATCTTGGTGCTGGCGGCCAACACGGCGTTCAACGGCTTCCCGGTGCTGTCCTCGCTGTTGGGCCGTGACGGCTATATGCCTCGCCAGCTCGCTCACCGCGGCGATCGGCTGGTCTTCTCGAACGGCATCGTCGTATTGGCCGCAGTCGCTTCGCTGCTGATCGTGGTCTTCGACGCGCAGGTCAACCGGCTGATCCAGCTCTACATCCTCGGTGTGTTCCTGTCGTTCACCCTCAGCCAGCTGGGGATGGTGCGCCACTGGCAGCGCCGTCTGCACGGCGAGCTGCCTACGCCGGTCGAACTCCGGAGCCTACGGCGCAAGCAGGCCGTCAATGCAACAGGCGCCGTGATCACGGGCCTCGTACTCGTGATCGTCCTGCTCACGAAGTTCGCACAAGGCGCCTGGATCGTCGTGCTCGCGGCCCCGATCCTGTTCTCGATCATGAAGGCGATCGCGCGTCACTACCGCCAGATCAACCTGGAGCTCGCGCCAAGCGCATCCGGGGTCGCCATGCCTGGACGCATCCACGCGATCGTGCTCGTTTCCAACCTCCTGGCGCCGACATTGAGGGCCCTGGCCTATGCGCGGGCGACCGCCCCGGCCACGCTCGTCGCTGTGAAAGTCTCAGCTGACGATGTCGATGACCCGTTGCCCGGGGAGTGGGAGCGCCGCGGCCTTCCGCTTTCGCTGGTCGTCATCGAATCGCCCTATCGCGAGACGGTGCGTCCGGTGCTGCGCTACGTCCGCCATTTGCGCCGCGAGCACCCCGGCGACGTGGTCTCAGTGATCATCCCGGAGTACGTTGTCGGGCGCTGGTGGCAGCACCTGCTGCACAACCAGACGGCGCTGCGACTGAAAGGACGTCTCCTGTTCGAGCCCGCCGTGACCGTGACCAGCGTTCCGTGGCTGATCGGCACCGAGGACGGCGGCGGCGACCACGGCGGTTTGCCGCTCAGGCGAGCCGGCCGACGAGTGACCACGCCGGAGGATGAGGCGTCCGATGCAGCCCTGGCGGCCGAGGAGCAATGAGCGTCGGTAGCCGTATCGAACGGGTCAGGGACGAAGATCTGCTCGACGAGCCCGCCCCCACCAAGCGAGCGCCGGGCCGAGGCCTCAGCCGACGGCGACGGTTGAGTGGATTGGCGCTCGGGGTGCTCGGTCTGCCGCTTGTCACGCTGGCGCTCGACTCCGCTGGTGGTTCCGTCTCGCTTGAGAGCCTGGTGCTTCTCTACCTCTTGGGGGTAGTGGCGATTGCCCTCGTGGGCGGGGTGGCCGTTGCTCTGCTGGCAGCTGTCGCGTCGGCGCTGCTGATCAACTACTACTTCGTCGAGCCGCTGCACACGCTCGACATCGCCCAGCGCGACCAAGCCCTCTCGCTCGGCGTGTTCGTCGTCGTCGCTGCCATCGTCAGCGGCGCGGTCGAGCTGGCCACGCGTCGAGCCCGCGCAGCCGAGGAGGCCGCCGAGCAGGCCGAGACGCTCTCCGCGCTGGCGGGCTCCGACCTCGACGAGGCGGAAACGCTCAAAGACCTCCTCAAGCACGCCCGCAAGACGTTCGGCATGGAGTCGGTCGCGCTCAGAGCACGCGATCGAGGCACGGACAGTTGGAACGACGTCGAGACCGCCGGCTGGGCGCCCAAGGGGCAGGAGGCGCCCCTTTGCTTCGATCTGCCGATCAACCCGAACTTGCGGCTCGTAGGTCGCGGCCCTGGACTCTTCGCCGAGGACAGGCGTGTGCTGCAGGCTTTCGCCGCTGCGGCCGAGACCGCGTATGAGGGTCGTCGCCTCACCGCAAGGGCCCGGGAGGCGCACACACTCCAGGGCGTCGACCGCCAGCGCACTGCTCTGCTTGCCGCCGTTGGTCACGACCTCCGCACCCCACTGGCCGGCATCAAGGCCGGCGTCAGCAGCCTTCGCCAAGACGACGTGACGTGGTCCGAAGAGGAGCGCAGCGAGCTGCTCGCCACGATCGAGGCGTCCGCGGACCGCCTGGACTCGCTGCTGAGCAATCTCCTCGACGCCAGCCGCCTTCAAGCCGGCGCTCTGGCTGTGCAGGCACGCCCGGTGGCACTCGACGAGGTCGTCGGGACGGTCCTGCTCGGTCTCCCCGAGGCATCGGGCAAGATCAAGGTCGACGTCCCTGAAGACCTCCCGCTCCTCCTCGCCGACCCAGGCCTGCTCGAGCGCGTCCTCGCCAATCTCCTCGACAATGCTCTGCGCCACGCCGGCGAGAGTGCCCCGGTGCAGATCACCGCAACCGCCGGAGCCGAGAGCGCCAAGATCGCCATCGTCGACCACGGGCCGGGCGTAGATCCAGCCGATCGCGAGCGGCTGTTCGCGCCGTTTCAGCGCCTGAACGATCGCGACACCAAGGGGGTCGGACTCGGGCTGTCCGTCGCTCGAGGATTCGCCGAGGCGATGGGCGGCGCGCTCGCCGCCGACCAATCGACCGGCGGCGGACTCACCATGCGCCTGCGCCTTCCTCTCGCCCCCGCCTCGCCGCCACACTCGCCTCCGAGCGAGAGCGATAAGACGTGACACGGGTGCTCGTGGTCGAGGACGAGCCCGCGCTGCGCCAGGCATTGGCGATCAACCTGCGCGCACGCCGCTACGAGGTCCCCGTCGCCGCGACCGGCGCGGAGGCCTTGACGGCGGCCGCCCAAGCGCCTCCGGACGTCGTCGTGCTCGATCTGGGCCTGCCCGACATGGACGGCACCGAGGTCATCCGCGGCCTGCGAGGCTGGACCCAGGCGCCCATCATCGTCCTGTCCGCCCGCAGCGGCCAAAGCGACAAGGTTGATGCGCTCGACGCCGGGGCAGACGACTACGTCACCAAGCCCTTCGGCATGGACGAGCTCCTCGCCCGGCTGCGGGCCGCGCTCCGGCGCGCCACTCCCGACGAGGCGACACCCCTCGTCGAGACTGCCCACTTCACGATCGACCTCGCCGCCAAGCTGGCCAAGACGACCAACGGGCCCGTCCGCCTCACGCCCACCGAATGGCACCTACTCGAAGTCATGATCCGCGACGAGGGCAAGCTCGTCCCCCAGCGCCGACTCCTTCAAGAGGTCTGGGGACCAACCTATGAGACGGAGACCAACTACCTCCGCGTCTACATGGCCAGTCTGCGCCGCAAGCTCGAAGCCGATCCAGCGCACCCCCTACACCTGATCACGGAACCCGGCATGGGGTATCGGTTCGATCGGCACGGGCCTGACGGAGAGCCGCGGACCGGCGGTTAACGGCGACCCCGCGCGGTCGAGTCGCGCGGCGGCAGGACTAAGCCTCGATCCACCGTTCGTCCCGCTCGTTAGGGCGTTGAAGCGCTTGGGGCGCGGCGGTGGGGCCAGTTGAGGCCGTCGTGGGGGATGTCGCGGGTGTTGGGCCGTGATGGCGGCCGGGCGGTGCTCGTGGACGCC
>JBBQLH010000069.1:0-22698 GCA_038327685.1 Solirubrobacterales bacterium
GGATGCTCGCCGGCGCGGCTCCCACCGCAGACCTCGAGCTGGCCGCCAACGGCCACTCGACGCCTCCGCCGCTCGTCTAGTCCGAATCGCCGGGCGCCCCGCCCCCCGCCGCGCCCCCCCCCGACGGCGCGTATCAGGGCCCCGCCCCCCCGCGCCCCGGCGCCCCCCCGGCGCGGGGGGTGTTGGCGCACCGCGGGTTTGTGGGCGGGCGCCGCGGGGGGCGCGCCCCCCGGCGATTCGGACTAGACGAGCGGCGGAGGCGTCGAGTGGCCGTTGGCGGCCAGCTCGAGGTCTGCGGTGGGAGCCGCGCCGGCGAGCATCCGCTGGACCTCGGCGGCGGGGTCGACCGCCGCGACGTCACGGGCGGGGTACTCGCGGCGGATCGAGAGCAGCCGCTCCGCGCCGAAGCGGAAGACCGAGAGCACGAAGCAGGAGATCTCGAGCCCGTGGCGCCGGGTCAGCCAGTCGACCGTGGTCAGCGTGCCGGCGTCGAACGAGCCGGACAGCAGCACGACCTGCGGCGAGTCGCCGGGGACGGCGGCCTGCAGCGTCTCGTGGACCTGCGCTAGCGAGGCGGCGTCCATCCCCGAGACCGCGGCGGCGGCGCTGAGGGCATCGCTGAGCTGAGCGCTGCCGACGTCGGCGGAGACGCCCACCACGACGGCGCGACCGGCCTGCTCGTCAAACGCCAGCAGGTCGAGGCCGGGGACCTGGCCCTGGCCCACGAAGCGAAGGCTCGGCTGGCCGAGCTCGCCCGCGAAGGCCTCCCACGAGGAGCTCACGAGCGCGAGCATCTCGTCGCGGTCGGGGCTCACTTCGGTGACAAGACCGCCCGCGGGCGGTGCCACCAGCGTCTTGGACGTCTCGTCGATGCGCAGCAACTGGTCGTTCCTCTGAAAGAAGGGGCGGAGTGCGGCGATTATCGGCTGAAAGCCCCGGAACCTGAAGGTTTTGCAAGAAGGCCTCCGCAGTAGCCTGATCCGCGTGAGCATCGACGAGCTGATCCGGGGGCGCCGCACCCACAAGGCCTACGACCCCGAGCCGGTCGATCGCGCGACGCTCGAGGGGCTCTTCGAGCTCGCGCGCTGGGCGCCCAACCACAACCTCACGAACCCATGGCGCTTCCGCGTGCTCGGCCCGCAGGCGCTGGCGGCCCTCAAGGAGGCGGCCGGGCCGGAGGCGGCGGCCAAGCTCGACCGCGCGCCGACGCTCGTGGCCGCCTCCGTGCTGCGCTCGGAGGATCCCGTGACCGACGAGGAGGACCACGCGGCCGGCGCGGCCGCGACCTTCATCCTGCTGCTCGGCGCCCACGCCCGCGGCCTCGGCGGCTACTGGCGCACGCCCGGCGTGCTGCGCACGCCCGAGGGCCGCGCCGCGTGCGGCATCCTCGATTCCGAGCGCGTGCTCGGCCTCGTGCACCTCGGCCGCGCCAAGGGACCGGACAGGGCCGCGCCGGAGCGCGCGCCGCTCGACTCCTTCCGCACCTACCTTTCGTAGATGCTTCCTCGCCCCGAGGCCGTCGCCGCGCTCGCCTCCGAGCCGTTCGACGTGCTCGTGATCGGCGGTGGCATCACCGGCGCCGGCGTGGCGCTCGACGCCGCCACGCGCGGCTACTCCGTCGCCCTGGTGGAGAAGGCCGACTACGCCGCGGGCACGTCCTCGCGCTCGAGCAAGCTCGTCCACGGCGGCCTGCGCTACCTGCAGAACTTCGACCTCGGGCTCGTACGCGAGGCGCTGCTCGAGCGCCAGATCAACGCCGCGCTGGCGCCGCACCTCGTGCGGCCGCTGCCGATGATCGTGCCCGCCTTCGAGGGCGCGCGCCCCGACCGCCTGCTCGGCCTCGGGCTGAACATGTACGACGTGATGGCGGTCGACCGCCTGCGCCGCTCGCCGCTGGGCCGGCGGCGCATCCGCGACCGCACCCAGGACGGCCAGGAGGACTGGAGCCCCGCGCGTCACCGGGTGATCGGCGGCGACGAGGTGGCCGAGCTGCTGCCGGCGCTGGCCGCGCGCGAGCCGACCGGCGGCTACCTGTTCTACGACTGCCAGACCGACGACGTGCGGCTGGTCCTGACCGTGCTCGGCGAGGCCGAGCGTTTCGGAGCGGTCTTCGCCAACGGACTCGAGGTCACGGGGCTGCTCGAGCGGGACGGCCGCGCCCGCGGCGCCGAGATCCGCGATATCGACAGCGGCGAGAGCTTCACGATCGAGGCCGGCGCCGTCGTCAACGCGACCGGCGTGTGGGCGGACCGGATCCGCCCCGACGAGCTGCACGACGAGGCCGAGGTGCCGGTGATTCGGCCGAGCCGCGGCACGCACGTGATCCTCCCGCGCGAGCGGCTGCCGGTGAAGGTCGGCGCGATCGCCCCGGCACCTGGCGGGCGCATGATCTTCGTCCTGCCGTGGCTCGGGCAGACGCTGATCGGCACGACCGACAACGACTACGAGGGCGACATCGAGCACGTGCGCCCGGCCGACGAGGACGTCGCCTACCTGCTCGAGGCGACCAACGCGTTCTTCGCGGCGGACCTCGTGCCCGAGGACGTCGCGGGCGCCTACGCGGGCGTGCGGCCGCTGATCTCGACCGGCGACCCGAAGAAGTCCGTCGACATCTCGCGCAAGGCCGAGCTGTACGAGACCTCGAGCGGCATGGTCACGATCACCGGCGGCAAGCTCACGACCTGGCGGCGGATGGCGAAGATGACCGTCGACCGGCTGGTCGAGCGCGAGGGCCGCGACGCGCCCTGCCGCACCGGCGAGATCCCGCTCGGCATGCCGGTCGACGCGAACGAGCTGGCGCGCGTCGAGGGCGTGGCGGAGGACGCCTACGCGCAGCTCGCCGGCCGCTACGGCTTCGCCGCGCACGACGTGCTCGCGACCGCCGCCGAGCGCGGCGAGCTCGCCCAGCCGATCCTCCCCGGGATGCCCGACCTCCTGGCCGAGGCGGCCTTCTCGGCGCGCCGCGAGCAGGCACGCAGCGTCAGCGACGTGCTGCTGCGGCGCACGCGGCTCGCGCTGACCGCCGCGCGGCGGCTGTGCGCGCCCGGCGAGCAGGCGCCGGAGCGCGTCGCGCGGGCGCTCGGGGCCGAGCTCGGCTGGGACGATGCGCGCTGCGCCGCAGAGGCGGAGCGCTTCCGCGCCGACGCCGCGGCCGAGGGCCTCGTGGTCGGCTCCGGGACAGCCGTCGGGCCCGCGCCGTAACTTTCCGCTCTTCACCCGGTTGCACCGTCCGGAATCGCCCTCGTCACTGGAGCCCTGCCGCGCTCATGCCCCGCCGTCTCAGCTTCTGCGTCCTGCTCGCCCTGCTGGCCCTCGCGGCCGTCCCCGCCGTCGCCTCGGCCGGCTGGTTCCCCGCCCAGCCCGTGGACGGGCCGACGCCCGACATCGACAAGCTCGGCGGCGTCGACCTCGCGCGCGACGGCACCGGCGGACTCGTCTACCTCAAGCGCGTCGACGGCACGCCGCACGTCTTCCTCTCGCGCTTCAACAGCGGCCAGTTCCGGCCCCCCGAGCGCGTCGACAACGGCATCGGCGCCGGCGCGAGCGAAGCGGCGATCGCGGCCGCCGACGGGAACCGGCTCGCGGTCGTCTGGATCGCGGGCAGCCGCGTCTACGGCGCCGTGGTGGCCGCCAACGCCCGGCAGCCGGGCCCGCTGCTCGGCCCGACCGAGCTCTACAACGATCCCTCCGGCCCGGTCTCCGACGTCACGCTCGACATGGGCATCAACGGCGCCGCCTACGCGACGTGGGCCGGCCCGGGCGGCGGTGGCGCGGACGTCCGCGTCTCGCGCCTGATGGACATCACGTGGACGCTGGTCGGCGCGCCGCTGGACGTCGACCCTGCGCGGGGCGCGGGCCGCGGCTCCCAGCGCTCGCGCGTCTCCGTCTCGGCCGAGGGCAACGCCGTCGTGGCCTGGGGCGAGAACCACGCGGACGGCCGCCCGCGCGTCTACGAGCGCCGGGTGACGGGACTGAACCCCTCCGCCTTCCCGCAGGAGCTCTCGCTCAACGACCTCGGCGGCCAGATCGGCGGGCGCGCGGATCAGGTCGACGTCGACGTCGAGGACGACGGCTCGTTTGCCTGGGCCGTCTTCCGCCAGGACTTCGCGGGCGGCTCGCGCTCGGTCGCGCGCCGGCTGCTCGGCTCCACCTTCGACCCGGCCGTGCCGCTCGACGGCGGCCCGACCACGGGCTCGCCGCGGATCGGGATGAACGGCCGCGGCCAGGGCCTGGCGGCGATCGAGACCCTCGGCGGCGGCGCGACCGGCCTCTTCCTCTACAACGACGTCTTCGAGCCCGGCGCGCAGCTGAGCTCGCAGCCGTCCGCGGCGGGCGCCGAGCCCAAGCCCGCCTCCTCCGAGCACCGCGAGGTCGCGCTGGCCTGGCGGGTCGCCGACGGCGCCGGGAACGGGTCGATCCGGGGCCGGTTCAAGCCCGACCCGAAGGTGCCGTTCGAGAACGAGGTCGAGCTCTCACGGCCCGACCTCGGCCCGGTCGCCCCGAGCCAGTTCGCGATCGGGGCCGACCGCGTCGCCGGCTTCGCGGTCGCGATGGTCCAGGGTGCGCCGGGCTCCAACCGCACGGTCACGGCCGCCGTCCAGGACCGCCCGCCGGGCCGGCCGGGGGCGATCGCCCACCGCAGCGACTGGCAGAACAAGGCGCGGCCGAAGCTCGAGTGGCGCCCGGGCATCGACCTCTGGGGCCCGCAGGTCTTCCGCGTTCTGGTCGGCGGCAAGATCGTCGGGGAGACGACGGGCCGCTCGCTCGTCCCCAAGCAGCGGCTGCGCGCCGGCCGCCCGCTCCCGTACCAGGTGATCGCGATCGACGTGCGCGGCCAGCAGTCGCCGAGCCGCACACGGGTCGTGCGCTTCGACAACCAGGGGCCGCGGCTCAAGGTCAAGGTCGTGGGCAAGCGCAGCTCCGGCCGGGCGCTGCGGATCGTCGTCCGCGCGAGCGACGGCAGGGGCTCGGGCGTGAAGAAGATCCGTGTGCGTTACGGCGACTCCAAGCGCATCGTGGAGCAGCGCGGCAAGCGCTTCCGCGGCGCCCACGCCTACCGCCACGGCAGCTTCAAGCTGCGCGTGACGGGCTACGACTTCGCCGGCAACCGCCGGGTCAAGATCGTGAGGCTGCGCATCTCGTGAGGCTGCGGGCCGGCCGCCGGGAGCTCGAGCTCGGAGGCCGGCCGCTGCTGATGGGCGTCGTCAACGCGACGCCCGACTCGTTCTCGGACGCCGGCGAGCTGCCCGACCTCGAGGCGCGCCTGACCCGCGCGGCCGCGCACGTCGCGGCAGGGGCGGCCATCGTCGACGTCGGCGGGGAGTCCGCGGTCGGCGGGCGGCCGCCGGTCGCGGCCGCCGAGGAGATCGAGTGCGTGGCACCGCTGGTGGCACGGATCGTGGCCGAGCACGACGTGCTCGTCTCGGTCGACACCTACAAGCCGGAGGTCGCCGAGGCCGCGATCGCGGCCGGGGCGGGGATGGTCAACGACGTCTCCGGCCTGCGCGACCCGGCGCTCGCCGACGTCTGCGCGCGCAGTGGCGCGGCGCTCGTGCTGATGCACACGCGGGTGGCGCCGAAGGGGACGCTGCTCGACCCGGGCGCCTACGACGACGTCGTCGGCGATGTCGTCGGCTTCCTCGCCGAGCGCGTGGCGGTCGCGCGCTCGCGGGGGGTGGGGGAGGACCAGATCGTGCTCGATCCCGGGCCGGACTTCGCCAAGACGCCGGCACAGACGGTCGCGGTGCTGCGGCGGCTCGACGCCGTGCGGGCGCTCGGCCGGCCGATGCTGCTGGCGGTCTCGCGCAAGGACTTCCTCGGCACGATCACGGGCCGTGCGCCGGCGGAGCGGGGGGCCGCGACGCTCGCGGCCCTGGCCTTCGGGGTGGACGCCGGGGCGAGCATCCTGCGGGTCCACGACGTCGCCGCCGCGGCCGACTTCCTCGCCGTCCGGGCGGTGCTGCGCGGCGAGCGCGAGCTGGCGCCGGAGGAGGGCCTCACACCGGACCGCTTCCCCGAGCGCTAGCCTTCTTCGGGCCAGGTTGCCGGCCGCTGACTCAACGCGGCCGGGCGCCGACCAACCCATACCGAAGAAAAGGAGACCGCATGTCTTCCGTGCTCGACCCCTCCGCGCTCGCGGAGTCCCCCCTCGCCGATCTGCACCTGCTCGCCAACGAGCTCGGCGTCGACGGCTACCGCCGCCTGCGCAAGGCCGACCTGATCGACGCGATCGTCGCCCGGCAGGCCGGCCAGGACTACGTCGCCCCCGGCGCCGCCACTCCCGATGCCGACGAGAGCGACGACGCGGACGCCCCCGCCGCCGGCGACGACGACGATGACGACGACGCGCCCGCCCGCCCGCGCCGTGGGCGCCGCGGCGGCCGCGGACGCGCCCGCCGCGACGAGGACGACGGCGACGATGCGTCCGCCAAGGCCGAGCCCCGCTCGCGCGGCGGCCGTGGCCGCGGCGACGATGACGGCGACGACGCGCCCGCGAAGGCCGAGCCCCGCTCGCGCGGCGGCCGTGGCCGAGCCCGCGACGAGGACGATGACGCCCCCAGGCGCGGTGGCCGCGGCGGCCGCGGCGAGAAGGCCGACCGGCCCGAGGCCGAGGACAAGCAGGTCGAGGGCACGATCGAGCTGCTCGGCAACGGCTCCGCGTTCGTCCGCCTCACCGAGGGCGAGACGTCCGACGACGACGTCTACGTCTCCGCCGCCCAGGTCAAGCGCTGCGAGCTCGTCTCCGGCGACAAGGTCGCCGGCCCGATGCGCCCGCCGCGGCGCTCGGAGCGCTTCCCCTCGCTCGTGCGCGTGGACACCATCAACGGCAAGCCCGCCGACGAGGTCTCCGAGGGCACCCGCTTCGACGACCTGCCCGTGATCTTCCCCGCCGAGCGGCTCGCGCTCGGCTCCGAGGACCCGACCGTCAAGGCGATCGAGTGGCTGACGCCGTTCGGCAAGGGCTCGCGCGTCACGATCGTCGGCCCGGCGCGCGCCGGTAAGAGCGAGGCGCTGCGACGGATCGCGGCCGCGCTCGCCGAGCAGGGCGGCGTCGAGCTCAGCGTCGTGCTCGCGGGCGTGCGTCCCGAGGAGATCGCCGAGTGGCAGAGCAGCGCCGCCGCGCCCGCCAGCGCCGTCACCTTCGCGGCCTCGTCCGACGCCCAGGGCCAGTCCGTCGAGCAGGCGGTCGAGCAGGCGCGCCGGGTCGCCGCGCGCGGCGCCGACGCCGTCGTGCTCATCGACTCGCTCGAGTACGTGCCGCCGGCCGTCGCGCGGCGCACGCTGGCCGCCGCGCGCAACATCGCCGACGGCGGTTCGGTGACCGTCATCGCGACGGCCCCCACCGAGCTCGGCGGCGAGACGACCGTGATCGCCCTCGACGCGGCGCTGACCGCGATGGGCCGCTTCCCCGCGCTCGACCTCGCGTCCAGCGGCACGATGCGGCCGGAGCTGCTCGTGGGCGAGGCGGGAGCCGAGGCGATCGCGAAGGCGCGCGCCGATACGGCCGCCGGCGCCTGACGCCCGTTCGGAACGCCGGGCCCTAGCGGAGCGAGGCCTTCTCCATCGGGAAGTCGAAGAACGTGTCGGGGTAGGGCTCGCTCTTGAGGGTGAAGTGCCACCACTCCGTGGGGAGGCCCTTGAACCCGGCGGCGATCATCGGCTCGCGCAGCTTGAGCCGGTTGGCCCGCTGCTTCCCCCGGATGCGCGCGTTGAACGGGTGCGCGAGCGGGTCGAAGCAGTCATAGCCCGTGCCCATGTCGATCGAGTTGTCGCGGAAGCGCTTGCCCACTGGCGCGGCGCAGTCGCGCAACCGATCGCCGCGCGAGTAGTGCTCCTGGCGCCGCGCCGGGAGCTTGACCAGCGTGAGGTCGAGCGTCGAGCCGCGTGAGTGCCCCGACTGCTTGGCGATGTAGCCCTCCTTGAACACGACCTTCTTGGCCACGCGCGGGTAGAACTCGCGCTTCATCCGCTGGTCGGAGAGGTCCTTGCCCCACTTGACGAAGGCGTCGACGGAGCGCTGGGGCCGGTAGCAGTCGTAGACCTTGAGCGTGTAGCCCCGCGCGCGCACGGCGGCCTGCGCGCGCTTGACCGCGTCGGCCGCCCGGCGGGTGAGCAGGCAGACGTTCTCGCGGTAGCCCGGGACGCGCCTGCCCATGAAGTCGTGGTTCGTGAGGTAGCGCATCTCGATCACCACGGACGGGTCGACGTCGTGGAGCGAGACGAACGCGCCCGGCGGAGCGGTCGGCTCGGCGGCGCGGGCCGGAGCGGCGAGCAGAAGCAGGAAGACGAGCGCCAGAACCCGCATGGCGCGTGACTACCCCGCTACCGCGGCGTGTAAGCGACCCGGCCCCAGTTGGGCTCGGGGGAGAGCTCGATCGGCTCATCGTCGCGCTCGGGCTGGATGTAGCCGAACGTGTTGGTCGACTCGTCGAAGGCGACGTCGAGCTCGCCCTCCTTGACGCGCTGGTCGAGCCAGGCCGAGCGGAAGACGAGCCGGCGCAGCCAGTGCACGAGCGAGCGCTCGGCGGGCCCGACGAGCTCGGGCCAGCAGTCGTTGACGTGCTCGCCGAGGGGGGAGGCGGGGTCGGCGACCTCGCCGTTGACGGCCAGATTGACGAGGTCCTCGAGCTCGACGCCCTCGAGCCGCGAGGCCACGAAGCCGAGCTTCAGCGCCGCCTGCTCGACCCGTTCGGAGAAGTCGCGCTCGTTGAAGGTGAAGCGCAGCTCGCCGTATTCCAGGACGTAATCCTGGCCAGAGTCGTAGTTGCCGCGGCGGGTGGAATCCATGAGAGAGAAGTGCTTCCGCCAGGGCCGTGCCCGAGGCGTCTGCATCTTAGGCCTGGTTCCTTCTTCGGCGCGCCCCGTGAAGGCGATCTTTCACGGGCGCGAGCTTGCGAGCGGGTCCGTCAGAGCCGGTCGCGCAGGTCGAACGCCCGCACCGCGCCCGGTGCGGCCTCGGGCCAGTCGAAGAAGCGGCGGTTGACGCACTCGCCCCCGTCGGTGTACGCGCGCTCGATCTGGAAGGAGCAGCGCTCGCGCGGCTGGCCGGCGAGCTTGACCACACCGAAGCCCGAGCGGCTCTTCTCGGCCTCGGCGAACAGCTCGACGTCGATCTCCGTCGCGAAGACTTTGTGCATGCAGCCCATGTAGCGCCGCCCGCTGAGCGGATCGTCGTACTGGTAGAGCGCGGGGCAGTTCGAGGCGATGCACGAGGAGGGCTTGATCACGCGGTCGCAGAACGTCGAGCACTGCCGACACTCGTTCGCCTTCGTCCTTCGCGCCATGCGCGCCATGGCGGAACCTTACGGGTCGCGGAAGCCCGTCCGCCACGTCGCATGGACGGCTGTCCAGCCGAGGGTCGCCCGGGCGCGCTCGTTGTCCGCGCCTTCCAGGGATTCCTGCCAGGCGACCAGGGCGCGGCCGCCGAGCAACCTGACCGGCAGCTCGGGCAGCCTCCGCGGCGGCGGCGCGCCGATCGCGGCGGCGAAGGCGGGCAGCCACGCCGAGGTGGGCGCCGGGTCGCCGTCGACGACGTTGTAGATCCCGGACGGCGCGTCGAGCGCGGCGACGGTGGCTGCCGCGGCGTCCTCGACGTGTACGAAGGAGTAGGCGCCCTTCCCGACGATAGGGAAACGGCGCTTGCGCACCATCGCGGCGACGGCGGAGTCGGGCGAGTACCAGGTGCCGGGGCCGCACAGGAAGCCGTAGCGCAGCACGACCCCGCCCGCCGCGAGCGCGTCGCCCTCGATCTCCGCGACCACCCTGGCCGCCACCCCGATCATGCCGGGCGCGTCCGTCCACAGCGACGTGGCCTCGTCGCATAGCCGCGGCTCCCCGGTCGGCCGGTAGAAGAACGCCACGCTCTGGGCCAGATAGCGCTCGACCCCCGCGGCGCGGGCGGCGGCCAGCAGGTTGCGCCCGCCTTCGCGACGGGCGCGGTTGTTGGCGGCGTAGGCGGCCTTGATCCCGCGCGGGCTCGGAGCCTGGGGGAGGTCGGTGAGCTGGTTGACGACGGCGTCCGGGCGCGCCCTCGCGACGGCGCGGGCCAGCGCGGGTGCGTCGAAGGCGTCGACGAGCACCGGCGTCGCGCCGGCGTCCGCGATCGCCCCGGCGCGCTCCGAGGAGCGCGTCGTTCCCGTCACCTCGTGGCCGGCGGCGATCAGCGCCGGCACCAGCCGGCGGCCGATCGCACCACTGGCCCCTGCGAGGAAGACCCGGATGGGCGGGAAGCTAGCCGACGGCCGCCTGCACCTCGCCGTAGTAGCTCCACACCTCGGCGTCGACCATGCCGCGGGAGACCCTCTCGGGGTCCTCGTTCGCCCACATCTCCTTGAGCGGGCTCGTGATCCCGGGGTCGCCGCCGGTGAACATCGCGACGAGCTCCCGCCCGCGCTCGGCGAGCGGGCGCAGCTTCGGGTCGGCCGGGTCGGTGCCCGCGTCCATCTCGGCGCGCAGGGTGGCGAAGATCTCCGCCCACTCGCGCTCGACGTCGCGGATCGCGTCCTCGCCGAGCGCCTGCCGGCGCTGGTCGAGCTGGTCGGGGCTGTAATAGCGCTGGGCCATCGTCGTCTCCTCGATCGTGGTCAGGAAGTCGTCGGTGTCGAGCCGCTCGAGCAGTCCCCGCAGGCGCGCCTGCAGCTGCCGCTGGTGCTCCATCTGGCTCTCGAGCCGCGCGAGGTGGTCCTCGACGGCCGCACGCGGGTCGAAGTCCTCGTGGTCGAGCGCCGTTGCGATCGCGTCGAGCGGGAACCCGAGCGAGCGCAGCGACACGATCCGGTACAGCCGCCGCACGTCGGCCTCGCCGTAGACACGGTGTCCGCCGTCCGAGCGCTCCTCGGGGGAGAGGAGCCGGATCTGGTCGTAGTGATGGAGCGTCCGAACGGTCAGCCCCGTCCGTCTCGCGAGCTCGCCGATCTTCCACATGGGGAGACCGTAAGGCCTGACGTTACGTCAGGTGCAAGGCTGATCGTTCTGGACATGCGTCCAGACCCCCTACGCCTGTAGGCAGGGTCCGGTCGATACAGACGGCGGGGCGGGCATGGAGAAGGCAAGGATGCTTGGCCCGCCCCACCTAACTTCCTTTATCGGCAGCTCCATGAGCGAGTCGAGTCGGGTGAGCACCCCATGTGTCGTGGGGCGAAGTTTTCTCCGCTTCGCCTCCACGCCGGCGTGACCGACACCACCACCCTCCTGCTCGTCGAGGACGACCTCGGGCTGCGGACGTTCCTCGCCGACAACCTCACTGCGGACGGGTTCAACGTCCTGCTCGCCGACTCGGTGCGCGACGCCGTACGGCTGCTCGAATACCGGCAGCCCGACATGGCGCTCGTCGACCTCGGGCTGCCCGACGGCTCGGGGCTGGATCTGATCCGGCAGGTGCGCGCGGCAGACGGCGTCGCCTCGCGGCTCGATCCCGGCGTGCCGCTCGTGATCCTCACCGGTCGCGCGTCCGAGCTCGACCGCGTGCGCGGCTTCGAGCGCGGGGCCGACGATTTCGTCTGCAAGCCGTTCTCCTACGCCGAGCTCCGCGGCCGGGTCGCGGCGATCCTCCGCCGCACGCAGCCGCGCAAGTCACTCGGGCGCCTGAGGGTCGGCGACCTCGAGATCGACCCGCCGTCGCGCGAGGTGCGCCTGCGCGGGCGGCGCGTCGAGCTGTCGCAGAAGGAGTTCGCGCTGCTCAAGGCGCTGGCGGCCTCGCCGACGCGCGTATTCACGAAGGAAGAGTTGCTGAGGGACGTGTGGGGCTTCAGGTCGATGGGCGCGACCCGCACCCTGGACTCGCACGCCTGCCGGCTGCGCCAGAAGCTGGGCACGGGCGGCGACCGCTTCGTGGTCAACGTATGGGGCGTCGGGTACCGCCTGATCGACGGCCCGGTGGAGGTGGCGGCGTGAGTGGTCTCGCCTCCCTCGGATGGGCCGCTGCCGCGATGTGCGGCGCGCTCGCCGCGCTGCTGCAGGCGCGGCTCGTCCGCAACGCGGCGCTCGTCGCCGACGCGGGCCATGAGCTGCGCGGCCCCCTGTGCGCGGCGCGACTCGGGCTCCACGCGCTCGAGGACGAGGAGCGCGCCGCGGCGGTCGACCTGGAGCTGCGCCGCGCCGCGCTGGCGCTCGACGACCTCGCGGCGGCCTGTCACGGGCGGCGCGCGGGCGAGCGCGCTCAGCTGGTCGACGTCGGCGCCCTGCTCGACGACGCCGCCGAGGCGTGGCAGCCGCTGGCACGCGCGTTCGGCGCCGAGCTGGCGGTGGAGCCGTTGCGTGGCCGCGCGCTGGTCCGCGCCGACCCGATCCGGCTCGCGCAGGCGTGCGGCAACCTCGTCGCGAACGCCGTCGAGCACGGCGCATCACCCGTGCGCGTGCGCGGCCGCGTGCTCGCGGGTCGCGTGCGCGTCGAGGTGCAGGACGCCGGGCCCGGTCTCCCCGGGCCGGTGCGAGATCTGATGGACGGCGCTCGGCGCGGCGGCGTGCGCAGTCTCGTCGGCCGGTCGGCACGGTCGGGGCGCGGCCGCGGGCTCGTGATCGCGGCCGGGATCGCCGAGCGCCACGGCGGGCGGCTGGCAGCGGCCCCGAGTGCACGCGGCGCGTGCCTCGTGCTCGAGCTGCCCTGCGCCGACGGATCGCCCCCACCCGGCCGATGAGCCGGCGGCGCCGCGGCGCGCTGCTGATCGGCCTCGCGCTCGCGCTCGGCGGCCTCGCCGCCTCGGACGTCGGCCGCCGCGAGGCCGCGGTGCGCGCGCAGCTCGCGCCGCTGGTCGACGTCGTCGTCGCGAACCGCGACCTGGCGCCCGGTCGCCGGATGCGGCCGGCCGATCTCGCGCTGCGGCGCATCCCGGCGCGTTACGCGCCCGTCGGCTCGGCCTCCGTACCCGACGAGGTCGTAGGCCGCCGGCTCGTCGCCGGCGTGACCCGCGGCGCCTACCTCGGCCCGGGCGAGCTCGAGGACGAGACCGCCCCGCGCCCGCCGGCGATCCGCCGCGGCGAGCGGGCGATCGAGGTCGCCGGCACCGGCTCGGCCGAGCTCGTGGTCGCGGGCGCGCGCGTCGACGTCGTGGTCGTCCCCGAGCGCGGCGCCGCGCGGCTCGCGCTTGCCGGCGCCGACGTGCTCTCCGCGCGGCCGCTCGCGGCCACGGACGGCGGGGACGCGGCGCGCGTCGCCGCGACGTTGCGGGTGACCGCCCGCCAGGCGCTCGCCCTCGCCTCGGTCGAGGCGGGAGCGCGCGAGGTGAGGCTGCTCGCGCGAACCGGCTGAGGGGGGCGAGTCCGGCTGGCCAACCGCCTCTAAGCGCCCATGAAGAAGCCACTCACCGCGCTCATCCTCACCGTCGCGATGCTCGCCATCGCACCCAGCCCCGCGCACGCGGTGTCCTACGTTCTCGTCGGCTGCGCCGACCTCGCCGGCGCCCTCGGTCCCGGGCACGTCGCCCGCCCGGCCGACGGCTGGTTCCTCCAGTCGGGCACCTATCCGTCGCGACAGGACTGCGCGGCAGGGCGCAGCGGTCTCGGGATCTACGCGACCGGGAGCCAGGCGCCCAACCTCTTCCAGCTCGACGCCCCGTCCGGCACGTCGATCTCTCGTCTCGTCCTCACGTACCGCGCGCACCTCTCAGGCGCCGGGGCGTGGGCGGTGCCGACGTTCGTCGTGCAGGCGGGCCACGGTGGTGGCTGGGAGTACATCGACCCGGCGCGCGGCTACATCGGCGCGGATCCAATCGACTTCGGCGGCGATCGGGTGGTCGCCGACCCGCACGGCGCCGACGCGCTGCGGATCGGTACGCGCTGCGACCTGCGCGGCCCCTGTTTTGAGGGCGGCCAGCCCGCGGCGCGGTTTCACGCTCTCGCCGTCGTGCTGCGTGACGACCGCGCACCGCAAGCTGCGATCGGCGCGCCCGGCGGTCATGTCCGCGGCACGGTCGACCTGCCGGTGGGGGCCACGGACGAAGGCGGCGGCGTGTTCGAGCGGACCGTGTCCGTCGACGGCCACGCGCTCGCCGGCGGCGCGCTCTGCGGGACGGTGCCTGCGTCGGTCGGACCGATGCGCCACGTCATCCGCCGGGTGCCCTGCCCGCTCGACGCCCCGGCGCGTGTCCGGCTCGACACACGCGCACGCTCGCCGACGGCCGGCATTCGCTCGCCGCGCGGGTGGAGGACGTCGCAGGCAACGCGCGCACGGCCGACGCCGCGATCCTGGTCGACAATCGGCCGCCGGCCGCGGGCACACTCGCGCTTGCGGGCGAGGCGGCCGTCTCCGAGGCGCTGACCGCGGAGCCCACCGGGTTCGCCGGGCAGGACGTCGCCTACGCGTACCGCTGGCAGCGGTGCGATGCGTCGGGTGAGGAGTGCGCGGAGATCGGGGGAGCGGTCGAGCGCACTTACGCACTGCGGTCCGGCGACGTCGGCCGCCGGGTCAGAGCGGTCGTCGCCGCGTCCGACGCCGGCGGCAGCGTGCGGGTCGCGTCGGCGCCGAGCGCGGTCGTCGCCGACGACCGGGGGACGGGCCCGAGCGGCGGATTCTCCGCGGCGGCTCCGAGCTCCCCGGAGGGCCGACTGACGGCCTGGCTGGAACGAGGCCGCCGTCGGCTCCACACCACGACGGTCCGCTGGCCGACCCGCGTCCGCATCCGTGGCCGGCTGACCGATCGCGCCGGCCGCCCGCTTCCACGCACGGCTGTGCGGATGCTCGAGCGCATCGACGGGCGACGTTGGCGCGCGGTCACGGGTGTGCGCACCCGGCGCGACGGGCGCCTGACGACCTTCACCAAGATCGGCCCGTCGCGGCATCTGCGGCTGGTCTACGGCCGCGCCGTGGCGAAGCTACGGCTCCGGGTCCGTGCGACCGGCCACGTCAGAGTCCGCCGAGCGGGCGGCCTGACCCTCGTCTCGGGGCGGCTGCTCGGCGGTCGCATACCGCCCGCGGGCGTGCGCGTGCGGCTCCAGGCGCGGCGCGGAGCGAGCTGGTCGACCCGCGCGGCGCTGCGCACCGACGGCCTCGGCCGATTCTCCGCGACCGGCCGCGCGCCGGCCGCCGTCCGGCTGCGCATCGCGATCCCGGCGCAGCCGGGCTACCCGTTCGCCCGCGGCGTGGCACGCCCGTGATCGACGCCGACGACCATCTCGCGTGCCGCGGCGCCGGTCGCCCGTGATGGACGCCGCTGGGCACGAGGCCGCCCTCGACGGCCTCGCCGGCTCGCTGCGCGAGCGCATGCTCGCGCAGCCGCCCGAGCCGGGTGGGCCTGACGACGCCCAGGCTCGGATCCGCGCCCTCGTCGACCGCGAGGCGGGGATGCTCGACGAGGGCGCCCGCGAGGCGCTCGCGGAGCGGATCGCCGAGCGCTCGTTCGGGCTCGGGCCGCTGGAGCCGCTGCTCGCCGACCCCGAGGTCGACGAGATCCTCGTGTGCGGAACCGCGCCGGCCTGGGTCGAGCGCGGTGGTCGGCTCGAGCCGACCGCGGCCCGGTTCACGACCGACGCCGAGCTGCGGCACGCGATCGAGCGCATTCTCGCGCCGCTCGGCCGCCGCGTCGACGAGGCGGAGCCGCTGTGTGACGCCCGCCTGCCGGACGGCTCGCGCGTCAATGTCGTCGTCCCTCCGCTCGCCCTGGACGGTCCCGTGCTCACGATCCGCCGCTTCCGCCGCCGCGGCTTCAGCCCTGAGGAGCTGGTCGAGAACGGCACGCTGACCGCGCCGCTGGCCGAACTGCTGGCGCGGGCGGTGCGCCGGCGTTGCAACCTGCTCGTCTGCGGCGGCACGGGCTCGGGCAAGACGACGCTCCTCAACGCGCTGTCGAGCTTCATCGACCCGGGCGAGCGGGTGGTGACGATCGAGGACGCGGCCGAGCTCCGCCTGCGTCAGCCGCACGTCCTCCGGCTCGAGGCACGCCCACCGAATCTCGAAGGCCGCGGCGAGGTCACGATCCGTCGCCTGGTCCGCAATGCGCTGCGCATGCGGCCCGACCGCATCGTCGTCGGGGAGGTTCGCGGTCCCGAGGCGCTGGACATGCTCACCGCACTCTCCACGGGCCACGACGGCTCGCTCTGCACGGTGCACGCCGGCAGCGCCGCCGAGGCGCTGCGACGGCTCGAGACGCTCGCGCTGATGGCCGACGTCGGCCTGCCGCACGCCGCGATCCGTGAGCAGGTCGCCGACGCGATCGACCTCGTCGTCTGCCAGGCCCGCGCCGCGGACGGCACCCGCCGCGTGACCTCGGTCGCCGAGGTGGTGCGCGTGGCGGGAGGCGCGGCCGCGCGTGAGATCTACACGCTGCGCGCGGGCCGGCCGACATGGCGCGCCCCGCTCGGCGACGACCTCGCCGGCCGGCTGGCCCGGGGGAGCGCCGCTCAGCCCGACCCCGTCGGTCCGACGGGGCAGGGATGAGGGTCGCTCAACTCGGCCCCGGCGCACGGGCAGCGACGGGGGAGCGACGGAGAGGCGCCGCTCGGCTCGCCCCCGTCGCACGGGCCGCGCCGATGGCGCAGAGATGAGTTCGGCCGCGCTCCTCGCCGCGGCTGCGGCCGGCGCCGGCGTCCTCGGGGCGTGGGAGTGCCTCGCGACGGCGGAGGGCGCGCGCGTCGCCGATCGCTTCGCGCTCGCGCTGTCGCCGCTCGCGCGTGCCCGCCATGAGGGCCGGGCGCCGAGCGGAGCGGAGCGGCGGCGGCTGGCGCTGCTCGCCGCCGGCGCGCTGCTGGCGGGTGGCTGGCTCCTCAGCGGTCCGATCTTCGGGGCGCTCACCGCGCTCGCCGGACCGGCGGCGGTGCTCGCCGTCGTCCGCGCGCGCCGAACGCGCTACCGCGAGGAGGTCGGCCGCGGCGCGGCGGGCGCGGCTCGCGCGGTCGCGGATGCGATCGGGGCGGGCCATTCGATCCGGGGCGCCCTCGCCGAGACCGCGCCGGGCCTGCAGGGAGCGGCGGGCCATGAGCTTCGGATCGCAGCGCGCGGGCTCGACTTCGGTGAGCCGACGGAGGCGGTGCTCGAGCGCCTCCGTCTCCGCGCCGGCTGCCGCGCCTGGGACACGCTGATCGCCGCGATCCTGCTCCAGCGCGACGCCGGCGGGGACCTGCCGGCGCTGCTGCGCGACCTCGCGGCGGCGCTCGAGGCCGCGGAGCGGCTCGAGCGTGACGCCCGCACCGCCACAGCCCAGGCCCGCTTCACCGCGTGGCTCGTGGTGGCGCTGCCGGTCGCGGCGGCGGCGCTCGCCGAGCTGGCCGCGCCCGGCTTCGTCGCCGCGCTGATCGCCGCGCCGCTTCCAGCCGCCCTCACCGTCTGCGCGCTGCTTCTGCAGGCCATCGGCCTCGTCGCGATCCACCGGATCGTGCGGGTGAGGCGCCCGTGACCCCCGCGACCCTCATCGCCGCGACGGCCGGCGGCGTCGCCGCCCTCGGCGCCACCGATCTCGCCCAGGCTTGGAGCGGCGCCCGCCGCGCGACCGGCGGCCGGCGCCTCGCGCTGGCGCTGCTCGCCCGGGCAGGGCGAGGCTTGGCGAGGCGTGCCCCGCGTGACCTCGCCGCGCGGCTCGAGGTCGCGGGCGTCCAGACCCCGCCCGGTGACGTGATGGCCGTCAAGGCCGGATCGGCGCTCGTCGCGCTGCTCGCGACGCTGCCGCTCGTCGCCGATCTGCCCGGCCGGCTCGGGGTGCCCGCCAGTGCGGTCGCGGCCGTCGGCGCCTTCCTCGCTCCCGACGTCTGGCTCCGACGCCGTGCGCGGCAGCGGAGGCTCTCGGTCGAGGCGGAGCTCGCGGACGTTCTCGATCTCCTGCGCGTGGCGGTCGCGGCCGGCCTCTCGGCCGGCCGGGCGCTCGCCGAGGTGGGCCGGCGGCACCCCGGCACGCTCGCCGGGGAGCTCCACCGCGCCGCGGATGCCGTCGCTCTCGGCGTCCCTGCGGCCGATGCGCTCACGCACTTCGAGCGCCGTTGCCCCGCCGCCGGGATCGGGCCGCTCATCGCCACGCTGCGCAGGGCCGCTCGCCACGGTGCGCCGCTCGGACCCGCGCTCGAGGCCCAAGCCGCCGAAGCGCGCTCGCGATCCGCCCGCGCACACGCCGAGCGCGCCGCCCGAGCCGCGCCGCAGGTCCAGCTCGTCGTCGCGCTCGTCCTCGTCCCCTCGGTCCTCCTGCTCGTGGCCGCGGCGCTCATCCCCGCCTAGCCGCTCCACGCGCCGACGCGGCCCGCTCCGCCCGCCCACGCTCGTTACCGTGCATAACGCCCCAATCGACGAAAGCGAGCCCGAGTGACCGACGAGCCGTTGCCCCCTCCCGCGACCATGCGTGCGATCCTCCTCAAGGACGAGGGCCTCGACGGGCTCGTCTCGGAGCAGATCCCGACGCCCGAACCGGGAGCCGGTGAGGCCCTCGTCCGCGTCCACGCCGCGGCCATCACCCGCGACGAGCTCGAGTGGCCCACCGACCGCCTCCCCGCGATCCCGTCGTACGAGCTCTCGGGTGTCGTCGCCGACACCGGGCCCGACGTCGACGAGAGCCTGGTCGGTGAGGCCGTGTACGCCCTCACCGCCTTCGACCGCGGCGGCCGACTACGCGGTCGTGCCGACCGGGTTGCTCGCCCCCAAGCCCCAACGACTCGACCACGTCGAGTCGGCCGCCGTCCCGCTCGCCGCGCTGAGCGCGTGGCAGGCGCTCTTCGACCACGGTCAGCTCGCCGAGGGCCAGCGTGTCCTGATCCACGGCGCGACCGGTGGGGTGGGCCGGTTCGCCACGCAGATCGCCCGCGAGCGCGGCGCCCACGTGATCGCGGCCGTGTCGAGCCGCAACGTCGACGCGGCACGGGCCCTCGGCGCCGACAAGGTCATCGACCACTCGACCACCCGCTTCGAGGACGAGATCGAGCCCGTCGACCTCGTCTTCGACACCGCCGGTGGGGACCACCTCCAGCGGTCGCCCGCGGTCTTGCGCGCGGGCGGCAGGCTCGTGTCGGTCGCCGAGGAGACGCCCGCCGGCGGCGTCTACTTCGTCGTCGAGCCGAACCGCGAGCAGCTGCTCGAGATCTCCAAGCAGATAGACGCCGGCACGTTGCGCCCGGCGATCGACGGGGTGTTCGGGCTGTCCGACGCGCGCGCCGCGTTCGAGCGCAGCCTGTCGCGGGACACGCGCGGCAAGGTCGTCCTACGCGTCGCGGGGGAGGAGGAATGAGCATTCCGGAGACACAGATCCGCAAGGCCGAGGCGTTCAAGGCGCTGCACGAGGGCGAGGCGTTCGTGATCCCCAATCCATGGGACGCCGGCTCGGCCCGGGTGTTCGAGGCGCTCGGCTTCAAGGCCCTCGCCACCACGAGCTCCGGCTTCGCGTTCACGCTCGGGCGACTCGACGGAGCTGTGACGCTCGACGAGCTTGCCGAGCACGTCGGCGCGCTTGACGCGGCGAGCGGCCTGCCGGTCTCCGTCGACCTCGAGAACGGCTTCGGCCCCGACCCGGAGGATGCCGCACGGGCGGTCGCGCGCGCCGCCGAGGTCGGCGCGGTCGGTGGCTCGATCGAGGACTTCGACCCCGCGGGCCGGCTCTACGACCGCGATCACGCTGCGGAGCGGATAGCGGCCGCGAGGGAGGCCACGGCAGGCCTTGGGTACCCGTTCACGCTCACGGCCCGGGCCGAGAACCACATCCGCGGCAACCCCGACCTCGACGACACGATCGCGCGCCTGCAGGCCTACCAGCGTGCGGGCGCCGACGTCCTCTACGCGCCCGGGCTGGGTAGCGGCGAGGAGATCCGGGCGATCGTCGAAGCGACCGGGAAGCCCGTCAACGTGCTCGCGCATGCCGGGCTGTCGCTGCTCGAGATCGTCGACGCCGGTGGCACCCGCATCAGCGTCGGCGGCGCGCTCGCATGGGTGGCGATCAAGGCCATGGCCGAAGCGGCGCAGCTGATCCGCGACACCGGGGACTTCTCGCCGCTCGCCGCGCGGCTGCCGCTCAAGGAGTGGTTCGGCGACTAGGACGTATCAGGACGACCGCTCGCGTCTCTGTCCAGGTGAACAGCCGTTGCGCTGCTGCCACCCCGCAAGCCAGGAGACGCCCATGCTCGCGTTCCGCATCGCCCTCGCCGGAGCCGCGGCCGTGCTCGCCGCTCCCGCCGCGGCGTTCGCGACCAACGCCCACGGCGCCACCCCGAGCGCGACGCCGCTGCTCCTCGAGCTTGTCGCCGCCGTCGCCGTGGCGGTCAGCCTGGTCGCCCGCCGGCGGGTCACGCGCCTCGCTCGCGCCGGCTGGTCCCAGCTCGCCCAGTGGCGCGCGAGCCGGCGCGTCGCGCGGCCGGCGCGGATCAGTGGGCGGTGACGGTGATGCTCGCGGTCCTCGCCGCGCCGGCGCTGTTGGTCGCCGTCGCCGTGATCGTGTGGACCGTGCCCGCCGTGTCCGCGAAGAGCGTCTTCCGGACGCGCTCGCCGCTCCCCAGCGGGTCGTCCTGCGGTGAGCCGACGTCGGGCGTGTAGTGGTCGCGCCAGGTGACCGAGTCGCCCGTGAGCGGCCCGTCATAGGGGTCGCTCGCCTGCGCGGTGAAGTCCGTCGGGCCCTTGGGTAGATCGGCGCCGTCCTTCGGCGCGACGATGGCGACCGCGGGCTCCGTGACCGGGCGCACGACGTCGATGCCGACCGACTGCGACGCGGAGATCCCGGCCCCGTTGGTGGCGGTGAGCGCGATGACGTGATGGCCGAGGGCGTGGATGTGCGTCGTGAGCGCGCCGCCCGACCCGGCCGCCGCGCCGTCGATCGTCCACGTCAGCGCGCCCAGCTTGCCGTCGATGGTGTCGCCGCCGGCGCCCTCGAGCGCAACGTCGGAGTCGGCGACGACGGTCGCGCCCTCGCCGGGGTGCGCGATCTGCACGACGGGCGGGCCGCGCAGCACGAACCCGCAGCCGGCCGCCCGCCCGCGCGCCGAGCGGTCGCCGGTCCACGCCAGCGTGATCGTCCACGGGCCGTCGGTCGGCGGCGCCGCCGAGAGCGAGAAGCTGCCGTTCGCGGCGGTCTTCACCGACTGGTCGAGCACGAGGCCGGTCGCCGCGCTCTCGAGATGGGCCAGCAGCGCACGCGCCTTGCGCTTCCCCGGCGCGCGCAGTCGTCCCCGGAACAGGAGCGGGTCGCCGGCGCGGCCGGTCGCGGGGCAGCCGACGCGCAGGGCCGATTGGCGCTTGAGCGTCACGCGCTGGGTCGCGACACGCCGGTGCTTCGCCTTCGTGACGAGCCGGAGCGCGACCGGCGTACGCGTCTTCAGCCGCTTGCCCTTGACGCGGGCACGGAGCACGCGTGACCGGCCGGCGCGCACGCGGAAGCGCTTCTCGACCACGACGTGCGTGCCGGCGAGCAGCGTCGCCACCCCCGCGCAGTCGCGCGGCCCCTTGGGGCACACCACCTGCAACGCCAGCGGCCTGCCCGGCGCGAGCGGCAGGCTCGCGGCGCTCGCGAGCACCGTCACGAGCGGGATGCTCTCCGCCGCCGCGCGCGGGCGCGCCGGGCGCCAGTCCGGAGCGAAGTTGTACGGCGGGTCGTTGGAGAAGTTGGCCTCGCCGCGACCGTCGGCCCCGATCACGAAGACCTCGTACTCGAAGTAGCATGAACTGGTGGGCGCGCAGTCACGCGTGAGCCGCGTCTGGCGCTGGAAGGTGAGCATCCGCCCGTCGAGGGACCACTGCGGCCGCGTGTCGCGATGACCGTGAGTGAGCACCTGCCGGCCCGAGCCGTCGGCGTTGATCACGACGAGCGAGGCGAGGTCGTCGGCGGCGCCGCGGAAGCTCGGGGTCAGATCGAGCGAGTACGCGATCTTCGTGCCGTCGGGCGAGACCGCGGGATCGTGCGGCACGCCGGTGACCCCGTCGAGCTTGAGCTCGGTCGGGATCGGCGACAGGTCTCGAGCGTCGTCGGAGTTCGCCCGCAGGAGGAATCCGAACCCGCTCCCGAGCAGTGGCGTCGTGGCCGCGATCGCGATCGTCCGGCTGTCGGGGAAGAAGCTCCCGCCCGCGGACGGCGTGAACGCCCGCGGGACCAGGATGGGGTTGGAGCCGCCGCCCGGGGCGGTGCGGACGAAATTCAGGCGGTGCTCGGGCGGCACGTCCTCGCGCCCGCCGAAGTCGTCCTCGAAGTAGTAGAGGACGCGCGCCGCGTCAGGAGACCAGTCGCTGATCCGGAAGCCCCGGTGCCGGCTGTCACCGAGCAACTCCTCCTGACTCCCCGCGCCAGTGCCCAGCAGGTGGGCGACGAAGACGCGATCGACGACGTCGCGGCCGATCCCCTGGTAGGCGTAGCGGTCGCCGGTGGGGGAGAAGACCCCGGCCCCCGCGTGCACGCTCGGGCCCAGCAGATCCCGGATCGAGCCGCCGGCGCTGTCGCTCTCGACGACCACCGGTCCGCGGCGATCCAGGTGCGCCCACGCGATCGGGCCGTTGCGAGCAGCACCCGCCGCGGGCGCCCAGGCAAGCGTCACCGCGAGGGCGAGCACAAGCGCCGCGAGGGGGCGAGCCGCCATTGAAGGCCGACCCTACTCCTCGGGCGGTGACCCCCCGTAAAGAAGTTCATGGGCCTCGCGGACGCGGTGGGCCGGGTTGCCCCGACCCTCCACGTTGTGCTCCTCGACTGATGTGGAGGTCGGTTTGTCAAGGGGGCGTGCGGTGTCGTCGTCCTGGGTTGGGCGTTGTGGGTCGGCTTGTGGCGGGTGGTGTTCCCGGGGCGGCGCGAGCGGGCTCAGCGGTTCGGCGGCGATGCCAGGCTG